>JAFGRB010000444.1 GCA_016935365.1 Deltaproteobacteria bacterium
CGGGGCTTCGCTGTGCTCGATCTTGCCGAGGTGGATCTCCATTGACGGGCATTTCGCAGTATTACGGAAAATCGAGAGGAGCGAAAACAAACGCGGTTTGGAAACCGCGCTTGTTTCAGGACTAGACCTTGGTCAGCACGATGAAGGCCGCGTCGGCCTCCTCCTCGTCCAGCCCCAGCGTGCGGGCCACACCGCGAAGCAAGTTCTTCTCGCGGCCGCTGATCTCCTCGTCGACACAGACCGCAGCCGCGAGCTCCTGGAGCAAGTCCTCGTGGCCCGACTCGCTCACCTCTTTCACCATGGCCAGCGGATCCTCGGTGATGTTGCGGTCCCGCACCTCGGCGCGCTGCGCGTCGTCCAGCCCGTAGCGCTCCATCAACCGATCGAGCAGGTCATGCTCTGCATCGGTCAGCTGCCCGTCGACCAGAATGGCGTGGGCGACCAGCTTGCAGATCGCCAGCTTGTCCTTCGCGTCCATGCGCACCTCGCATCCAGAGCGCCGTGAGCTCTGCTTGCACGATAGACTTCGCCAGCGAGCATTGCAAGCCCGGGCCGGGCCGAGGGGCCGAGGTGAGCGCGAACGCTTGGCCTGTCGCGAGCCGGCTGCTAGGCTTTCGCATGGAGGATCAGGTGAGCGTGTCGAGAGGCCTTCGAGCGCAGCTCGGGATCATCGTGCCCTTCTGGCTGCGGGTCGAGATCCACCGGGCATGGCGCGCGATATGCGATATGCCCTTGCGGCACACCCTGGCGCGTCGCAAGGGCTGCCCGGCGGACTTCCCCTTCGTGTTGGCAGAGGCTCGCTCGCCGCTCGAGCGCGTGCCGGGCGCGGTGCCCGCGCCCTTGCAGCGCGGCAAGGAGCACAACGTGGCCCTGGTGGCCCGGGCGATCGACGGCGTAATCGTCGAGCCGGGCCAGGTCTTTTCCTACCACCGGCTGGTGGGCCGGCCATCGCGCTGGCGCGGCTTCCGGCTCGGGCTCGAGCTCCGGGAAAACCGGGAGTCGTCCGGTATCGGGGGCGGCAGCTGCCAGGTCTCGAACCAGCTCTACTGGCTGGCGGTCCAGGCGGGCATGCGGATCGTCGAGCGCCACCGGCACGGCTTCGATCTCTTCCCGGATCACGAGCGCAGCGTGCCGTTCGGCTGCGGGGCGACGGTCTTTTTCAACTACCGCGACCTGCGGTTTGCAAACCCGCTCGCCGGGCCCGTCTGCATCCAGCAGCGCATCGAGGCGGGCGCGCTCTTCGGCCGCATCCTGGCCGAGCGAGATCCCGGCTTCCGGGTGCGGATCGAGGAACGGGGCCACCGCTTCTTCGTCGAGCACGGCGCGCGCATGCGCGAGAACCGCCTGATCCGGATCGTGCTCGACAAGGACGGGCGCGAAATCGGCCGGGAGTTCCTGGCGCACAACCGCTGCCGGGTCATGTACTGATGCTCACCAGATGAACGACTCCGGCTTGGGCGGAAAGCCTTCGGCGTAGGGGCATTCGGTCTGGGGCTTCTTTTCATATGTGGACACGGGCTCGATTTTCTGCTTCGGCCCGCCCTGGAACAGAGCCTCGATGACCTTGCCGCGCATGTCCTCGGCCACGGCGAGCCCGAGGAAGTACAGGATGCTCGGCGTGATGTCGAGCACGCTCGCGCCCCGAATCTCGCTTCTTGGATCGAGGCCCGGAGTGCGGGCGAGCATGACCCCCGTGGACCAGTGGATACCGCCATAGGGCTCGGACTTGAACGGGTGCGGCACCGGACCGTCGCCGAAGCCGTGATCCGAGACCACCAGCACGAGCGTGTCCGGACCGGCAAGCTCATCGATCAGGTGCCCCATGCGCCGGTCGACGTCCTGGTAGCAGCGCTCGATCACCTTGCCGAAGCGCCGCTCGAGCTCGGCGGCGTGGCTGGTGTCGATTCCGAACTGGGAGAGGCGCCTCTCGATCGCGGCCAGTCCCTTCTGAAAGATCCAGAAGCGGTGTGGCAACGAGTCCGGGCACTGAAAGTAGCTCAGCACGACGTCGGGCCGAGCCGCCTTCGCCAACCCGAGCGAGATGTCCTCGACCGAGCGGGCCCGGGCCAGGTTCCAGCGCAAGGCATAGACGTAGCTCACCATCTTCGGCAGGTCGTAAAGGGGAGAGCCCGCCGGCGGGACGTCCGCCAGACGGGCCAGCTCCTCGGGCGCGATCTGATCGGGCTCGACGATCCAGCCCCGCACGCGAGACTCGAAGGACTTCGGCCAGACGGCCTGCTCGACATACCTGCCGCGGCTCATCCGGGTAGACGCTGCCCTTGATGGTGACCTGCTTGGCGCTACCCAGCGCAACATAGGGAGCGACCATGAGCCCGTTGACCGGCCGGGCCGGCCAGGTGGCGGTCCAGCCGATCACCATCACCCGCAGACCTCGGTCCGAGGCCAAGTTCCACAGCGCGGGTACCCGGCGCATCGAGCTGGTCACCAACCGGCGATCGGCCGCGCGCCGCGCTTCCGGCCAGAAGCGCGTGCCGGTGATGAAGTCGAAGATCCCGTGCTCCGCGCGCGGCCGGCCCGTGGCCATGGTGGTCCACAGGGCGGGTGACCGCATCTCGCGCTCCGAGAGCAACACGCCATGAGCCCCCTCTCGTATCAGCTGCTGCAAGTGGGGAAGTCGCCCACCAGCCCCATAGAGTTCGAGCAGTTCCAGGTCCAGCGCATCCGCCCCGAAGAGCAATAGTGGTCCTCTCTCATCGGTCGAGACCGGTTCGACAGGCTCGACAGGACTGGGCTCCACCGCTGGCTGCTCGCAGGCTCCAGACCATAGCAAACAGACAGAGACTATTTGTACTCCAAGCCTTTGCATACTATATATTAGTGCACAAATTTTACTTGGCTTCAAGTCTTTCTGTGCTATCATCTCCTCCCTGGGAGGCTGATCCTTGCACACCCGCCCCACGAAAATGCTTCTCTTTCTCGCCGCCTGCGCCATGACCAGCCAGGCGCCAGCCGCAGCGCCCGAAGACCCTGGCACCCCGAGCAGCGCCCCGAGCAGCGGCACCCCGAGCTTGTCGCGCTCGATGCTGTCCAACGGCGGCTTCGAGAAGGGGCTCGAAGGCTGGAAGGTCTCGGGGCTGGATCTGGTCGAGGATCCGGCGGTGGCCCACCGGGGCCTTCGCTGTCTGCTGGGTGAGGTCCGAAAACGACGGCAGGGAAAGACCCTTCAGCGCAGCCTGCGGCTGCGCGCCGACAGGCTCTACCGGCTTTCGATCTGGGCCCGGGCCGACAACGGCAGCCGGCTGACCGTGAAGCTGAGCGCGGGCAAGCGGCGCGGCAAGGTGATCGGCAACTGGCACGGGGTCGGTCGACGCTGGCATCGCTTCCGCGTCAACTTCACCGTGCCGCGCAATGGGCCGGCCACCCTGACCATCGTGGCGCCCTCGTCGTTCTGGGCGCCGACGGGCAGGATGTGGATCGATGACCTCTCGCTGACGGATCACCGTCTCTGGCCCCAGCACGTCGCCGCCGACGAGGGCATGAACGACTTCCCGAGCATGGTCGCCGGTGCCCAGGACCGGTTCTGGCTGGCGTGGTTGGCGTTCCAACAAGGCCGCGACCGGCTGCAGATCGCGCGTTACCGGATCGCACAGGCCGGCGCAGAGCCAGAGCAGGAAAAGAGCTACGCGATCGACACCGGTCCCAGCGTGCTGGACCCGCGCCTGGCCGCCGACGGTCAGGGCGGCGCCTGGCTGGTCTACTCGGCCGAGCAGGGCGACAACTGGGACATCCACGCCGTCCATGTCGCGGAAGACGGACCGGGCAAGAGCCTACGCGTCACCAGGCATCCCGGCTCGGACATGCACCCGGCTGCCGCCGTACAGGCCGACGGCACCCTGTGGCTGGCATGGGAGACGAACCGCGACAGCGGCCGTCACCAGATCGCCCTGGCCGCGGTGCGATCCGGGCAGGTCGGCTCCGTGCGCATCCTCAGCCAGGAGGGCGCCAATGCCTACCAGCCCGACATCGCGTGCCTGGGAGCAGGCGGCGTGGTCATCGCCTGGCACGCCTTCGCGGACGGGAATGCCGATCTTTACGCCCGCAGCCTGGAACAGGGCATGCTCGGCCCACTCGAGCGGCTGACCCGCTCGCCGGGCATCGACCGCCACGTGCGCCTGCTGGCCGACGGTCGCGATGCCTGGCTGAGCTGGGAGCACGCCTGCTACAGCGGCTACCAGCTCGGCGCGGCCACGACCAAGCGCGTACTCGTGGCGCGCCTGCGCGATGGCGTGCTGCGCAGCCCCCGTGGAACCCGCCGGGCCGAGTTCTGGAGCGACGCCGACTCGCCGGTTCTGGCATTCGACCACCAGCAGCGCCTGTGGCTCGTAGCCCGCGTACCGCGCGATCGATCCTCGGGCTGGGACGTGGTGCTGTGGCATTGGGGCAAAGAGGGATGGAGCCCACCCCGGGTGCTTTCGCGGCAAAAGGGAATGCGGCGTAGCCCGAGCTTGGTGCCGGTGCGCGGTGGCATGGCCGTGTGCTACCAGGGCGATGACATGCCCGGCCGCTGGATGAGCGTGGACAGGAGCGACAAGGGCAGCAGCCGGGTTCTGCTGACCACCGTGCGCGCCCCGGGCAGGGCTGCACGCCCGCTGCTCTCGGCCTTCGATCCACCCCGGGATCCCTTCGAGGCGATCCGGCTGCGCGAGCAGAGAGGGGACACGCGCGACGGCTGGACCGTCGAGGTGGGCGGAAAGAGCCTGCGCTTGCTCTTCGGCGATCTGCACGAGCACACCGAGATCTCGGTCTGCGATCGCACCCGGGACGAGTCGCCGGACGAGAGCTATCAGATGATGCGCGACCTGACCCGCTGCGACTTCGGGGCCTTGACGGACCACGGCAAGAACTTCAACGCCTACCTCTGGCACCACCAGGCCAAGCGGGTACGGGCCAACTCTGACATCGGCCGCTTTCTGCCCCTGCTGGCCCTGGAGTGGACCTCCAGCTTCGAGCAGCGCTCGGAGCGCTACCCCTACGGATACTACGGGCACCGCAACCTGATCCTGTCCGATGCCCGCCATCGTCGATGGTACAACGCCGCCGACGGCACGACCCCGGCCGATCTATGGGCCGAGCTGCGACGCGAGCGCACCGACTTCGTGCTCATCCCCCACCAGCTGGCCGACACGGGCAACGTGCCCGTCGACTGGAGCTTCCACGACGAGGCGGCCGAGCCGGTGGCCGAGATCTTCCAGTTCCGCGGCTCCTACGAGTGCAAGGGATGCGCACGCGAGGCCCGCAACACGACTCCGCGTCGGGGCCACTTCCTGCAGGACGCCTGGCGCCGCGGCGTGGTCATCGGCGTCGTCGCCTCGCCCGATCACCGCGGCGGGCTGGGCAAGGCAGCTGTCTATGCGGAGTCGCTCGACCGCAAGGCGATCCTGGCCGCGATACGAGCCCGCCGCACTTTCGGTACCACGGGCGCCAGGATCCTGCTCGACTTCCGGATCGACGGCCGGCTGATGGGCGAGGTCCTCCCGCGACCGCCGGCGGGCAGCTCGGTCGAGCTCCAGGTGCGCATCGACTGCCCGGCCTCGTTGAGCAAGATCGACCTGCTGCGCAACAACGAGGTCTTCTTCACCGCCCGCCCCCGCGGCAAGGCGGTCGACCTGAGCGTGCGCGATCGGCCCCCTGTCCTGCCGGCCTGGTACTACGTGCGGGTCGTCCAGATGGACGGCGAGATGGCGTGGTCGTCTCCGATCTGGCTGGGCAGGCCTGACACAACCGCGCATCCGTCGCATCCGTAGCGCCTTGCGACGAGTGCACACTATGGCCTATGATCACATCTGGGCTCCTGTGTTGGAATGCTCGAGCCGAGCGGAACTCTATCGAGGGGTATCGTGGTCATGAACGCAAAGACGCCTTTCTTCCAGGCGAGGACAGCCTGCATCCTGTGCTTCTTGCTCTGGACGGTCTGCTGGGCTGCTGCGGGCTGCTCCTCGTCCGAGTGCACCTACGATACCGACTGCCCCGGTCTGCAGACCTGCATCGACGGCCAGTGCGTGGCGGTCTCCAATGACTGCCCGGACCGAGACTGCCCGGACGGCTTCGTGTGCCTCGACGACAACTGCATCGAGGCTGCGTGCATCTCGATCGACTGCCCGGAAGGCTCCGCCTGTGCGGATGGGGCGTGCTACCCCGAGGACTGCAGCACGCGGAGCTGCCCAGGCTACGGCGAGCTCTGCATCGACGGCTACTGCCTGCCAGCGAGCTGCGTCGACGTCCAGTGCCCCGAGGGAGAGCGCTGCGCCAGCGGCGCCTGTTATCCGATCGACTGCGAGTCGGAGGCGTGCCCGGGCTACGGCGAGGTCTGCGTCCAGGGGCAGTGCGTGGAGCGCAGCTGCGTGGGTGTGACCTGCCCCGAGGACTACGCCTGTGCGGGAGGCCAGTGCTACCCTCTCGACTGCGGCGGCGATGTCTGTGAGGACGAGCGGCAGGTCTGCGTAGACGGGCAATGCACTGCGCGCACCTGCGCGCATGTCGAGTGCCCGGAAGGCGAGCTTTGCGCCGACGGCTGGTGCTTACCGGCGAGCTGCTCGACCCATGGATGCCAGGAAGGCGAGGTCTGCGTCGACGAGGTGTGCGTCGATGCGGAGTGCGTTCACGTGGCCTGCGACGCGCCCCCGTCCGACTACTGCGATGGGGACGTCCAGGTGCGCTTCCCGGCCGAGGGCATCTGCATCCAGGGGGTCTGCGAGTATGCGGAGGAGCGGATGGATTGCCCCGGCGGCTGCCAGAGCGGCCGCTGTGTGGACGTCACTTGCGGCGGGGTGATCTGCGATCCGGGCGAGGACTGCGTGGACGAGGAGTGCCGCTGCGGCGGTGTCGGTCCGGACTGCGGCGCCGGAGAGACCTGCTGCGGCAGCGCCTGTGTGCGGCTCGACAGCGACCCCGCCCACTGCGGCCGATGCAACCACAGCTGCGGCCAGCATACCCACTGCTCCAGTTCGAGCTGTCACTGCGACGGCGGCTGGGGCGAGTGCAGCGGCGGCTGGGGCGACGGTTGCGAGACGCCGCTGGGCACGCTCGAGAACTGCCTCGGATGCGGAGACCGGTGCGGCGGAGGCGGCCAGTGCGCCCAGGCCGTCTGTACGCCCGAGGGCTGCGACCTCAACCCGGTGGCGGACGGAACCGCGTGCGGCAATCGCTTCTGCGATGGCAAGCAGCTCAGACAGGAGACCTGCCAGGGAGGCAGCTGCGCTGGCAGCGCCCTGGTGGAGGACTGCGACGACGGCGAGTTCTGCACGGACGATTTCTGCGATGCGGATGAAGGCTGCTCCCACGCCGAGTGGACCGACGGCACCGAGTGCGGCTCTCGCTATTGCGACGGCTTGATCTGGAGGATGCACACCTGCCAGGGCGGAACGTGCAGCGGCTCTTCGCAGCTGGCCGACTGCGAGGATCCCGAGTACTGCATCCAGGATCACTGCCTCGGCGACACGGGCTGCGAGAACCCGCCCATGCCGGACTACACCCCCTGCCCCACCGAGGGCTGGTACTGCCTGGACGGCGAGAGCGTCGAGGCGGTATGCGGCAATGACGACCTGGAGCCCTGGGAGAGCTGCGACGACGGCAACAACGACGACGAGGACGAGTGCAGCCCCGACTGCCAGGTCGGCTGCTCGGGCGGCCGGACTTTCCAGGGGCACTGCTACCGTCTCGTCCACACGGGCTCCGGCTGGTCGGGTGGCCATTCGGCCTGCCTGGCGCTCGGCATGGACTACGCGGCGGTCAGCTCCTCGGGCGAGATGTCCTTCTTGGTTCGCTTCCGCGACGAGACCGAGAACAACCGCTACCTGTGGCTGGGCCTGCACTATGACGAAGGGGCCGCTGCGTTCGTCTGGACCAACGGCGAGACCGTGACCTACACCAACTGGGCCAGCGGAGAGCCGAACGACAACTCCTGCTGTGCGGTCTACCGACAGTCATCCTACTGGTACGACAACCCGTGCGAGCAGGGCTACGTGCCGGCCTGCGAGTCAGACTGAACCTACTTCCACGACGAGGAGCCTGCCCATGATCGCACATGTCGTCGCCAGCCTGAGCATCTGCCTGCTCGCGGCTGGATCCGAGCCGGTGTACCTGCAAGCCCTCATCCCCACCTCGGGCAGCAACGCCGAGGCGCTGCTCGACCACGACGCCGCGAGCGGATGGAAGCCGGCCGGAGATCCGGAAGACGAGGGCGTGCTGTTTCGCTTCGAGCAGCCGACCCGGATCGACAGCATCCTCGTCCGGACCTGTCCGGGCTCGGGCAGCTTCACGCTCGCACCCTACCTCAACGGCCGCGAGTGGAGCGCGCGCCGTATCGATGGCGGGCGTTTCTCCATCGAGCCGGCCGTGCGCAACCGCATGCTGCGCTCGGTCTTCCTGCGCATCCGCGCAGCGCGCGGCAACCCCTGCCTGGCCGAGGTGGACTTCTTGCGCCAGAAGGCGAATGTACCGATCTCGCCGCCCCGAAGCGTAGCGGGCCGCGTGAAGGCCTCGTCCACCCTGAGCCCTGCAGACGCCTACCACCCGGGCTATCTCTTCGACGGCCGGACCGACTTCGGCTGGGTCGAGGGGGCCAAGGGGCTCGGGCTGGGCGAGTCGGTCACCCTCGAGCTATCGCGCCCGGTCGAGCTGCACGCCCTCGAGCTCTGGAACGGCTACCAGCGCTCGCAGGATCACTTCGCCAAGAACGCCCGGGCGACCGCGATCTCGCTGGCCGCCGATGGGGGTGCCGAGATCGCGATCCAGGTCGACGACCGCATGGGCCCCCAGAAGCTCGCCCTGGCGAAGCCCGTGCGCGCCAAGACCCTGCGCCTGACGATCCGCAAGGCCGCTGCCGGCACGCGCTATGCCGATCTGGTGCTCAGCGAGCTGCGCCTGTATGACGCCCGGGGTCCGCTGGCCGTGCGCACGCCCGACCTGGCCGAGCGCACCGAGGCGCTCGCCCGCCAGATCGCGGGCAAGCCCCTGGCCTCGATCGCCGATCGGCAGTGGGTGAGCCGCTGCAGCGGCCAGCGCAGCGCGCAGCTCAAGCTGCGCACCAACCACAGCTTCGTCTGGTACGAGAGCGAGGGCGACGACAAGACCATGCAGGACGCCGGCCAGAGCCGCTCCGAGGTCTTCGACGGCGCCTGGGTGGTCGGCCGGGCGCGCAAGCCCGCCTCGGCCGTCAAGCTCTACGGCCGCCGGCACTCGAGCTCGGCCCGCTGGGATCCCTATGCCGGCAAGGAGGAACGCAGCGCGGTGCGCATCGGCGGCGGCCAGGTGAGCCTGACCCGCGTGGCCGACATGCAGCCGGCCGCCTTCGCCGAGCTGCTCGCTCGCTGGCGCAAGGGCCCGGCCGCAGACCGGGTCGCCTGCCTGAAGGCCGAGCCATACGCAGAGCTCGTCGAGCGCGGGGCGCTGCTGGTCGAGGGCCGGGCCATGTGCGACCTGATGGTGCCAGGCCACTAGGCCTGAAACAAGCGCTTTGCGCTTGCTTCAGGCCTAATACCATCTCAGGGGGCTTTCGCAAAGCCCCCTCGCTGCTGAAAATCAATTCCAGCAGCTTCACCCCAAAACGACCGCCCTTCGGGCGGCCAGCCCTGAATACAAACGCGGTTTGGAAACCGCGCTTGTTTTAGGCCTATGGTGTCGAGCGCGCACGCCCGCGCAGTAGCCAGGCCGGCCGGGTGCGCTGCGGGTTGCGCCAGTCATCGAGCCGCTCGAGCAGTTCCGGATCGGCGTCTCGACGGGCCGCCTCCAGGAAGGCCTCCCAGACGTCCTCGCGCAAGTAGACGTATTCTGGGTCCAGGCGCACGGGCTGTGGGATGGCGTCGTCTTGCGGCAGGAGCGCCAGCCACTCTCCGTCGCGCACGCCCCATGCCAGCCGGCCGATGCGCTTGCGGTCCAGCGCCGCCTCCGGCGCCCATGCCATGGCCTCGCGGCCGGTCACGTGATCGTAGAGCATGGCGATGCCGCGGTGGGCGATGAGAAGCTCGGGCAGCGGGCGCGGTACGCGCTCGACCAGGGCGCGAAAACGGCCGTATGGCGGTGCATGCCGGGCGTCGGCCCCCAGCATGGCGAGCGGAGTGGCGCACAGCCCAGCCGCGAACAGCGCCGGCAGCAGCCAGCGCCGGCGACGTATGCGCACGGCCGGCAGCCCGACGATCGCCAGCAAGGAGGCCGGGACCGGCGCGAGCAGCGCCAGCCTGTAGCCCGCATCCAGCACGTCGGCTCGCCAGAAAGGCAGCAGGCAGACCGCCAGCGGCAGGCCCAGGGCCGCTGCCAGCGCGCGGGTGGCAGGCCGCCGCAGCGCCGCCGCAACGGCCAGCCCGAGCGCGATCCAGCAGGCGCCCAGCTCGACCTGCTGGACCGGATGGGTGGGCCTGATGGCGAAGTAGGCAAACGGCGTCGGGATGTGCAGGCCGGAGTCGAGCTGGCCCGCGAGCCGCGCCAGGTCAGCCGGGTGCAGAAGGCCGGGCAGCCACTGCGCGGCCAGGGCGAAGAGCGCCAGCGCCGCGCAGGCTGCCCCCAGCACCCAGACGCGCAGCCCGGGCCGGGCGGCGATCCACCAGATCGCGAGCCCTAGGCAAGACAGCGCGAGCAAGCCCGCGCCTGCCCTGTGCGCCCAGGCCGCGACCAGGCCCAGCCCACCCGCCGCGATCCAGCTCCAGCGCTGCTGCGGCCTCGAGGTGCAGGCCCAGACGCACAGCAAGGCCGGGGCGACGAAGCCGAGGCTCTTGGGAAAGTCCACCGCCAGATGGCTCAAGGTGGGCGAAGCCGCCGCCCACAGAGCCAGCGCCCATCCGGCCGCGCCCTCGCCGGCCATGTTGGGCGTGCGCGCATCGAGGAATCGTCCCAGGCCCCGGCCGGCCAGGTATGCGGCCGGTACGCAGCACGCCGCGAGCGCCGCAGAGCCCAGCTCGACCGCCAGCACCGAATCATCGAGCGCCGCGTGCCACAGCGCCAGGAACCCGTAGACCCAGCTCGCGTCCGGCACGTGCAGTCGGCCGAGCGAGATCAGATCCTCGACCTGGACGGCGTAGAAGTAGCCGTCCGTGCCCAGGGGATCGGGCTGCGAGCAGAGCAGCAGCGCCCGCCAGGCAAAGGCGAGCCCGGACAGCAACACGAGCGCGATGAAGCGGATCGTCCTGGAGCGCATGAAGGCCGGCGAGCCGATCTCAGGGATAGCTGTCCGAGAAGATGGCGCCCTTGGGCGCCGCACCCTGCTGCCACAGCAGCTGCTCGGCCTGGCCCAGGATCTCGCCGAAGCCGATGCGCTGGAGTGCCGACGCGAGCACACCGCCGGTGCGGCGGGCGATCGCCGGCCCCTGCCCGTCCGTGAGCCGGTCGCACTTGTTGAGGATCAGCAAGCGGGGAGCGCGGGCCAGATCGAGCGTGGCCAGGGTGTCCTGCACAGCCTCCATCTTGGCGTCCACGCGGGGGTCGCTCACATCGACCACGTGCAGCAGCAGATCCGCGTGGGCCATCTCCTCCAGCGTGGCCCGGAAGGCGTTGACCAGATCAACTGGCAAGTCGCGGATGAAGCCGACCGTGTCGATCAGGATGACCTGGCGGTCGCGCGGGAAGCGCAGCCGCCGGCTGGTCGGATCCAGGGTGGCGAAGAGCTTGTCCTCCACGCAGACCTGCGAGCGGGTCAGCTGGTTGAGCAGAGTCGACTTGCCGGCGTTGGTGTAGCCGACCAGGGCCACGACCGGCAAGCGATTTCGCTGGCGCTGGGATCGGCGCACGGCCCGCCTGCGGGCGAGCCTGTCTATCTCTCGCTCCAGGCGCGTGATCCGATCCCGGGCCCGGCGGCGATCGATCTCCAGCTTGGTCTCGCCGGGGCCGCGGCCGCCGATACCGCCGACCAGCCGGCTCAGACCGGAGTCCTCGGCGGTCAGGCGCGGCAAGCGGTACTTGAGCTGGGCGAGCTCCACCTGCAGCTTGCCGTCGCGGCTGTGCGCCCGCCCGGCGAAGATGTCCAGGATGAGCTGCGTGCGGTCGAGCACCTTGAGCTCCGTGAGCTCGGCGATCGCCCGCGCCTGGGCCGGGCTCAGGTTGCGCCCGAGGACGATCAGCTCGGCGCGCTTCTGCAACGCCTCGAGCACCAGCTCCTCGAGCTTCCCGCGCCCCACGAGGTAGCGCGGATCGGGCTTCGGGCGCACCTGGAGCACGCTGCCGGCCACCTGTACGCCGGCGGTCCGGGCCAGCTCGGCCATCTCGGCCAGGTTGTCCTCGCCGTAGGCAGCCCGGGCCGCCACGTCGACGAGAAGCGCCCGCACGCCGCCCGCCTCGACCTCTGCCGGCCTTTCGGCCTTGCGGGCGAACTCGGCTTCCAGCTCGCTCACCGCTTCCAGGAAGTCGAAGTCCAGCGCGTGCGGCCCGGCGTGCTCATCGAGCCGCCACGGGCTCTGTGCACCCTCGGGCAGCAGGTGCGCGGTCAGCACACGCCCCGCCAGCCCATCGGGTCCCGCCAGGATGGCCGCCACCCAGTCGAGCCGCAGCAGCGCCAGGTCGCTCAGGTCGTCGCGGCTCAGCGACTCTCCGCGCAGGTGGGTGTGGATGAAACGCAGGCCGCGGAAGTGGGAACGTCCGCCGCGCATGCGACCGATATCGGGCAGGTACAGGCGCTGATCGTTTCCGACCACGGTCCACTCCACCCGTCCGCGGCGATCGATGAGCAGTCCGAGCTGGCGGCCGATCTCGACCGACAGCTCGCACAGCGAGCGGGCCAGCTCGGGGCTGATGAGCTGCCACGGCCGAACCCGGCGTTGACCGAGCTTTCGGATGCGCCTGAGCTGGTTGGGCTTGAGGCCCTGGGTGTTGCCGAACGGATCTCTGATGGAGGGCTTCCTTTCACCTGCCCGAGTTTTCAGTCTAGCATCCGGACCTCCGGGCTGCCAAGGAGCTTGCATGCAGCCCGACGATGGACATACCATACCCTGAGCTCCAGAGAGCTCGCGAAGAACCATCCGGAGGGAAATCCAATGCTCCGACGCCTGCTTCCGATCCTGTGCCTCGTCCTGCTGGTCCCGACCGCCACGGCCCAGGAAGCCGCCGAGCCGAAGGCGGACGAGCCGCCTCCGCCGCCACCGCCCGAGGGCTGGCAGCCCGCCGGCGAGATCGTGCCGCCCGCCCCCACGGCCGGCGCGGAGAGCGAACGGCTCATCCCGTCGCCGATGCTGCGCTTCGGCGAGTTCTCGCTCCAGGCCCACGGCCGGATCCAGGTCATGGCCGGCCTGGTGGGCGAGGACGCCAGGACGGACAACGGCGATGTGCTCAGCCGGGACGGATTCCGCATCCGGCGCGCCCGGCTGGGGCTCTCCGGCGAGATCATGAAGAACTGGGAGTACGCGCTGGAGCTGGATCTGATCGATGAGGACAACGGCGGCAACGCGCTCATCGACGCCAATATCACCTGGCGCCCCGCGCGCTGGGCCTGGGTTCGCGCCGGTGCGGGCAAGCCGTCTTTCAGCCGCACGCTGATCCAGTCGTCGGGCTCGATGCAGTTCGCCGAAAGGCCCATCTGGGTCAACCTCGAGCGGGCCACGAACACCCACATGCTCGATCTGGACCACCAGGTGGGCCTGTCCGCCGGCGGTCAGGTGAGCCTGTTCTTCTACGAGGTGGGCGTGTTCAACGGCTCGCCCGGCTTTTCGAAGGGCGACCTGAACGACGGCCTGCTCTACCTGCTGCGCGTCGGCGCGGGCCAGGGGGACATGGGCAAGAGCGAGGCGGATCTGGACCGGGGCCCCTTCCGATGGCAGGCGGGGATCAATGGATACCTGAACCACGATGCCGCAGCCGAGTACCGGGCCGCCGGCATCGATCTCTCGCTCAAGTGGAACGGCCTGAGCTTCTACGCCGAGGCCCTGTGGGCCAAGGGCATCCCCAACGACCGCAGCGAGGACGTCACGACCTTGCTCGGCGAGGTGGAGCGCTGGGGCATGTACGCCCAGAGCGGCTACTTGCTGCCGTTCGACTTCATGGACCTCGAGGTGGCGGTGCGCTTCGCCATCATGGACGACCAGGTCCACATCGATGACGAGGGCGACATCTGGGAGCTGACCGCCGGGGTGAACGCCTACTTCTGGCAGGAGCAGGTCAAGCTGATGATCAACTACATCCTCCGCGAGGAGATGCATGGGGCCGATCTGTCCAACGACCTGGTGGCCGCCATCTTGCAAGTCAAGTTCTAGGCAGGGGGCAATGCCATGAAGCGCATGAATCGGCTTCTGCCCGTGCTGGCGCCAATCGCGCTGGCCACGCTGGCCACGGGCTGCAACGACACCGGCCCCTACGCCCGCGCCTACCCGATCACCGACCGCCGGCAGATCATCGGCGGGGAGTCGGCCCTGGCCGACCTCGGCGACCTCGTCCTGGAGAACGACCAGATCCGGATCGGCATCCCCAAGCGCGGCAACAGCGTCGGGCCGGGCGTGTTCGGCGGCAGCTTGATCGACGCCGACCTGCAGCGGCCCCAGCCGGCCTACCGGGCTGGCCGGGGCCTGGACCAGTTCACCGAGCTCTTCCCGGTCGGCAATCTCTCGATCGCATCCGTCTGCGAGGCCGACGAGACCAAGCACGAGAGCTTCTGCGCACTGCCGGAGGGCGCCGACGAGCCGCGGGTGGAGGTGCTGTGCGACGGCCTGCGACCCTGCACGGTCTGCAGTGGTCCGGACTGCGCGATCGACCTGCGCGAGCCGTCCAACGCCGACTACGCGGACGCCGACGATCCCGACGCGGCAGGGCCGGGCGCGCCCAGCGAGCAGGCGGCCGTGGTGCGGGTCGAGGCGCAGAGCGGCAACTACCTGGAGGCCTTGCAGCTCGTCGATCTGGCCAACGTGAAATCCAACTTCATCATCCGCAACGACTTCATCCTCGAGCCGGGTGCGCGCTACGCGCGCATCCGGACGCTGCTCACCGAGACGCGGCCCGACGGCACAGTCCGCAACCCGGATGGGACGGCGATCGCGCTTCCGGCGCTCGATGATGTCAAGCCGCTGTTCGGCCTCTTGCTCGGCAGCGCCATGTTCCCGACCGAGCTGCCCGATCTCGATCCGGGGATAACCGGCGGCGACTTCTTGTTCTTCGGCGACCGGATGCACCTGTTCGCCCCAGGGGTCGGCTTCGACGTCTACCGCAACATCCGCAACAAGTTCGCCACCGGCCAGGACCCGCTCAACAACCCGGTGGCAGCCGATTTCCTGGTGGGCGTGGGCGAGCACGTCTCCTATGCCATCGGCTCTCCCGATCCGGGCGGCAAGTACTTGCTTCCCATCCTGTCCGGAGCGGTCACGGCCGGCTTTTCCCACGGCGCGAACTGCTCGACCCAGCCCTGCCTCGGCACGCCCGATCAGTGCCGTTTCGTCCAGGACTGCACGCAAGCGCGCTCCTTTTTCTTCGAGCGCCTTTTCGCGGTGGGCGAGGGCGACGTGGCCTCGGCCGCGGCTCCGATCTACGCCGTGCGCGGCGATCCGACCGGTGAGCTCAGTGGCCGCGTGGTCGACGCACGAGACGGCCGACCGATATCCCACGCCGATGTCTTCGCCTATGCCGTGCCCGAGACGATGGAGGACTGCGCACCCGGCGGCAAACCGGACGCGGCCTATCGCGGCGGGCCGGAAGGCTTTGTCGAGCAGTGCCTGCTCGCGCGTCACTTCGAGGGTGCGATCTCCCACATGCGGACAGACAAGGCCGCTGACGATCTGCCCGCCGGCGCGTATCGCGGCGTGCTGCCGGCTGGTCGCTATTACCTGCTCGCCAAGACCGTCGATCGGCCCGTGAGCCAGGTCGTCGCGGTGACGATCTACCAGCAGCAGAAGAGCAAGGCCACCTTGGCGCTGTCTCCGCCGGGCAAGATCCGCTTCGAGATCCGCGACGGCTCGAACCAGCGCATCCCGGCCAAGCTGATCATCGGGCAGTGCATGCCCAACTGCTCGGGCCGTTTCGAGGCTGTCTGCGAGCGGGACGAGGACTGCCCCTCGGGCAAATGCGAGGAGATCGCCTCCCAGGGCGTATCGCGCTGCCTGGTCGACAACTGCCCGTCGGACCGGGCCTGCGACCTGTCGCGCATGCGCTGCGTCTCGCGGGGAAGCTGTGCGAGCGACTCCGATTGCGAGCCGGTCGAGAGCTGCGTCGCCGGCCGCTGCATCTGCGCGCCCAGCCTCGAGCGGCAGGCGGCTCTCGGCGAGAGCGCCTTCCCGCCGGGCATCGGACGATACGAGTACGCCCCCGAGGGCAAGGGCACGATCGCGATCGAGCCCGGGCACTACGAGGTCTGGGCCAGCCGCGGCTTCGAGTACAGCGTGGACAAGGCACAGGTGCAGCTGATGCCGGGCCGCACCGAAGAAGTGGCCTTGCGGCTCAAGCGCGTGGTCGACACCGGAGGATGGGTCTCGGCCGACTTCCACGTCCACGGACAGAACTCGTATGACGCCGTGGTCAAGCACCGCGACCGGGTCGCCTGCTTTGCAGGCGAAGGCGTCGATATGCTGTCCACCTCGGATCACGACTACATCACCGATCTCGAGCCCTACGTGCGCGAGATGGGACTGGAGAAGTGGCTCGCCACCCAGGTGGGCCTGGAGCTGACCACTGTCGAGATCGGCCACTGGCTGGCCTTCCCGCTGCGGTACGAGGAGTATTCGGGCGGCGAGCGGGTGCGCGAGCAGGGCGCCGTGGACTGGACCGGCAAGCCGCCGGAACAGCTCCACGCCGAGATGCGGGCCCTGGGTCGCTTCGGCCCCGATGACACGGTGGTCGTGTCGGCCCACCCGCGAGACTACTTCTTCGGCTACTTCTACCAGTTCGGCATGAGCGGATACGACCCGAGCAAGGTCGAGGGCACCCTCTTCGAGTACAGCGACTTCTTCAAGAACCCGCTCGCGGATCCCGAGCTCTACAGCGGCACCTTCGACGCGCTGGAGCTCTTCAACTCCAAGCGCTACGAGATGGTCCGCACACCCACGGCCGGCGAGATTCGCGACTACACCCAGGCGCGGGCCATGATCCAACACACTTCCAAGCTGGGGGCCATGCCCGAGGTGATCGAGCGGCAGCTCATCGAGCTCGATCGGGACTTCATCAAAGACATCCTCAGACGCACGCCCGCCGAGCAGGACGCCGTCTGGGACAGCGACGGGCAGGGCGGCTGTGACACGATGAGCTTCTGTACCGCCGATACGGACTGCGAGCAGGGAGACGGCGAGATCTGCGATCCGTTGTCCATGGCCTGCGTCAAGCCGTGCAGCTCGGATGCGGACTGCAACGGCGCAGCCTGCCTCGACGGTCGCTGCGATCCGGGCTGGACGCCGGCGGGCATGCCGTGCACGAGCTACGACGGGGTCGTGGACGACTGGTTCCGCCTGCTCGACTACGGCGTGGTGCGCACCGGGCTCGGCAACTCCGACTCCCACAAGCTCTTCACCCAGACCGAAGGCGGCCTGCCGCGCAACTTCGTCCGCCTGGACGACACCGAAGGCGCCCGGGGCATCGATCAGCGAGCGCTCGCCCGGGCCGTCAAGCAGGGACGGGTGGTCTGCTCCTACGGCCCCTTCGTCGAGCTCTGGGCAGGCGAAGCCGAGGTGGGCGACACGTACAGCCCGGCTTCGAGCAGCTCCAGCATACCGCTGCGCATCCGGGTCCAGTCGCCGGAGTGGTTCGACGTGGATCGGGTCGAGGTCTATCGCTCGGGCCGGCTCGTGCACGTGTTCACGCACCGCGGCGACGAGCTCGATGCGGACAGCCAGGTAGACGTGTCGGGCCTCGGACTTCCCAACCGGCGAGTGGTCAACCTGGACGCCCGGATCGAGGAGCCGGTGCCGGAGCGAGATGCCTGGTATGTCGCGATCGCCATGGGGCTCGACGGCAGGGACCTCAGCCCGGTCTACACCGAGCATCCCTACCTCAAGCTCCAGATCGGAGACATCTTGTCGCGCGCCTTCGGCTCGGTGCCCATCATGGCGGCCCTGTCGTTCGGCTCGACGTCCATTCCCCGAGTCTTCCGCGTCTATCCCTACGCGGTGACGAACCCGGTTTTCGTGGATATCGACGGCGGCGGCTACGACGCACCCCATCCCGCCCCCGACTGGGAAGACGGCGCGCCAGCCTATACCAGCCAGGGCGCACCGCTGCGCAGCCCAGAGAGCGGCCCGCTCGCTCCGCCGACCGATGCGCGAGAGTGGAAGCTCCGCCAGCTGCGCTACTTCATGGGGCTGCTCGCGAGACGCGCGGGGCACGAGTTCTGACGACATGGACGATCGTTTCAGGATGCCGGGCTCCATCGACTGCTTGCGCTTCGCCTGGCTGGCGCTGCCTTTTCTCTGCGCTCCGCTGGCCCTGCTGGCCGACGAGGCGCTCGATCCGCTCGGCTGGTACATCGTGCAGAAGCGGGGTCCGACCGTGGCCCGCGCCCCGATCGAGGCGGCCCGCGAGGCCCTCGACGACCTGCGCGTGCGCTGGATCGACGACAGGTCGCTGCGCGACGCCCTGCGAGAAGCGGATCGCCGCAAGGGCGTGCTGGACGAGGCTGGCGAGCATCTGAAGAAAGGCCGAGAGCTCCACCTGGGACTGAAGATGGACGCGGCCATGGCCAACTATCGTCAGGCCATCTCGGCGCTGGAGTCCGGCTTCGTGCGCTACTACGAGCCGGAGCGTCTGGCGGAGCCTCTGCTTCAGCTCGGCGTGGCGCTTCATCAGACCGGGCAGGAGGATGAGGCGCGCAAGGCCTTCATGCGCTCGGTTGCGCTCTCCCCCGGCCTGGAGCTCGCCGAGGGCTACTACGCACCGAGCGTTCGCGAGGCCTTCAGTCGCGCGCGCCAGGCGCTCGGGCCTTTGCAGGCGGGCACCCCCGAGCCTTCGGAGCTTGCGCGCATGTGCGGCTCGGCCCAGCTGAAAGGCCTGGTGGTGGTCTCGATCGAGCGCATGGGCGGCTCATCGGTGCTGCGCCTCGGGCTGTTCGACGCCGGGCGGGGTGGATTCGTGGCCGTCGAGACAGCCATGCTCGGCGGGGCCGAGGCGGACGAGCAGGCCCGGAAATCCGCCCGACGGATCGGCAAGGCGATCCGCGCCATGCTCGGCCTGGCCCTGCTGCAGCCGCAGCCGCAACCCGAAAGCCCGGATGGCGGAACGCAGGCGGACGGTGACGGCGATGCGCCACTCGGCGGCGACCTGTCCGGCCCCGATGCGGGCGAGGACGGCAGCCCATGGTATGCGGAGCACTGGTGGATCTGGCCCGTGGCCGCTGCGGTGGTAGGCGCTGCCGTGGCCGTCCCGCTCATCGTCCTGAGGGAGGACGTGGTGGATGTGCACGTCCGGGACTGACAGGCACGCGAGCACACGGGGCTGCTCGGCCGGAGCGCGGCTCGCGCTGGCCCTGCTGGTCTGCACGGCCCTCGCCGGGAGCGACTGCCAGTGGAACGTCGGCAGCCTGGACGTCAGGCTGGTCTACACCAACCGTGAGGGCGCAAAGCCCCTGGACCGGGAACTGGTGGAACGCGTGCGGATCCGGATCGAGGGCCAGGGCCTCTCGCCGCAGCTGAACGAGTTCGAGATCGGAGACGAGGGCGGGATCTCCGACCTGCCGGTCGGCGAGCGCGTCCGGGTGATCGTCGAGGGCCTGGGTGGTGTCGGCCGGCCGGTCTCGCGAGGGGTGTCGACCGAGTTCGAGACGCGATCGGGCGACATGCACCTCTTCCTCTTCATCAGCCTGCTGGGCTCCACCTCGGATCCCCCCAGCGTCACCACGACCAAGTACCCCGACTGGCCCCAGGCCTACCGGATCGAGATGCGCTCGGGACGCGTGTTCCACACGGCAGCGGTGCTGCCCGACCAGAGCGTGCTGATCTTCGGCGGCACCGAGGCACCGGATGCGGTCGACTACCTGGCGCGCCTGTCATCGGGCGACGCCCTGCAGACGGCCGAGCGCTTCGATCCCAGCGCCGGCGCTTTCCAGCTCGACGACCCGGAGCCCGGATGCGGGGAGCGGCTGTGCCTGCTCGCGGGCCGGGCCAGGTCCACCGTCCACGTGCTGGACGACTCGACCGTGCTGATCGTGGGCGGCGAGCCGATCCCCGGAGACGAGTCCCTGGCGACCGAGACCTACTCGACCGAGCGCCAGCGCTTCACCAAGGCCGTAGCCATGAACACCGCCCGCAGCCGGCACGCGGCCGTTGCCTTGCCGGACGGATCGGGCCTGCTGGTGGTGGGCGGCATGGACCGCGCCGGGATCCTGCTGGACAGCATCGAGTTCTACGATGCCCAGACCGCCTCCTTCTCCGAGGTCGGCTCCCTGACAGGCCCGCGCGCGGGTGCCCGGGCCGTGGCCTGCGGAGACGGGGTGCTCGTCATCGGTGGCTGGGAGAGGTTCGGCACGGATGAGCAGGGGCTGGACCGGCAGCCGAGCCGCCGGGTGGAGCGGATCACATTCGAGTCCGGCACGGCCGAGGTCGCGAGCCGCACGGACCTGCACACCGCCAGGGCCGAGCACACGGCGGTGCTGGTCGATCTGGAAGACGAGCAGGCCGCGCTCGTATGCGGTGGGATCGTGTCGGTCGATCCCGACGGCTGGGTTTGGCCGACGAGCACCTGCGAGTTGGTCTACTGCAACGAGAATCATACTGCGCTTACCGAAGAGGCGATGTACTCCGAGCGCTGGGCACACACGGCCACCGTGCTGCCGGACGGCAAGGTGCTGGTGGCCGGAGGCTTCAATCGAGGCATCAGCTCGGGCGCGCTCGGCTCCGCCGAGATCCTCAACCCCCGGACCGCCCAACCCGAAAAAAGCCCGACGCTCCAGCGCCCCCGGGGCGGCCACACGGCCACCCTGATGCCCAACGGCATGGTGCTGCTCGTGGGCGGGCTGGGCGGGGACCAGCCGGACTACGAGATCTACAACCCGGTCTACAACCCCTGAGCCGGGCCGGGTTTTTCCACGCATCAATCCTGATGGACTCGTAATAAGTCCATCAACGGCCGGCGCTGACAGGCGCCGGCCGCCAAGAGGGGGTGGAACCACTTGAATTCACTTCAAGTGGCGGGGGAGGGA
>JAFGRB010000445.1 GCA_016935365.1 Deltaproteobacteria bacterium
AGGCATCTCCGCCTGGCAGCGCCAGAGAAGATCTGCTTCGATACCAACCGATGAGGTGCAGTATGAAGCGTAGCCCTCAGCCCCAGGCTATATCCCATCGCTGCTTCGCAGCGAAAACCCGGATCTCGGAGGAGCAGGGCCTCGCCATGAGCTGGCTCATGGCGCCCTTCGGGGCTCCCGGCGTCGCAGCACCGCGCGACAAGCCAGCGCGAAGAGCAGCCAGAGCAAAAACAGCTCCGCCCCCGAGCCGCCCGCCCCGCAGACGCAGCCCCCTACCGGGTCTCCCACATCCTCGTCCGGAAAGCACTCCTCTCCCAAGCAGACCGTGCCCTCGGGGCAGTCCCGATCGCCGTCGCAGGCAATCCGCCGGCAGGCCCCGTCGCCGTCGCAGACCGTGCCCGGCATGCAGTCGGCGTGCGACTTGCAAGACCGCAGGCAGACCGACTCCACCTCGGCCGCCAGCGGCCGGCAGACGAAGCCCGGCTCGCAGTCCGCGTCCTGCGCGCAGGCCTCGGCGCAAAGGCCCGTAGGCTCTCCCGGCCCGGCCTTGAAGCAGGCGCCGCTCTCGCAGTTCACGTCCTCGGCGCAAACGGCGCCGTCTCCGAGCCCCACGCCCAGCCGCGCGGCCCGCACGGCCCGGGCCGCGTTGACGCGGCCGTGGCCGTAGCGCTCGTGCCAGCCGAGATCGCCATAGTCCACGTCGCCCACCTGGTCGGCCGTGCCCTCCAGCACCGCCCGCGCCTCGGCACCGCGGAGCGCCGGGTTGGCCGAGAGCACCAGGCCCACCACGCCGGCCGCGGCCGGGCAGGCCATGGAGGTGCCGTTGAGGTAGGCCGTGTAGTCGCCGGACGCGTCCGGCTCCACCCGGCCCGTGCTCTCGTCGCCGCCGCCCGGGCCCGGCAAGTAGAACAGGCCGTCCCGAGAGAAGCCGCGCTCGCCCGGGGTGTCGGTGGTGAAGACGCCCCAGGTACCGGGATCCAGGTCGCCGGTCGGCGCGATCACCGAGAGGTTGGGGCCGTAGTCCGAGTAGGGCTGGACCCGATCGGCGGCGTCGCTTCCGCCCACGGCCAGGATCTCGGGCAGGTTCTGCAGCTCGTGCTCGCCGATCGGCTGCGCCTGGTGCTGCCCGTCGCCGTTGCCCGAGGCGAACAGCACCACCGCCCCGAGCCCGTCCCGGCCCTGGGTGACGGCCTTGCGGATGGCGAGCTGGAAGGCCGCCATGTCGACCACCCCGGTGAAGGCCTCGTCGATGGCCCAGGAGTTCGACAGCACCCAGGCCCGCGAGGCCGCGTGATCCAGGGCCAGGTAGCCGCGCGACAGCGCGGCGAAGTCGCCGGCCTCCATCATCTTGATCGGCAGCAGCGAGCAGCCCGGACAGACGCCGCTGATGCCCTCGGCGTTGTCGGCCGTGGCCGCGGCCACGCCGGCCACGGCCGTGCCGTGCGCGTCGAGGGCCGAGTCGGCCGGGCTGGGGTCGTCGTCGCCGGCCGCGCTGTCGTAGCCTGGAAGCATGCGGCCGGGATCGAAGTCGGGGTGCTCCAGGGCCACGCCCGTGTCGATCACGGCCAGCACCACGCGCTCGTCGCCCCGGGTGATCTCCCAGGCCTCCTCGCAGTGCAGGTGCGCCTCGCTCCCGTCGCGCTGCAGGGTCCACTGCCGGGTGTAGTACGGATCGCTGGGCGCGCCCAGCAGCTCGACCGGCAGCTCGAAGTCGGGCACCGCCCAGTCCACCCCGGCCAGCCCGGCCGCCTCCCTGGCGGCCGCCAGCGCGAGCGCGGCCGTCCGGAAGCGCGCCAGGTACAGCCGCTCGCCCGCGTCCAGCGCATCGATGCGCTCGCTGCAAAGCCAAGCCGGCGCGGGTGGCTCGCTTCCAGCCCGCAGGCGGACCAGGATCCTCGGCGGCAAGCGCAGGCGCTGCCCGTCCGGCAGGGCGATCACCGCGCCCGTGCGCCGTGCCAGTCCGTCGCGGAGCAGACGCTCGGCCGCCTGCTCTGCCCGGCCTCGCCAGCCGGCCGCGAGCGGCAGGACGCGCCAGGCTCCGGCCCCCGCCGCGAGCGCCGAGAGCTCCGGCCTCCCGGCAATCCGCGCGCCCGGCTCGAGCTGCACGTAGATGCAGTCCTGGGCCAGCGTGAGCTCTCGCATCTCCCCCCGGCTGTCCACGTAGCGCCAGTCGGGCTCGGCGCCCGCCTGACCGGCGGCGCACAGCACCAGCCCGGCCGCGAACAGCCGCCCGCCCCACCGGGCCGCGGCCGAGGATCTCAGTTGAGCGCGCCGCAAGGTCCATTCCACGTCTGGGGCACGCATGATCGTCCAGCCACCAGAGGCAACGCATCCCCAAGCACCGCGGATCGGCCCTTCTGGCAATGAGGCGACGAGGGTCGAAGCGGAGCGACCTCGGAGTCGTGCGCATCGGGCTGATGGAGCCGACGTAGCCCAGAAAGGCAGAGGCGCGATGCTCCCGAGACGACCTGAGCGCCTGCGCGCATGCTAGCCCCAGACCCCGGGGATGACCGTCTTGCACGCGGGGCACTTGCCGTCCTGGATGCGCATCTTGACCACGTGGTAGCCGACCCGGCGCACGAGCAGCTCGCCGCAGTGGTGACAGTGGGTGTTCTCGCCTTCGTGCCCGGGCATGTTGCCCACGTAGGGGTAATGCAGGCCCGCGTTGCGAGCTACCACCCAGGCCCGCACCAGGGTGTTGGCCGGGGTGGGCGGCAGGTTGCGCAGCTTGTAGGTCGGGTGGAAGCGGGAGAAGTGGATCGGCACGTCGGGCCCGAGGTGATCCAGCACCCACTTGCACAGGCGCTCGATCTGCTCGGGCGCGTCGTTGAGCGTGGGCACGGTCAGGTGCACCATCTCGAGCCAGACGCCGCGCTTGTGGATGCGCTCGAGCGTCCTCAGCACGGGCTTCAGGGTGCCGCTGCAGACCTTGCGATAGAAGCCGTCGTCGAAGGCCTTGAAGTCCACCTTGACCGCGGCCAGCACCTCGAGCAGCTCGTCCATGGGGTCCTGGTTGATGTAGCCGTTGGTGATCATGACCGGCAGGATGCCGGCCGCCTTGGCCTTCTTGGCCGCCTCGAGCATGTACTCGAAGAAGACCACCGGCTCGCCGTAGGTGAAGGCGATGCTCTTCGAGCCGTGCTGGCGGGCCATGGCCACCAGCTTGTCCGGCGAGACGAAGCCGTACGGCTCCGCGCGGTCTCCCGGATCCGACTGGGAGATCTCCCAGTTCTGGCAGAAGCGGCACTCGAAGTTGCAGCCCACGGTCGACAGCGACAGGGCGTCGGTGGCCGGGTGGAAGTGGTTGAGCGGCTTCTTCTCGATCGGATCGTTGGCCAGCGCCACCGGCCGGCCGAAGACGCGGGTGTAGTACGTGCCGTCCCGGTTGCTGCGCACCCCGCACCAGCCGCTCTTGCCGGGCTGTACGATGCAGCCCTTGGGACAGAGCGTGCAAGCGACCGCGCCCTTGTCGCGCTTGATGTACCAGGCCGCCTCTCGCAAGAAGGTCTTCTCGTCGCCCGCGGCCCGGGCCATTCCGGGCAGCAGGCTGGCCGCAGCGCCGCCCGCCACGGCCAGGCACGGCAGCTTGATGAAGTCGCGCCGCTTCATCTCAGTCCACTCTCCGGCGCCCGAGCGCGACGAGCATCGCGAGCAGGGCGAGCAAGCCAGCCTCGATCGGGCTCGCGCTGCTCGCGCAACCGCAGCTCTCACCGCCCCCGCGCGCGCAGACCCCGGCCTCGACGTCGCAGCGGCTGGTCTCCGGGCAATCGGCGTCCGAGCTGCAGGCGACGGCCTGGCAGATCCAGCCCTCGCCCGCGGGCAAGCAGAGCGCCGGCGGATTGCAGTCGTCGTCGCCCAAGCACACCCGGGCGCAGCGACCGCCGCCGGGCGGGCAGGCCGTGCCGCTCGGACAGTCGTGCGTGGTCTCACAATCGATCGCCTGGCACAGGCCGTCGAGGCAGATCGACGGGTGGCTGCACTCGTCGTCCGAGCCGCACGGGCGCACGCAGTAGCCGCCGCCCTGCGGGCAGACCAGCCCCGTCGGGCAGTCGGACGAGTCTCCGCACGGCAGCGCCTGGCAGGTCTCCTCGAAGCACAGCGCCGGCGGCGCGCAGTCGCCATCGGAGCTGCAGGGCCGCACGCAGGTGCCGCCGCCCGCCGGGCAGACCGTACCGGCCGGGCAGTCGTTCGAGCTGCTGCAGGCGACCTGCTGGCAGAGGTCCCCGCCGCCGGCCGGCAGGCAGAGCTTGGGGCTGCGGCAGTCCAGGTCCGTTCTGCAGGTCGGCTCGCAGGCCCGATCGCTGCCCTGGAGCGGGCAGGCCGTGCCCGCCGGGCACTCGGAGCCGTCCGTGCAGGCCACCCGCTTGCAGACCCGATCGCAGACCAGCCCGGGATCGCAGTCGGCGTGGGACTCGCAGCTTGGCATGCAGACCGAGGGTCCGCCGGGAGAGAAGGGCTCGCAGGCGAAGCCGGACTCGCAGTCGGCGTCGCTCGCGCACTCGGTGGCGCAGATGCCGAGCAGGTCGTCCTCCTCGGCCTTCCAGCAGTTGCCCATCAGGCAGTTGAAGTCCTCCGCGCAGCTCGAGCCGTCCGGATTGTCGAAGCCGATCTGGGCCGCGTGGACCGCCCGGGCCGCGTTGACCCGCCCGTGGCCGTAGTACTCGTTCCAGCCATCGGCGTTGTAGGTCAGCGGGCCGACCTTGTCCGCGCACTGCTCGACGATCATCTTGGCCTGCTCGCCGGTCAGATCGGGGTTGGCCGCCAGGGTCAGGGCGACCACGCCCGCGGCGATCGGGCAGGATGCCGAGGTGCCGGAGAAGTGCGCCGTGTAGTCGCCGCTGGAGTCCGGCTCGCGGTAGCTGGTGCGCACGTCCTGGCCGCTGTACGGGTCGATGGTGTACATCCAGCCGCCCCGGGACATGCCGGCGCTGCCCGTGGTGTCGGTCGTGAAGATGCCCGGCAGATCCGGATCGATGTCGCCGGTCGGCGCCATGACCGACAGGTTGGCCCCGTAGTCGGAGTACTCCACCCGCACGTCGTTGTAAGCCGTGCCGCCCACGGCCATGGCCCCGGGCCGGGCCGCCAGGCGGCCCGAGGGCATGCGGATGCCGTGGGTCTCGCCGGTCCACCAGTCGGTCTCGCCGTTGCCGGAGGCGAAGAGCACCACCGTGCCCAGGCCCCCGCGGCCGTGCTCCAGCGCGTCGTCGAGCGCGTTGTAGAAAGGCTGCATGTCCACCTGGATCGTGCCGTAGATGCCCCAGGAGTTCGACTCCACCCAGGCGCCGTGATCGGTGGCGTACTCCATGGCCCGGTAGGCCACCGAGATCTGCTGCTGGCTGGTCGTCAGGCCGTTCATCATCTTCACCGGCATCAGGGTGCACAGGGGGCAGACGCCGATCATGCCCTCGCCGTTGTCTCCCGAGGCCAGCACCAGCCCGGAGCAGTTGGTGCCGTGGCAGTCCAGAGACCCGCTCTCGGGGCTCGGGTCATCCGAGCCATCCATGGAGTTGTAGCCCTCGACCTGGCGCACGGGCGAGAAGTCGGGGTGATCCGTCTCGACGCCGGTGTCGATGACCGCCACGATCACGTCCCGATCGCCCATGGTCACGTCCCAGGCCTGCTCGGAGTGGATGTGGGCGCCCGAGGCCTGGGCGTGGTACCACTGCTCGTCGTACCAGGGATCGCCCGGCCGGTGGTAGAGCTCGATCGGGACGATGAAGTCCGGCAGCGCCCACTCGACCTCGGCCAGCGCCGAGGCCGCGACCGCGCCGCGTAGCGCGGCCCGGGCATCGGCTGCCCGGCAGAGCCAGGTGCGCGCCTCGGCCTCAAGCGCCTCGACCGGCTCGAGCCCGGTGCCTGTAAGCAGCGCGCTCGGGGCCTCGCGGCCCGGCGCGCGCAGGCGGACCATCACCTCGCGGTTGAGCCCGAAGAAGCGCCGCCCGTCCTCGGTGGGGAAGATGAGCCCCTCGCGCACCACCAGCCCGGCCCGCGCGAGCCGGGCGGCCGCCTGCTCGCCCCTGCCCCGCCAGGCCGGGTCGAGCAGGAGCTCGGCAAGCCCGCCGGGCTGCGCCTTCGAGCCCGCGGGCGCGATCTCCGGCCTGGACCGCAGCCGGGCGTCCACGCCGGGCGAGTCGGCGAGCCGCACCAGGATCCGGTCCGCGGCCGGCTGCAGGTCGATCTTCGCTCCTCGGGAGTCGATGTAGTAGAGCGACCCACCGACTGAAGTCCCTGCGAGAAGAATCGCCGCGCCCGCGGCCAGCAGAGAAAGGAACGCGCGCATGGGCCTCTCCTCTTCCGCCCCCGGCATCGGACGGATCGATCCTAGCCGAAAAGGGCGATCGAGCTCAAGGCGCGCGCAACATCCGGGTTTGATCAATGCCCGTTGGTGCTTTCCTGTACAGTGGGAATAGTGCTTTCGATCGACAAGCCCCAACGGGACGAGATATGAAAGCCCAGGGCGAAGCCGGCAAAGCCGGCGAAGCCCTGGGATAGAGATGTATTAGAGCACGAAAGCCCTGATACGGGCGCAATAGCATCCGCCAGCCTCGACGATCTCGCCCTTACAGGGCTGGCTGATTCATCCGACCATATTCCCAGGGCTTCGCCCTGGGCTATGTTGTTCCGCCCCTTCGGGGCTTTCGGAGCCTGTCACCAACGGATCTGTTTCACGCCCGTAGCATTCTCAGTCCTCGTCGTCGGTCTCCAGCTTGTCGATCTTGATCCCGATCCTGCCCGAGGACTTGACCTGGGCGCTGACGTCGTAGGCGGTGCCGTAGAGGATCACGTCGGCCCCTTCGCTCAGGGCCTGCTTGAGCGTCTCGTGGGCCTCGGTGCCGCGCATGACGTAGAGGTAGATGCCCATGGACTTGTCCTTGTAGCACTCCCAGCCCTTGTCGCGGCTCACGCCCGCGCTGGCCGGCATGTAGTAGGAGGACATGTCCCGGGGCCCGATCTTGAGCGTGACCTGCACGTCCATGCCCTGCTCGCCCTTGGCGGCGATGGCGCCGCAGAGCTTCATGCGGGGCTTGATGTCGTCCCAGGCCACCTCCTGGTAGCTCTTGGCGGCCGCCGCGCCCGCAGCGCTCTTGTAGGTCTGGAACTTGCCGCCGATGCCGCTGCGCTGGGCGCCCTTGCCGCTCTGGGCGCTGGAGAAGAACATGGCCGCCGACCAGTCGTCGCCCGGGTCGTAGATCGGGGCGTAGTTGACCCGGCCGCTGCCCTTGGAGCCCTGCAGGGCCAGGCCGTGGGCCGAGCGCCACTGGTTCATCACGTCCATCGTCACCTTGCCGCCGCCCGAGGACGCGATCTGGTTCATGAACTTGTCCAGGAAGAAGCCGTCGAGCTTGGCGAAGGCCGGCTTGGCCGTGAGATTGCCCTCGCTCTGCTTGGAGCAGGCGTAGATCTTCTTGCACTTCTTGCCGGCCAGCTTGGTGACGTCGTCGAGCACCAGCGTCTCCTTGCTGGCCTTCTGGTCCCAGTACTTGTAGGCGCCCTTGGTGTGGCCGTAGAAGACGTTGCCGAGGTAGCGGCCGAAGCGGTTGCCGAAGCCGTTGTTGATGCCGAAGCCGGCGAAGGCCAGGATGTTGTCCTGGACCGTGAGGCGGGTCTGGCGTCCCTGGAGCAGGTTGTAGTCCTCGCCCAGCTTCTCCCAGTTGAAGACCAGGGTGTTGTTCTTGATCAGCGCCGCGCCGCCGTCCGGGCTGTTCTTCTCGTCCATGTTGCCCACCCGGAACTCCAGGCTGGTGTGCAGGGTGTTGGCCACGATGCAGTTGCTCACCTCGCCCCAGTCGGGGCCCGACTCGCGCTTGTCGCCCTTGGGCAGCTTGGTGCCCAGGGCGCCCATGCGGATGCCCGGGCCGGCGATGTTGATGACGATGCAGTTGCGCACCTTGACGCCCGGCTTGGAGAAGTCCAAGCCCGGCGTGCCGACCGGGCCCTTCTTGAGGCTCAGGTCCTCGTTGGGCTTGTACATGTGGCGGGTGTAGCCGTCGATCACGAAGCCGTCGATGACGGCCCGGCTGTGGTCCTTCTCGCCCTGGACGATGGACTTGGCGTTGTAGGAGGCCTTGGTCTTGGGCACCTTCTGCCGGGTGACCAGGGCGGTGCAGCGCTTGGACTTGCGGCACATGGCGGTATCCGGGTCCTCGCCGCGCATCAGCCGGGTAATGAACTCGAAGGGCTGGCGCTTGCTGAAGTCGGCGCTGTAGCCGCCGACCAGCGAGATGTCCGGCTTGTCGATCACGAACTTGCCCGAGCCTCCCGGGCCGTAGTAGGTCCCCGCGGCCACGTGGATCACGTCGCCGCTGTATGCGTCCCGCAGCGCCTCGTCGATGGTCCCGTACGGCGAGGCCTGGCTGCCGTTGCCGCTCGAGCCGGCCCTCACGTACAGGTCCCTGGCAAGCGCTGGCCCGGCCAGCAGCGCGAGCGCGATCCCCAGACAGACAGTGGCTTTCACATCCTCCTCCTTTCGCTCGAGTGGCGTTCTGGCTTGTGTACCCGCATTCGGCCCCCTTTTCAAGCGCGATGTATCTCGGCTAGAATGGAGACCTCGATGAGGCGCACGCGAAGAATCCCTGTCTGGCTTCTGGCGCTGCCACTCGTGCTGGCGGCCGGAGAGGCCCAGGCCCGGCTGGAGATGGGCACCTTGAGGCTGGGCCTGGGGCTGGGCCTGCGGAGCTCGAGCACCGGTCTCACCTTCGCCGCGTCGGGCACCTTCGGCGTCTTCGCGCTCAAGGGCCTGGAGTTCGGCGTCGACACGCACTTCCAGGCCGGCGGCGACAGCCCCACCCTGGGCATCCTGGCGGGCTACGGCCGCTACGTGGTGCTGCCCGACTACCCGGTCACGCCCTACGCCCTGGCCGGCGGAGGCCACCTCTTCGTCGAGGGCCCAGACGCCTGGGTCGTGTCGGCCGGTGGCGGCGTGCTGTACTTCTTCCACGAGATGCTGGGGCTGGACATCGGCGTGGAGTACCGCTGGTTCTTCTTCCCCGAGGAGACCCTGGGTGGCTTCGACGTGGTGCTCGGCCTGGGCTTGTTCTTCTGAGCATCGGACGAGGGAGAGGAGGGCCGTGACCCATGAGCGCGCGAGCGATCGTCCGGCCGGGCAGCTACACCGTCGAGCACCTCGCGGACGCCCTCGATCCCCCGCGTTTCCAGCACAGCTCGACCCGGCTGCAGAGCGGCTGGGTGCTGCTCAGCGGAGGCCTTCCGGACTCGGAGCCGGACACGACGGGAGTGATGCAGTCCCAGCTCTTCGCACACCGGCCAGCGCGCGATCCGTAGACGGATCATCGTGTCGAGCCGGGCAGATCCGGCGGAGCATGTTTTAATGCGCCTCTGTGGGAACTATGGTTCCGCTTTTCGGATCAATGGACACCATAATTCCTTGCCGTCACAAGACGAAAAAGGCACTTTGTCTCTGAATGACACCGGGTCCAAACACGAGCCTGCTGCTGGGTGCGAACGTGCGCAGGCTCCGCCGAGCCCAGGGCCTGTCACAGGAGGATCTAGCCGATCGCTCCGGCATCTCGAACCGCTACCTCGGCAGGATCGAGCGCGGCGAGGCAAACCCATCGCTCGACATCCTGGAGCGGCTCTCCACGTCGTTCGGCGTCGATCTCGTCGATCTGCTGTCTCCACTCGACGCCTACCGCAATGCCCGGGGACGGAGATCCAAGACGCCGGACGCATCCCGGATCGACACCCTGCGGCTCTCCGAGAAGGTGGCGGTCTACCTCACCCGGTTGGACGACAAGGCCCGCAAGCGCGCGCTCCGGATCATCAAGGCGCTCGGCGATCCCGACTGATTCCTGACAACTCTTTCGCGATCCGCACCTACCTGCTCCGGTCCTACTCTCCAACTCGACTCGCGTCTCCTGCCAAGCCCTGAGTCAGCCAGGCGATGATGCGCTCGGGCTCGACCGGCTTGGCAAAGAATCGGTGCACCAGCCCGCTCTGCAGATGCGCCTGGAGATCGGGCACCTCGGCCCCGGAGACCAGGACGCGCAGCATGGACGGGAAGCGCGTCCTCAGTTCCTCCAGCAGCCACAGCCCGTCATGATCCGGAAGCTGGTAGTCGCTCACGATCGCCGCAAACCCGCCCTCGCCGGCCATCTGCAGCGCCTGCTCGGCCGACATGGCGCAGGTGGTGGAGAACGCTCTCTCGAGGCAAAAGCGAAGGCTCGCGAGCACGCGGGAGTCGTCGTCGACCAGGATGAGCCCGCGTCTTGTATGGAAGTGGCTGCGTTCTCCGTTCTCGTCCATGCCGCGAGTATTCTGAAATCAACCAGCCGATATCACGGTCCCCGGTCTGAAATACAGGCTAGCAAGATAATTCCTGACATGTCAACCAAAAAGGCATCAAAGATCTCACGCATTGCAGCGGTGCTGGCGTGAGCGAGCGTAGGCGACCGTGAAAGCCCGGAGGGCCTCATTTCCTGCGGCGGCTCCTCGCGGCCGCGCGGACGTTCTCTTTCAGGAGGTAGCCGAAGCCGGCGTTCTCCATGCGCCTCGTCAGCGAGCGGCGCGTCTCGTTCAACGCGCCGGCCGCGTCCTCCAGGTGCCAGCCGTGCTCGGCCAGGACCTGCAGCAGGTGCGCCCTGCGGGTCTGGGCCGCGGACAGCCGATAGGTCTTGAGGTACTCGACGCGTCCATCCTCGCGCACGATGCTCTCGCCGATGTGGTTCTCGCGGGCCGGATCCAGGCGGGTGACGAAGCGGAGCAGCCGGTGGGGCCCGGCCTTGTTGACGGTCTCCATAGACAGCGTTCGCTCGAGCAGCCCCTCGGCCAGCAGGGAGAACGCGTCGTGCCACCCCTGGCGCATCGAGCTGAACGCGGACTGCAGATCGGCGAGGCTCCGGATGCCCTCGGTCCGCATCCGCGGGCACAGATCCTCGGGCACCTGGCTGTACAGCCCGTAGTGCAGCATGAGATCGCAGAAGAAATCCTCCACCAGGCTCCGGTGCAACCGGCGATAGTCGTCCGGGTGGGAGACCACCATCATCGCGGCCAGGGCATCGGCCACGAACACGGCCATGCCGACCTGCCCGGCGTGGATCTCGAAGACCCGCAGGGCGTCCTCCAGACCCCGGATGGCGCGGCCCGAGATCGAGCCCTCGATCCTGGGGCTCAAGCCGTAGGTCAGGGCCTGGCGGGAGTACTCCTGCCAGGCGATGGCGGGCCCGGCGAAGTGCAGGGCCAAAAAGCCCTCCATGGCCAGATGCAAGGGCAGGATCCGCCACCGGTCGCGGCAGTCCTTCTTCATCATCCGATGAAGGAGCCGCACCTTGAAGGGTCCGAGGTCGAGCTTCTTGCCCCCGGACTTCTTCAATCGGCCGCCCCAGACCGCCTCGGCCTGCCGCTTGCCGAACGAGATCACATATGCGTGCGGGATGTACGAGGCGTACACCGTCTCGGGCCAGTCCTCGGGCCGCTGCGAGGCCAGGAGCGGATCGCGGGAATCCAGGCCGACCAGGCCGAAGGCCTCGCCGAAGGCGAGCGGATCGATCCGCAGATCGTCGATCGGCCGGGTCTGGACGAGCGGCATGAGACGGACGGCTCCCCAGACCTGCGCGGGCGCGGGCTGCAGACCGTCGAGGCCAAAGAGGCCCGAGCTCATGCCAGGACCTCCAGCATGCGCCTTTGCAGATAGGCTTCCAGGGCCTGCAGGTCCATGCTGCCCTTGGCGAATCGAGCGAAGCCGATCATCAGAAAGAGATCCTTGGCGTCCCGGATGCCGACGGTCGGGGCCCAGCTGGACAGGGCCCTGGGCATGAGGTGCGCGGCATCGAAGACCGGGTTGAGGTGCACGATCTCCACCTCGGCTCCGGGGTCCAGCCGGCTGCAATAGACGCGCAGCACCTCGCTGGCTCCATTGGGTGGATCGTTGTCGAAGCCGTCCGAGACGATCAGGAGCTGGTCGGGCTTCCAGGCCAGCGCGTCCAGAAGGGCCTGGCCGAGAGAGGTGCTGCCCTGCGCTCTGGCCAGCAGGGGATGGGCGATCGGCGATGTCCAGAAGGCCCGCAGCGACGCCGATGCCTGCTCGACCAGGTACAGGCTCGCCAGGGCCACGGCCAGGGGCCGATGCGCCTTGTCGGCGGAGCCGCGGCTCGAGAAGGAGTTGTCCAGCACCATGGAGACCCTGCCGAGCCGGTAGGGCACCTCTCGCACAATCCGCTGCGCGCTCGCCTTCATGGCCGCTTCCAGCTCGGCCAGGCGCGCCCGTCGCTCGGGGATGCCGAGCGACAGCAGGTAGGTGGCGAGCTGGGTCGGATCCCGGCGCTGCCAGTCGACCCGCCAGTCGTCTATCTCCTCCCGCTCGGCGGCTCTCGCCGTTCGGGCCTTCTCCGCCGAGGTCATCCTGGGCGCGATCCTCGCAAGGAAACGATCTCTCGGGATGGACAGCTTGGCCGCGAAGCCCTCGGCCACGCTGTAAGGCAGCTCGTACAGCGCGCGCTCCTCGTAGTGCGCCCTCCGGTAGGCGTCGAAGATCGGGGTCTCGAAACGACCCTCCGCCGCGTCGCCGAAGAGAAAGCGGCCCAGCTCGTCTTCGGATCGCAGATGGCCGTGGGAGTGGATGCGGCGCATGCGGTTCCGGTACTTGACCGCCTCGAAGACCAGGTTCTTGCGCTCGGCCAGGAACTGCCGGACGACCGCCCGGCACCGCCGGTTGTTGATGCGCCTCTGCCCCGCCTGCTCGAGCAGCTTGTACGCCCGCTGGGTGGGCAGTGACGAAAGCGCATACCGGATCAGCCTCGACTCCTCCTGCCTGTCGGCGTCGCTCTCCGGCGCCCCGGCCCCGAGGAGCTGCAAGACGATCTCCGCCTGGTTGTAGTGGTTGATCCCGGCCGCCAGGCAGCGGGCGTAGAGCCTGCGGTAGTTGGTCCGGATGTACTCGTGCAGAAACGACAAGGAGACGCCCTGCTCGGCCGACGAGGAGTAGAACTCCGCCTGACCCGTGCAGGTGAAGCAGGCATTGATGAAGGTGATCAGATCCTCGCGTTCGATCCTGGCCGTGTACTCCGCCATGGACGGGTCCCCGGAAAAGGATCGCCCGGGGAGTGCACGGGGTGGGCAGCGTTTTCGCTTCACAGGCGACTCCGGAAACCACCTCGAAGTCCCGCGGGCGATCCAGAGGCAAGCCCTGTCATACCACTCCACGGCCGCGCAGGCGATCCCTTTCGCGGGCGCTCAGCTGGCGCGGAGGCGGACGCCGCCCCAGACGGTCAGGCCGGGATCGGGGAAGCCGTACTCTGTCATGTAGTTCGCATCCAGCAGGTTCTGGGCCCGCACGAAGAGCTCGGCCCAGGCGGCCGGCTGCCAGGCCAGCCGCGCGTCCCAGACCAGGTAGGCGCCCAGCGTGCCCATGGCCCGGGTCTCGGGGTGGACGAAGCGCACCGGGCCCACGACGCGCAGGCAAGTGGCGAGCTCGAGCGGCTTCCACGGCCGCAGCCGCAGCGTCGACGCGGCCTTGTGGGCCGGCCGGTAGACCAGGGGCTCGTCGGGCTCGAGACGCCGGGCGTAGAGAAACGTGTAGCCCGCATCGAGGGCCAGCCAGGGCAGGGGCGTCCAGCTCGCGCCGAGCTCCGCGCCCAGCAGCCGCGCCCGGTCCAGGTTCTGCACCTGCTGCTGCCCGTCTCCGACCGGCACGGTCTCGATCAGGCCGTCGACCTCGGCGTGGAAGCAGCCCGCCTCGAGCCGCAGCTCCGGCGACGGCCGCCAGGCGGCCTCCAGGCCGAAGTGCCAGGCCGACTCCTGGTGCAGCGCCGGGTTGGGCAGCAGCAGGAAGTCCATGCCGGAGAAGCGCTCCTTGAGGGTCGGAAAGCGCGTCCGGCGGGCGGCCGTGGCGCGAAGCGCGAGCCCGCGTGCGGCCTCCCAGCCGAGCGATAAGAGTGGGTTCAGCCCCCAGTGCTCGCCGGCGCCGTCGACCTGGGGGATCTCCACGTCCGCCTGCAGCGAGAGCCTGAGATCCAGGCAGTCGATCGGCACGAGCTCGATCTCGGGGGCCAGGCTGACGAGCAGGCGGCCGAGCGAAGCGCCCTCGTCGTCCTGGCCCTGCCTGCTCGAGCGGTGCTGGTCGTGCTCCAGGCCCGTCCACAGCCGCACGATGGTGAGCCCCCAGGGCGTCTCTTCCAGCCTCAGCCGCGCCCGAATCCGCCCGCCCAGGCTGCGATCGTCGTAGCGGCTGGAGAAGGAGCGCGGCAGCACCTGGCTGGTGTAGCTCGCGTCGTCGTAGGCGTCGAGCACGTTCGCGAAGAAACGCGCGAAGACGAGCTCGTCGACTTGCAGGGCGCCGAGATCGCCGGTGTGGCTGGCCGAGATCATGCCCGCCTGCCAGGTCGAAAAGCGCCAGTAGCGCGGCAGGGCATCGAAGACCGACGGCGGCACGCCGCGCGCGCCGTCGACGAGCTGGGCCACGAGGCCGAGGCGCTGGCCGGGGGCAGGCGACCAGCCCGCCCGGGCGATCAGGCTCGCGAACTCCCGGTCGCTGTTGTCGCGCTGGCCGCCGTCCTCGTTGGGGGAGGGCTCGAAGCTCGACGAGAGCCGAAAACCGCCCATGCGCTCGTAGCCGCCGCCCAGCCCGATCTCCAGCGGTCCGTATCGCTCGGCGTGCCAGGCGGCGAGGTGCTGGGCCTCCACGCCGGCCGTCTCCCAGCGCAGGCCGAAGCGCGGCAGCCCCGCGAGCGAGCGGCTGCGCAGATTGATCGCGCCCGCCAGGCCGTTGGGCCCGAAGACGACCGAGCTCGGCCCCTTGACCACCGAGATGCGCTCGATCCACTCGGCTGGCACCATGTCGAGCGCCAGCTGTCCGTCGTAGGGCAGCGCCAGGGGCACCCCGTCGAGCAGCACCGCGGTCTGGCGCTGCTCGAAGCCCCGCAGGCTGAAGATCCGCTCACCGCGGCCTCCGGTGCTCGTGTGGATCGCGCTGAGCCGGTCGAGCGCATCCGTCACCACCTCCCCCGCCTCGAGGAGCTCGTCTCGATCGAGCGTGGAGATCGAGATGCCCTCGGCCGGGATCGCCGGAGCGCAGATGACGATCTCCTCCGCCCCCATCTCGGGCTCCGTCTCCTCCGATGGCCCGGTCTGCTCCGCGGCCAAGGCCGGCAGGCAGAGCCACGCCCCCAGAGCCAGGATGCCGAGCCCACGCGCCATGGCCGCCATCAGGTGCCACCCACTTCGTTTCCCCCCACCTCGCTTCCCTCCACCCAGCTCGTTGTACTCAAAATACATACGACAAATCTATTCGTTATCCAGAACATGGACCCGGGCGGTGTCGCTGACTGACCACCAGCCCGACAGGCCGAGCTCGGCATCCCAGCTCAGGTTGCGCGAGACGGGGTGGATGTAGCCCTGGTCCATCTTCGCCCACTCCATGGGCTCGGCCCCCCGGTCCTCGGTCGGCCGGAAGCCGTCCGATCCCTCGAAGTCGTAGCCGAAGGCCGAGGGATCGGCCACCAGGCTCGCTGCCTGCACCACGACCTTGAGCTTCACCAGCTCCTCGCCTTCCACGTTCACGGTCTCCAGCGTGCCCAGGTCGACCTCGACCTCGTCCTGGCCGTGCTGGACGGTCACGCGGCCGGCCGGCTGCTCGACAGGCGAAAGGTGCACGGCTGCGGTGTCGTGGACGCTCCAGGCGCCCGGCAAGTCGAGCGCGGCATCCCAGCTCAGATCCCCGGTCACGGGATGGATCCAGCCCGAGGCCAGCGATTCCCAGGCGAGCGGCTCGTAGCCCCGGTCCTCGACCGGCCGGAAGCCGTCCGCTCCCTCGAAGTCGTAGGCGTACAGCCCGGGCGAGTCGGTCGCGCCCGAGGCGCTCACGGCCCCGTCCAGGGCCACGAGCTGCTCGCCGCCGACGTCCTCGGTCGGCTGGAAGGACAGGTCGATCTCGGCTGTGTGCTCGCCGAGCACGACCCGCAGCTTGCGCCCGACCGTACCGGCATCCTGCAGCTCGATCCTCGCCAGGCCGCTGATGTGCAGGCAGCCCGGGTAGCCGAGCTCCTCGTCCCAGCTCAGATTGGCCGTCTGCGGATCCGCGTATCCGCGCTCGAGCTGCTCGCCGGCCAGCGGGATCAGCTCGGCGCAGTTGGACTTGGAGGCGGGCCGGAAGCCGTCGCCGGCCGCGAAGTCGGCCTCGATCGCGGCGAGCGCCAGCTCGGGCCAGGCAGCGCCCACGATCGCATCCAGCGCCACCAGGTCCTGCCCGCCGACCTGGACGGTCTGAAGCGTTCCCAGGTCGATCGCCTGCGCCTGCTCGCCGTAGCTCACCTCGACGCTTCGGGTCCCGCCGTCCTGCGAGCCCTCGTCGACCGACTGGCTGCACCCCAGCGCACCGCACGCGGCCAGCGCGATCGCGACCGGCGTCATCCTCCTCATCCGTTCCTCCCCTTTCTGTTCTGGCAGAGCCAGCCGACGAGATCCTCGATCTCCCAGTCCGCCGCATCGGCCGGGATGCTGCGCGCGAACGCGCCCAGCCGGGCCTGGATGGAGCGCGCGCAGCTCGCGCGCACGCCCAGCAGGTAGAACCGGGCCCGGCCGGCCGCCGCCACGGCCGCATGGATCGCGGCCAGGTGGCCCTGGCCGTCCGCCTCGAGCCAGCCCAGCTCGTCCACGACGACGAAGTCGGCCTGGCTCGCCCCGGTGCGGATGCGCTCGGCCGCCCATGCCCAGCCCTGCGGATCGAAGTCGAAGCCCCGCTGCCTGTCGGGCCTGGCCGCCCGCCTGGCAAAGGGCCGCCGCTCGCCCGTGGCCACGTCCGCGAGCTCGTAGCCCAGCCGCTGCCCCTGCTCGTCGAGCTGCTTCGGCTGCCGCACGCCCGCGGGCCGGAGCCCGGCCTGCGCGAGCTTCTCGACCAGGAGCTCGACCGTGCGCGTCTTGCCGCTGTCCGGCTCTCCGACCACCGCGACCATCACGGCTGGGGGCTGCGATCCCGCATGTGGACGCTCTGGACTGCCCGAGAGCATCGCGCCTCGGTACTTCTGGACTGCATCAGCTCCATCGGCCCGATGCTCACGACCGGCAGGTCGCTCTGCCAGAGCTATCGCCGCCTCCTTTCCCTGGCCGGCCATCTCGCATGCCAGCCTGCCGGTCTCGGCCACCAGCGTCACGGCGAGCCCGTGCAGGCTTCGCCAGCCCTGCGCCTCCGCGCGGGCATGCGCGAGGCGCAGCGACAGGTCGGGCAGCAGGCGCATGGCGACCGCGATCGACTCGGCCAGCGGCTCGGCGCCTGCGCGGCGCGCCAGCGCGCGGATCCAGGCTCCGTCGAGCGACCGGCTCGCCCAGGCCGCCAGGGCGAAGATGAAGGCGCCGCGCACCATCATCAACGCCCCGCTCGCCAAGCCCTGGCCCGAAAGGGACAGCGGGCCCAGCGCCAGGTCTCGCGGGCCGAGCAGCAGCCCGCAGCCCAGGGCGAACACGGCGCTCAGCCCCCAGAAGCGCGGCATCCAGAGGCGCCGCAGCGCCTCGCGGCACATGCAGCCCAGCGCGAGCAGCCAGATGGCCAGCGCGATCGCGGACCACGCCAGGTGGCCCCCGAACTGCAGGCCGATGCAGCCCAGCGCCAGGGCCGAGAGCCCGATTCGGGTCCAGCGACCTTCACGCTCAGACCGGCTCATCGCCCACCTCGCACACGACCGGGAGCGCTGCGGGCCGCCGGGCCGCCCGCTGCCCCAGATGCCGGCCCAGCAAGCCGCCGGCCGCGCCGATGGCCGCGACGATCAAGGCCAGGGCGACCAGGGCCCACCAGCCCGCCCGCGCACCGAGCCCCACCGCCCGGCCCGCGCCCTCGATGGCCGAGATGTAGAGGTCTATGATCTTGCCGCCGAAGAACAGCCACATCTTGAGCACGTGGTGGACCAGCGTGGCGCAGGCCGCCAGCGCGCCCGCCAGGCAGGCGGACAGCACCGCCCGGGACGAGAGCAAGAGCACGCACTCGATCAGGACCGCCTCGGTCAGGATGCCCAGCATGGGACCGAAGATGACCCCGCCCGGCGAGATGGACTTGCAGGCCGCGGCCACCACCCCGGTGGCCAGGCTCAGGCCCCGCCTGGGCATGATCTGTCGCTGGGCGAGCAGGATGCATGCCCCCGCGCCGGCCAGCAGGGCGCCGGCGAAGGGCAGTCGGATGGCGTGGACGAAGGCGCCCAGGGTGATCTCCACCGCGCCCCACAGCGCGCCGAAAGCCGCCGCATGCGCCCAGAACGGATCCCGGGTTCTCACGCCCGCGCTCATCGCTTCGCATCCACCGCGTCCAGAAGACGCTCGCACAGGCCGTCGATGTCCGAGCGCGGCCAGACGGGCACGCGCACGCCCTCCACCTCGTCGTCGCTGATCACGGCCTGGATGTCGTCGCGCGAAGCGGCCAGCGGGGGCTCGCCCACCGCCCGGCGATAGACCTCCAGCTTGCAGCCGGGCGCGTCCTGGTGGCCCTCGACGAGAACCAGGTCGCAGTCGGCATACAGCGGCGCGAGCCGGTCGAAGGCCTCTCGGCCATCGCCCTCGCCTTCCAGGGGCACGAAGACGGCGGCCAGGCGCGGGGTCCACACGCCGGCCGGCCTGGCCCCGGCCTGGCGGTGCAAGAAGGAGTCCTTGCCGCGGCGATCCAGCTCGTGCTCGTGCGGGGAGTGCTTGATCGAGCCGACCTCGAGACCGCGCTCGCGCAGGGCCTCCAGGAGCTCGCAGACCAGGGTGGTCTTGCCAGAGCCGGCCCGGCCTATCAAGCACAGGAGCCTCAACCCGGGAGCCTCTCGATCTCGACCGGATCGCCGGCCTGCACCCGGCCTCCGGCGAGGACGCGCGTGAAGATCCCGTCGGTGGGCATGATGCAGCGGCCCACCTGCTGAAAGATGGCGCAGTGATCGTGGCACTCCTTGCCGAGCTGGGTCACCTCGAGCTCGGCCTCGCCCACCCGGAGCCGATCGCCGATGCGCAGCCCGCTCAGATCCGCACCGCGCACGATCAGGTTCTCGCCGAAGGCGCCCGGCTCGAGCTCCAGGCCCAGTCTGCGCATCTCGTCGATCTTCTCCTCGGCCAGCAGGCTCACCTGGCGATGCCAGTCTCCGGCGTGGGCGTCGCCGACGAGCCCGTGCGCGGCGCGCAGCTCGGCCTCTGCGACCGCCTTCTTGGCCTCGCCCTTGTGCGCGCTCATGCAGACCGCCACGATCTCGGCCATGTCTCTCTCCTGCCCGATCCCGCACGCTCAGCGGGCGTCCTCCGGCGGCGCACGGTAGTGCCCGCTCTTGCCGCCGCTCTTCTCCTCCAGACGCACCCGCTCGATACACATGCCCCTGTCGAGCGACTTGCACATGTCGTAGATAGTCAGGGCCGCCACGCTGGCCGCGCACAGGGCCTCCATCTCCACGCCGGTCCGGCCCGTGCATCGGACCGCAGCCCGGATCTCGACCCGCGACCCCGAGCCTTCCAGATCCACCTCGACGTGATCGAGCGGCAGCGGGTGGCACAGCGGGATGAGCTCGGCGCAGCGCTTGGCCGCCAGGATGCCGGCCAGCCTGGCAGCCGCGAACACATCGCCCTTGGCCACCCGCCCGGAGGCGATCGCGTCCACGACCTCGGGCCGGGTGCTGAGCCGGGCCGAGGCCACGGCCCGCCGCACGCTCGCATCCTTGTCTCCGACATCGACCATCCGGGCCCGGCCGCGCGCGTCCACGTGGCTCGGCTCGACCATCTCAACCTCCGATCGCGGACATCTGCCTGCCCGGCCAGTCCGACTCCGGCGGGCACTTGGCCGCCAGGACCCGGCGAATGCGCTCCGGCAGCGCATCCCGGCCGCCGGCGCGCATGGGCCCGGCGAGATCCAGCCCATCCCAGCGCCGCAGGCAGGCGTAGAGCCGCCCCCGGCAATCGAGCCGCAGCCGGTCGCATCGATCGCAGAAAGGCGCCGAGACCGAGGAGATGAAGCCCACCTCGACGCGCCTGCCCTCCACGTCGAAGGCCGAGCGCCTGGCCGTGGAGCTCGGCGGCAGCGGTCCCAGGGGCTCGAAGCGGGACGCCAGGCGCTCGAAGGCCCGATCGCATGAGAGGAACTCCTCCCGGTGCAGGCCGGCGGCCACGCCGATGGGCATCAGCTCGATGAAGCGGATCTCGCAGTCCAGCCTGGCGGCCAGCCGCAGCAAATCCGCCAGGGCATCGCCGTTGCCGTGCTCGAGCAGGACCGTGTTGAGCTTGATGCGCTCGAGGCCCGCGCTCCTGGCCGCCTCGATCCCCGCCAGGGTCGCCCCCAGATCGCCGCCGCGGGTGAGCGCCGCATAGCGCTTCGCATCCGCGCTGTCCAGGCTGACGTTGATCCGCGCCAGGCCAGCCCCGGCGAGCGGCCGGGCCAGCGGGGCCAGGAGCGTACCGTTGGTGGTCAGGCAGAGCTCCGCATCCGGCAAGGCCTCGCGCAGCCGGGCCGTGAGCTCCACTGCATCGGGCCGCAGCAGGGGCTCGCCGCCGGTCAGGCGAAGCTTGTACACGGGCTCGACCGCGTCGATCGCCCTGGCGAGCACCTCGAGCTCGCCCGCTGCCAGCACCGGCGCGGGCTCGCTGAGCCGCACCTCGTGCTCGGGGCGGCAGTAGGTGCAGCGCAGGTTGCAGGCATCCTCGATGGACAGGCGCAAGTAGACGGACATCGGTTCGCTCGCCTCGATTCTGCGCCGGAAGGGAGCTCCGGCCGCGGCGAGCGCGGGGCGGACTCCTTTCCAAGCACGGGAGGCGCGGCGGTTTCCCGGCCGCACCCTGCCGGTCGCCCGGCCATGGCCGCATGCGGCGGCTGTAGGCCGAGCGACTCGGAGTCGCACGGATCTTCTAACCCGGCCGGACTCCCGGGTCAAGAGTCTGTCGAAAAACGAGGTTTTTCGACTTGCATGCCTCTGCGTTCCGCAGTGTTGCAGAGGTCTTTTTCGATAATATGGCGATTATCGACAGTCTCAAGGGGGATAGACGACCTGCTCGTCCACCTCGCTCCGCTCGGGCTCCGGCGCGATCAGACTCTCGATGGTGATCGCCTCGCGCTCCCGAATGAGGCTGCGGTCGTCCGGGTGGCGCAGGCTCACGTGGACGGTGCCGAGATGGCTGGCCAGGACCAGGATGCCGGCCTCTTGCGGCAGCAGCATCAGGCTGACCGGCCGCTCGGCGGCCATCTCGCCGGTGGGCACGAAGGGCTGAATGGCCACCGTCGCCCGCCGGCCCGGCGCGTCCATCGGCCGGATGCCTGGCCGGTCCGGCGCTCCTCCATCGCTCCCGACCCCCCGCACTCGCGCCGGTCCGACGCCGACGGCCCGCACGTCCTGCAGCAAGGTGGTCGTGACCATGTCCTGCTTGTGCGGATCGCGCAGCGAGACCAGGACATCCACGAAGTCGCCCGCCAGCACCATCTCGCCGCCCTGGACCCACACGGTCGCGGCCCGGGCGCCGGGTACGAGCCTCGGGCTCACGCGCTCCGGAAGCTCGCGGTCTCGCAGCACGGCCCGGCTGATGGGCATGCCCTCGCACAGCGGCATCTTGAGCTCGCGGCCGATCAGCAGCCCGGCCTCCTGCTCTCGCACCCAGGCCGCAGCCGCCAAGCGCCGCGGCAGGCGCTCGATGCGATAGCTGAGGTGATTGAAGCGCTCGCCGGCCGGGACATCCTTGCGGGCGACCAGGACAGCCACCCCGTCGGCCGAGCAGCCGGCGAGGGCCAGGGCCAGCGCCAGGCTCGGGATCTTGCCCGCCTTCACGGCTGCTCCTCCGCCTGGATGCTCTCCATCCGCTGCCGGTGCAGGCGCTCGCAGCGCCCGGGCGTGAGCAGGTCGGCCAGTGCGGCCCGAGCGGGGTCGATCCGCCGCCGGTCCGACGGATGACGCAGCAGGACGTGCAGCCCGCCCGTCCGGCCGGCTCGCAGGAGGCGTTCCCCTTGAGCCGGAGAGACGAGCAGCGCGAGCCTCTGCCTGTCCGGTTCGGGCTCGGGCAGCCGGCGCTCGACCTCCACGTCCTGCACCAGGGTCGCGGCCACGGGCTCTCCGCTGCGCGGGTCCTGCGCGGCGACCAGCACGTCGATCCGATCTCCGGGCAGCACCTGCTCGGCCCCGGCGACCGCCAAGGTGACAGACCGGGCCTCGCCCGGCACGCGATCCGCTGGCCGGCCCGCGTCCTCGAGCAGCGCCGCTCTCATGAGCGGCTCGCCCTCTTCGAGCGGAATGACGAGGCGGCGCCCGCGAAGCTCGCCGATCTCCGCGGCGGGCACGAAGCAATCCGGCGCCAGCCTGGCCGGCAGGGCGAAAGGCTCGAAGTCCGCATCGTCCAGCGGCTCCGATGTGCCGAGCGGTCTGGCAGCCAGCAAGACCTGCGCCAGCGGCTCATCGGTCGAGCCGCTGCAGGCCGCGATCGCCAGCGCGAAGAGCACCCGGATCAGCCACCTCGTCGCGCAACCCGGCATCGCAGTGCCGAAGTCGATGCTCGACGTGGAGCACCACGCCTCCGCTCGACTTCGGCGCAGTTCCTCGATCTGCACGGTGATCTGGCGTCCCGGATCAGCAGGGGTGGAAGGTCCCGGGATCAACGCCCGCCTTGTGTTCGAACAATCAGCCATCGTCCTGCAACCAGAGCTGAGACCAGATGTCCTGGCCGTCCCGACCGTCGATCGGCTCGCCTCGCAGCAGCGCCTCGAGACGCTCTCGCAGCACCGGATCCCGCTCCCGCTCGAGCGCGGCCTGAAGCGCAGCCCGGTGCATCCTCGCGCCGCGCCCGAGGATGCGAGCCGCCAGGTAGCGGGCGACCGGACAGGCGTGTTGCAGGCAGGCCGCGGCGATGGCATCCGCCGTGGGGCCCGAATCCGGCAGGGCGTGGATCATGAGCAAGGCCAGCACGGGATCCGGCTCGGACTCCGCCGCCCGCAGCACCTGCGCTGCCGCCCGCCGAGCGCAGGCGCGGGCATACAGCAATGCCGATGCCCGGGTGCGCCTGTCTCCCGAAGCGAGATCCCGGCGAAACGCCGCCAGCCCTCCGAGCTCGCCGTGCTGGCAGCCCAGCCCGCACGCCATGGCCCGCACCTCCGGATCCGGATCCGCCATCAGCGTCTTCACCGCCGCGGGCAGCCTGCCTTGCCAGAGCGCCAGCACCTCGCGCAGGAACATGCGCCGCACCTGCCTCGACGGGTGGACGGCCAGCGCGCCGAGCAGGTCCTCGTCCACCTTCCGGCGCAGCCTCAGCAGCGCCCGGGTCATGCGGACCAGGGCCAGACCCGACCAGGTGTCCTCGGGCGCCCGGGCCGCGCAACCGGCGCAGGCGGGCTCGATGAGCATCGCCCGCGCCGCGCGCCCGAGCGCCCTGCGGGCGCGCCAGTACCATCCCTCCGCGATCTCGTCGGCCGCGGCGGCCTTCACGCGGCAATCCGCATGCGACAGGAGCTCGCCGAGACAATGCGCCTCGCGCCATCGGCGGCCGCGCTGGCGGGCGCGCTTGTCGTCCTCCAGGAGTTCTGCATCCAGGCAGGAAGCCGCGATCTGCTGGGCCTGGGGATCCCCGAAGACCGGCCTGGCCTCGCAGGCGCTCCCGGGGCACAGGCGCAGGACCAGCTCGCTGCCCGCCAGAGAGCACCTCGCCACCAGGCCCTTGTCGGTACGGATGAAGCCGCCCGGCAGCGGCTCGGGCTCCGGCCGCAGGTCTTGCACGGGCGCCAGCGCGGCGGTCAGGGAGAACGAGAACCGATCTGCACGGCGGTCCGGACCGGGCTCGAGCGTGAAGCGCCCCTGGATCCGCGCCGGGGTTCCGGCGCTCGCCTCGATCTCCGCGGCCCGGATGGCGAGGCCGCGCAGGAAGACGCGCCGGACGCAAGCCGGCAATCCGGTCCTGTCGAAGGCGGAATGCGGAATGCGGAAGCGGGCCAGGCGGCCGTCGGCATACAGATCGAAGTGGAACCAGAACGAGCCGTAGACCTTGAGATCGGCGTTGCGCTGCTCGTCGACGCATGCCTGCAGCCTGCTCCGAAGACCGACGCCCGTGTTCAGCCGCGCGAGCCAGCAGTCGTCGACGTTCGAGCTGCTGCCATCTGCAGCCAGGAGGGCTCGCCCCTCGCAGACCTGCGCACCGGCGGACGGGGAGGCGAGCCAGATCGCGGTCGCCACACAGCCGAGCAGAGACCTGCGCATCAGGCAAAACCCCAGCGGCGCCGGAGAAACCACTCCAGCGCCCAGAGCGAGATCACGGCGGCCAGCACCCAGATGTGCTCCAGCAGCGGTCGCGTCGTGGAGGCCTCGACGCGGAAACGCTCCGGATCGCGCAGCCTCAAGCCATCCATGTCGCTGTTCTCCACGGCGCCGGCCATGCCACCGCTCGCCTCGGCGATGGCGCGCAGGATATCCGGACGCGGTCGTGGGTGGCCCAGCTCTCGGCTCAGGCCCTCGACGACGAAGGCGTCCGACGCCTCCAGCCCGCCGGAGGGATCGGACGACTCGACGCGCACCGAGTAGGCTCCAGGCTCGAGCGCGTCGATCTCGAGATCCGCACGGCCCGACTCGTCCAGGCTCACAGGCCGGCGCTGCACGACCTGGCCGTCCTCGGCTCTCCGCAGGCTCATGCGCAACGAGCCCTGCTCGACCTTGTCGGCCAGGCGCACGGACAGGCGCACCGGCTCGCCCGGCTGATATCTCGTTCGGGCGCTGCGCAAGGCGATGCTCTCCATCTCCGGATCCCGGATGAGCCAGCGCAGCAGGTTGTGAAAGAAGCGATGGTATGCCCGCGGGCTGCCGCCCCGGCCGGCATGCAGGAAGTTCCAGCGCCAGCTTCCATCGGTCAGCAGGGCCGCGGACCGACCGCGTCCCACCTCCCGGATGGCCAGCACCGGCGCCCTCTGGCCCTGCACCCGTTCGAACGGGTGCGCCAGCAGCACCCGCGCGCCCGGAGCAACCGCCCGGGCGAGGTGAAAGGAGCCCAGCGGCGGGAACTGCTCCCAGGTGCCCGGGTCGCCCAGATCGAGCACGGGGTGGTGCGTTCCCTCGGGTGTCGCGATCGCGCGGTACTCCTGCACCCGCCAGTCATCCGGCTGCAGCTCCACGGGCAGGACCTCCTCGATCGCCGTCAGCGAGTACCCGCCGGACCCGAAGGAGAGATCGCCGCCCAGCATGAGCAGCGCCCCGCCCTCGCGCACATAGTCGCGCAGGCGCGGCAGGAAGAAGCCGACCTGATAGGGGCCGTGGTTGAAGTTCTGGAAGATCACGATGTCGAAGGTCGGCAGCTCCTTGCCGAACAGATCCACGACGGGAAAGGGGATCAGGCTGAGCTCGTCCTGCGACACGCCCGGTGCATCCGACAGCGTGCGCAGGATGAAGAAGCTCACCAGGTCGATATTCGGGTTGCGCTTGAGCACCTGGCGCAGGAAGCGCTCGTCCCATGCGGGCCGGCCGACCAGGTGCAGGACCCGGATCTTGTCGCGCACGATCCGGGTGACGAAGCTCCGGGCGTTGTTGCCCTCGATGCGCTCGCCGGGCTGCACCGGAATCGAGACCCGGTAGATGAACTCCCCGACCCGGTCGGGCACGAACTTCAGTGTCACCCTGCGCGTCTCGCCCGGCTCCAGCGAGACGGAAGCCGATGCCAGGTTGCGGCCGTCCTGCTCGAGCACCAGCGGCAAGGAGCTGGCCCGCAGGCCCGTGGCCGTCACGTCCACGTCGATCTCCACGGCGTTGCGGATGAATGCGAATCCATCGCTCGCCAGGTCCGAGATCGCCAGATCGCTGAAATGCCCGCCCGCATCGACCGAGAAGGTGTTGACCGGGACGCCGAGCTCGTCGATGACCCTGCTCGCGCTGTCCGGCAGGCGGGCGTCCTCTCCCATGCCGGCCAGGCGCTCGCTGTCCGTGCCGTCGGAGAAGAGCACCACGCCCGCCAGGTCGCGCTCGCGGCTCGGCGCTGCGCTGCTCAAGGCCCGGATCAAGTCCGTGGCCGGCCCCAGCTCGCGCTGTTCCAGGCTGTCTGCGGCGATCGGCTCCGCTCTGCGATCGAATGCCCACCAGTCCAGCTCGAAGCGCTCCCCGAGCCGCGCCAGGGCACCGGCCTGGTCCTTCAGGAAGCCCAGCACGCGATCCAAGCGCCGCGCCCGCTCTCCCCCGAGGCCCATGCTCTCGGACGTGTCGACCAAGATGGCCAGCCGGCTCTTGAGCGGACTGAGCTGCCGTTGCTGGATTGCCGGTCCCATGAGAAGCAGGCCCAGCGCCGCGAATCCCAGGCCGCGAAGCGCGAGCAGCCAGACCTGGCGGGCCCTCGACAGCGCCCCCCAGACCCCCCTGCATGCCAGCCCGAGAGCCGCGCCCAGCACGCCCACCGCCAGGAGGACTTGCCACCAGGCGGCGTTCTCGAAGACCAGCAGGCTGTCGCTCATCGCTCACAGCCTCCGCCTCTTGAGGATGAAAGGCAAGTGGACCCTGTCGTTCTTGTAGTCGAGGCAGACCGCGTAAAAGACGATGTTGATGCCGGCGAACAGGGCCGCCTCGCGCTGGTGAGAGCCGCCCTCCACGACGTGCTCCCAGCCCCCGACCAGGTCCTTGGCCAGGGCGCCGAGCAGGTCGTTCTGGGTGTAGACCACGGCCAGTCGGTCTCCCAGGCCCACGGCCAGGATGTCCGGATTGGCCAGCCTGCGCCCTCCGGGGCCTCGCAGCAGAAAGAACGTCTTGTAGAGCACGTGCTCCGGCGATACCGGACGCAGAGCTCGGCGTGGAAAGATGCGCGTCAGGACATGCCGGACGCTTCGATCGAAAGGCCCGTCGGGCTGCGCGGCGGGGTCATCCACCCACAGGGTTCCCCCCATCGTCAGGAAGCGGCGCAGGTTCGCCAGAGCGCCGTCATCCAGATCGGCCGCAGCCCCCTCGCAGCTCCAGACCAGCAACGGCGTGCGGAAGATCGCCTGGCTGGCGGGATCCACGAGCAGCGGCTCGAGCCGGGCCTCGACGCTGGTCCGCTTCTGCAGCTCCCACACCAGCTGCCGAAGCCCGTGCGAGCGCACATCGCCCGGGGGATTGCAGGGCAGCCGGCCGATGACGATCTGCTGATCGCCTCGCTGCGAGAGGTCATCCGCTCTGGCCTGGGTGCTCCACGCCAGGACGAGGCACAGGAGCCCCGGGGCTGTCCGGAACACTGGACGCATACCGGCGGCATGATACTACGCCGATGGGCAGGAGGACCAGATTCTGGTCCTCGCAATGGTTTGACGGGGCAGAACGCTTGTGCTCTTATCTCTCCGACCTCGCGACCACGAATGGAGGACCAGGCCATGCGAGAGGTTTTCCTGCTGGACGGGTGCCGGACCGCCATCGGCAGCTTCGGTGGCATCTTCGCCAAGCTGCGCGCAGCCGATCTCGGCGTGATCGCAGCCGAGAAGGCCATCGAGAAAGCCGGCGTGCCCAAGGATGCGCTGGAAGACGTGCTGGTGGGCAACTGCATGATGGTCAGCGACGAGATCAACATCGCCCGCGTGATCTCGTTGCGGGTCGGCATCCCCGAGTCTGTGCCCGCCGCCACGATTCAGCGCCAGTGCAGCTCGAGCATGCAAGCGCTCGTCTTTGCCGCCCAGCAGATCCAGACCGGCGAGCACGATCTCGTGCTCGTGGGCGGCGTCGAGAGCATGACGCACACACCTTACATCCTCAAAGGAGCCCGCTTCGGCTACCGCCTGCGGCACGGCGAGCTGACCGACTCTCTGTGGGAGGGGCTGACCGATCCGGTCAAGGGCATCATCATGGGGCTTACTGCCGAGAACCTGGCCGAGAAGTATGGGATCACCCGCGAGCAGCAGGACGAGCTGGCCTACACCAGCCACTCCCGCGCCGCCGAGGCCACCCGCGCCGGGCGTTTCCTCGAGGAGATCGTGCCGGTGGAGGTCCCGGGTCGCAAGGGCCAGGTCTCGGTGGAGACGACCGACGAGCACATCCGTTTCGATGTGTCTATCGAGACGCTGGCCCAGCTCAAAACGACCTTCAAGAAAGACGGCACGGTGACGGCGGGCAACAGCTCGGGGATCAACGACGGTGCAGCGTTCTGTGTGGTGGCCAGCGAGGCCAAGGTCAAGGAGCTCGGCCTGAAGCCCGTGGCCAGGCTCATCTCCCACGCCGTGGCCGGCGTGGAGCCCGAGCTGATGGGCTACGGGCCGGTGCCGGCGACCCGCAAGGCGCTCGACCGCGCCGGCTGGAAGCTGCATGACGTCGAGCTCATCGAGCTCAACGAAGCCTTCGCTGCCCAGTATCTGACTTGCGAGAAGCTGCTCGAGCTCGACCGCAGCATCACCAACGTGAACGGCAGCGGCATCGCCCTCGGGCACCCGGTGGGATGTACGGGCATTCGGATCGTGGTGAGCTTGCTGCACGAGATGCGCCGTAGGGACCTGAAGCGCGGTCTGGCCACCCTGTGCGTGGGCGGGGGCATGGGCAAGGCCGTCTGCCTCGAGCGTTGCTGAGCGCTTCGGCTAGCCCTTCTTGAACCAGCTGTCACCCAGCCCTTCTTCCGTCTTTCTGGGCTCGTCTTTCGAGGAGTACGAGGAAGCCACGACCGGGCTCGGCTCGAGGTCCTTCTTGGCGGTCAGCTCGACCGCAGAGGCCTCCTCGCCCGGCTTGACGGGCTCGGTGGTGATCGTGGTCATGACCGACTTGTCTGCGGCTGGACCGTCATCCAGCGGGGGTTGAGCCGCCAGGTAGGCCAGCAACGCTTGACGAATGAAAACGGGCGCGGACACGCCTGCTCGGGCTGCATATCGATCGAGACGCTGCGAGTCTCCGGGGGCGAGCCTGACGACGCACTCCCTGGCATTGGCCACCGCGAACTGGAGCTTCTCCAGGGCATTGCCGGCGCCCGAAATCCGGAAGTCCCGATTGTCGATCATGCGCTTGATCCGATCGGCAAGCGTCTGGCGTGAGTACCACTCGCCCTCGAAGAGCACCTTCTCCTCGTCGATGTCGACTTCGTACTCCACCTCGCCCGCTCCGCTCATGACAACCTCCGCTGGCCAGATCATCGCCTGAACGCGTGACAAGACTAGCGCCGGATGCAGAAAAAGAAAAGAAGAGAATCTCGCGAGTTCGATGAGCTGGCCCGGCTGCACCGAGTTACACCTGCTTGCACATCCAGCGGGCTTGGCCTAGTATCGATGTAGATGGAATCCTCCCTGGGATTCCCGGATGACCGGAAGACCACAAACGCATACACGGAGAACGCAGACCATGACCACGAAGACAATCCGGACAGTACTCGTCTTTGTCTTCACGACCGCAGCAGCACTCTGTCTCTGCCAGTGCGATCTGACCAACAGCGCGCTCATCGAGCTTCCCGACGGAAACACCCTGCCGTGGAACGGCTCGCTGACCATCGTGGCCCAGCTCACCGAGCAGGGGCGCGCGGCCAAGGCGGGCACGGCCACGTTCAAGACGACCGTGGGCAGCTTCAAGGAGTACGACAACTACACCACCGAGCCGCTCCAGGAGACCACGGCCAGCGTCCAGGGCGGCGAGGCCAGCACGACGCTGTATAGCTTCCCGGGCGAAGGCGGCAAGGAAGGGACCGTGTACGTGGAGTACGTGACGGTCGGAAAGGCCAAGGTGACCGCCACCGAGACCATCTTCAGCGCTCCGGGCGGCATGCCTTCCGGCAGGATGTTCACGGCGCTGTGTCTCCCCACGAACGCCTCGGTCTATGCGGACAGCGTCGAGCGGGAGCGGATGCGCATCCGCTGCAGCGTGACGGTCAAGACGATCGACAACCAGCCCGTGCCGCGAGCAGAGGTCAAGACGCTGGTGGAAGGCGGCTGCACCATCGCCCTGGAGAGCGTCGACACGGGGACCGGCGACTACGTCTTCTCCCTGCAGCCCAACTGCGAGCCCAACGACGTGGAGCCCGTCACGGACGAGCCCAACCACATGGAGGAGGACTACCGGATCCGGAATCCCCGCGACGGCCTGCTGACCATCGTCTTCTACACCCAGGGGGAGGAGGGCTTCACCGACACCAACGGCAACGGCATCTACGACGCCGGCGAGAGCTTCGTGGGCCAGGATCTGGCCGAGCCCTTCATCGACATCAACGACAACGGCGAGCGAGACGAGGGCGAGGACTTCATCGACGTCAACCAGGACGGCCAGTGGAGCCACGCGGACGGGCGCTGGAACGAGTCGACCACGATCTGGGCCAGCACGAGGATCATGTTCACCGGCGCTCCGCACAGCAGCAACGACACGACCCACTTCGAGCCGGCCGGCATCTCCATCGCCAACGGCGGGTCGTTATCGATGACGATCCACCTGACCGACATCAACCACAACCCCATCGCCTCCAACGGCACGAACGACCGGATCGAGTTCCGCGCCACCGGCGCGAAGGTCCAGGGCGACAACTTCATCCCGCTCGAGGACTACATGGGGGTGGACTTCCTGATCGACGGGACCATCCGCCCCCAGAGCTTCACGGAGAACCGGACCTACGAGGTGACCCTGGAGGATGACGCTCCCGGCACGGACGAGGCCCACACGGCCACACTCAAGACGACCGTGTACTGGACGCCGGCCACGAGCTGCTCGGGATACTCGCCCACCGCGATGCACGAAGAACTGCCCGACGTCACGGGCACCGCGCACTGAGTTCGTCTATCGTCAGGGCGAGAGCAGCTCGGCTTCGGCGCTGAGCTCGATCCGATAGTCCGCATCCACGTGCACACCGCCCGCCAGCAGCCACGAACCGTCCGGCAGAAGCGCACCCGCAGAGCCCAGCGATCCGGTCGAGAGCGTGCCTTCGAGCATGCTCGCCTCATCGCCTGTGCGGTGAAGCTCCAGATCGTCACGGCCCCACATGGATGCGCCGAGGCCCCCGGCGAAGACCCAGCCCGGATCGGCGCCCTGGATCTGCAGGGCCAGATGGTAGGCCCGGGCGCGCAGCAGGGTCCGCGCCTGGGGCTGGAAGTCGAAGCCGCTTCCGGCAATCCACCCGATGCGCAGCATCTCGCTCCTCGGTGACGATCCGGACTGGTCGGGCAGCCCTCCGGCCACCCAGGCCAGATAGCTGCCGTCGGTTTGCTCCGCGCCCTGGAAGCTGTGGCCGGCCACGGCCTGGCCTTCGATCTCGAGGTCCGTGCTCAGGAGGCTGTCCGGATCGACGCGCTCCAGCAGGGCGGCCTCGTACTCATTGCCGCCGTAGACCAGGACGCCCCCGCCGCAGCTCACGGCCTGCGCGCCGATCCTCGGGGCGAGCAGGGAGGCGGACTCGAAGCTCCACTGCGAGGCCGTGCTGGCCGCGCCGAGCATGATATCATCGCTGCGCCAGGACTGGGTCGTGCGGCCACCGGCGACCAGCAGCCGCTCATCTGCTCCGTCGATGAGCGCGACCGCTGCCGAGGCCCGGGCCAGCGCATCGGACGAGGCCACCTGCACGAAGCGGCCGAGCGCAGGGTCGTAGCGCTCGACCACGCCGACGAGCCCTCCCACGTCCGGCAGGAGCGCGGGCCGGGTCTGGCCGAATGGATCGAGCTTCGCGCTCTGGCTGCCGCCGACCAGCAACACGCTGCCGTCGGCAAGCGCCACGGCCTGGTGCAGACCGCGGCAGGCGAGCATGGGTACGACCGTGGACAGGAAGCGTCCCTGCCCGGGGTCGTAGATCAGCGCCTCACAGCTCGCCGCCATCTGGGCCGCGGAGCCGGCTTGCGACTGGATAAGCGACTCGAAACCGCCGGCCACCAGCACCGTCCCATCGGGCAGCGGCGTGGCCGTGGCAAAGGCACGCCCGGCCGGCAAGCTGCCGCGGATCGGGTTGAGCGCCAGCCCCCGCAGGGTGACATAGACCGGTACCACCAGCTCCTCGCCCTCGATCACGTCGGCGCGCTTCGACGATCCCGCCCAGCTGGCCTCGCCGGAGCAGGCGCTGTCTTCATATCCCCTCACCACCACGCGCAACGCGCCGGGCACCACGTCCAGGCTCAAGCCCTGGCGCTGATCCGGCTCGGAGTCCAGATCGATGCACCCGAGCTGATCCAGCTGATCTCCGTCTTCCCATCGCAGCAGCTCGACCTCGAGCCCGGCGATCCCATCTGGCAGACCACTGCTCTGGGCTTGCTGCAGCGTGGCGAAGCGCAGCTCGAGACCCAGCCCCCCGGGCTCGCCGCAGCCAACCAGGACCACCGTCCCGGCGAGCACCCACGATTTCAAGCCGCTCATGCGTGCCACCTCGTCACCCCCGCTCAGAACTCGACCGTGACCCGGCCCATACCGGATGGAATCCCCCCGCCCTCCCCGCTCAGACCGAGCACCGTCCCGGTCACCGTGGTCGCCACGACCACGGCACCGATGGCAGTCCAGAACCACCACTGATGGTAGATCGGCTCCGCGCTCTCCCGGTCGGACTCCGGCTCGCCCTCGTCCTCGGGCACGAGCCCGTCTCGCCGCTCCTGCTCGGGAATCTTGGCGATGTGGATCATGCTGGCGAGATCCTGCTCCGGCTCAGCGGGTTTGCCCTGCTCGCTCCCGGGACCCGCGTCAGCGGCGACTTCCCCGCTACCCGGCTCGTCCTTGTCGCCGCCGAGCTCGCCGCCATCGCCGGGCTCGTCCTTGCCGCCGCCGAGCTTGCCGCCCTCGCCGGGCTCGTCCTTGCCGCCGCCGAGCTTGCCGCCTTCGCCGGGCTCGTCCTCGCCGCCGCCGAGCTTGCCGCCTTCGCCGGGCTCGTCCTTGCCGCCGCCGAGCTTGCCGCCTTCGCCGGGCTCGCCCTTGCCAGGCCGGAGCCCGTCCTTGGGCACCAGGGCCACGGTGGGGATGTCCATGTCCTTGAGCACGAGGCTGAATCGAATCCGGACCGTCTTCTGCTTGCCCTTGACGAAGAAGCTCTTCTCGGCCGGCACGAAATCGGGGTGCGAGGCGGTGATCAAGTGAGAGCCGTTGCGGATCTCCAGGCTGCGCACCAGCGGGGTCTCGCCCACCGCGCGGCCGTCCAGCCTCAGCTGGACGCCGTCGACATTGGCGCTCACCATGAGTTGGCGGCTCGTCGGCAGCCCCACGAGCTGGTTCCATCCGCCCGTGAGCACGTCGCCGAGCGCCGCCTGGCTGCGGGCCCGGCGCTGGAGTTGGCCGACCGCGCGGGCCGTGCGGACATCCACGAGCATCATCTTGATCTGGAAGCGGCCCGGGATCATCTGGATCTGGACGTGGAAGATCTCGTCCACGCCGGCGGCCTTGCCGGCCGCCGCCAGGCAGCGAACGCTGCTGCCCTTGCAGCCCGCCTTGCTCCGCAGCGCTTCGAGCTCGAGCGAGGGATCCTCGACCAGCGCGAAGGAGGAGTAGCGCCGGGCCGCCGCGCGCAGCTTCTCGCCCAGCCGACCCGCCTCGTCTCGGCCCACGAAGCGGCTTTCGGGGTCGGGGACCCACATCCGAGACCCGCCCTCCTGTGCCTTGGCACCCAGGGCCCCGGAGGCCAGGGTGGCGGCCACGAGCCCGACGAGCATTCGCCTCATGCCGACCCCCTTGTGACAGAGTCGATCACAGCCTATCTCCGCGCCCTCGCCCATGTCAACCGCGCGCGGGAAAGCCAGATCGCAACGACACGCCGAGCGTGCCCGAGCGTGCCCGCTTGACAGTGCGAAACGGCTGTCCGTATGATGTGGCGACGAGCCCGTGCACAGGAGTTGCGATATGCCACGCTTCGAGATCTGGATGCCGAAGTCCCCCAAGGTACCCATGGACCTCCGCCTGCGCCTGGAAGCGGAGAGCTGGATCGACGCGCTGCGGACCGGCCTGGCCAAGGCGGGTGAAGGCGGGCCGGCTGCCGAGAACGTGCTGTGCGACATCAAGGAGGACAACTCCATCCACGTCACCGATACAGCCTCCGGCCGCGTCTTCCGGATCATGGAGATCGAGATCGACGCGACCGCCGAGCAGGTCGTGACCCAGCCCCCGCCAGCCGCAGAGGAACCCGCGGACGATTCCGCCACCCTGCCCGAGATGCCCGCCGCCCGCGACGAGGTCATCACCCAGCCATCCATGCCCGCCGTCCAAGCCCCCGCCCAGGTGCCCCCCGCCCAGGTGCCACCCAAACCGGAACCGGCCCCCGCCCGGGTGTCCGAGCCGGCCCCTGTCCAGATGCCAGCTGCCCAGGCGCCAGCTGCCCGGGTGCAGCCTGCCCAGGTGC
>JAFGRB010000446.1 GCA_016935365.1 Deltaproteobacteria bacterium
CCCCTCCATATCAGGGGCGGGCTTTACGCCCGCCCGCAGACGCGAAGGAGCGTTCGGGCGTGGATAAACCACGCCCCTACGTCTTGATTGAAGGAAATGGCCTACCGATAAAATTCCACAAGGGCCCACCGTCACTCGTGCAAGCCCCCTTTGGAGGGGGCTTCCGAATACCTCGCCCTCTGGGCGAGGTTGATTATTTACGCGCCCTGGAGGGGCGCGGCCATCTCTGCGTCTCGGACAGGGCTCGAGATTGCCGCGCCCTTTCAGGGCGCATGATTCTGTTCTCTCCGCTTCCCTGGGGCTGAAGCCCCAGGCTTTACCCCATCGCTGCTTCGCAGCGAAAACCCGGATCATGTAGCGAGGCGATCTCGGTGACATACCGAGAGCTGCGCAGAAGGGGCTGGAAGCGCGCCCCCGGAGGCGATAGCCTGGCTCCGGGAGGTGCGGGATGGCAGACAGGATCCGCCTTGTGGACGGCGCGCTCGAGGTGCCCGATCGGCCCGCCCTGGCCTACATCGCAGGCGACGGCATCGGCAGCGACATCTCCCCGGCCATGCGCCGGGTGGTCGACTCGGCCGTGGAGGCGGCCTACGGCGGCGCGCGTCGGATCGCCTGGCAGGAGCTGCTGGCGGGCGAGAAAGCGTATGCCGAGTGCGGCCAGCACCTGCCGCAGCAGACCCTGGAGGGCCTGCGCGAGCACGTGGTCGGCATCAAGGGCCCGCTGACCACCCCGGTCGGCGGCGGCTTCCGCTCGCTGAACGTGGCCATCCGCCAGGCCCTGGACCTCTACTCCTGCATCCGGCCCGTCAAGTGGTACGGCTCGGCCTCGCCGCTCAGGCACCCCGAGCAGCTGGACCTGGTCGTCTTCCGCGAGAACACCGAGGACGTCTACGCCGGCGTGGAATACGAGGCCGGAAGCCCGGAGTGCCGCAAGCTGCTCGAGCTGCTCGGCCAGTGGGGCGTGGGCGAGGCGCAGGTCGCGCCCGACTCCGCGCTGGGCCTCAAGCCCATCAGCCAGGTGCGATCCAAGCGCCACGTGCGCAAGGCCCTGCGCTATGCCCGCGCCGAGGGCCGGCGCCGGGTGACCCTGATGCACAAGGGCAACATCATGAAGCACACCGAGGGCGCCTTCCTGCGCTGGGGCTACGAGGTCTGCGAGGAGCCCGAGTTCGCCGGGCACTTCGCCCGGCAGGGCCAGGACTCCGGCGGGCGCATCCCGGTCGACGACCGGATCGCGGACAACATGTTCCAGCAGATCCTGACCCGCAGCGCGGACTACGATCTGATCGTGACGACCAACCTCAACGGCGACTTGCTCTCGGACGCGGCCGCGGCGGCCGTGGGCGGGCTGGGCATGGCCCCCGGCGGGAACGTGGGCGACGGCCTGGCCGTCTTCGAGGCCACCCACGGCTCGGCGCCCAAGTACGCGGGCCAGGACAAGGTCAACCCCTCCTCGCTGATCCTCTCGGCGGCCATGATGCTCGACTACATCGGCTGGGGCGAGGCGGCCGGGCTCGTCCGGCGGGCGGTCGAGCGGACCCTCGCCCAGCGCAGGGGCACCTACGACCTGGTGCGCGGCTGGCGCGCCGAGCCGGGCGTGCCGGGCGCGCCAGAGCCGGTCGAGCTCGGCTGCGCGGCATACGCCGAGGCGCTTGCCGAGAACCTGGCCGCGGGCGCGTAAGGCGGCGAGCCCGCGGACAGACCATCGGTAGAGCAGGGTGTCGAAAAAACACCCTGCTCGATGTTCTCCCGCGCACAAGCGCGCGGATGATCGGAGGCCGCAGGCAGTCGAGGGGCCGAAGGACGCCTTTTGTAGACAGCCTGCTGGAGGAGGGCCCGGATGAGCTCCGAGCAGGGAACGCTTCCCCATGTGGTCGTGATCGGCGGCGGCTTCGGCGGCCTGCGCCTGGCCCGCAGGCTGCGCCGGGCCCCGGTCCGCCTGACCGTGGTGGACCGCGCCAACCACCACCTCTTCCAGCCCCTGCTCTACCAGGTGGCCCTGTCCGTCCTGTCGCCGGCCGAGATCGCCATGCCCATCCGGGCCGTCCTGCGCGCCCAGAAGAACGCCCGGGTCCTGCTCTGCGAGGCGGAGAGGGTGGATCTCGCCGGGCGGCGGGTCGAGCTCTTCGACGCGGACAGCCTCGACTACGACTACCTGGTGCTGGCCGCCGGCGCCCGGACCAGCTTCTTCGGCCACGACGAGTGGGCCGAGCACGCCCTGGGGCTCAAGGACCTCGACGATGCGATCGAGATCCGCCGCCGGGTCCTGCTGGCCTTCGAGCAGGCCGAGCGCGAGCGCGACCCGCAAAGGCGCGAGGAGCTGATGCGCTTCGTGGTCGTCGGCGGCGGGCCCACCGGGGTGGAGCTGGCGGGCGCGATCGCCGAGCTCGGCCGCCGGGTGATGGCCAGGGACTTCCGGCAGATCGATCCGCAGCAGACGAAGGTCGTGCTGCTCGAGGCCGGCCCGCGCATCCTGCCGGCCTTCGACGAGTCGCTGTCGGCCAGGGCCGCGGCCCAGCTCGAGAGCCTGGGCGTCGAGGTCCGCTGCCGGGCCGCGGTGAGCGGGATCGAGCCGGACGGGGTTCGCCTGGGCGACGGCTTCATCCCCACCTGGACCGCGATCTGGGCGGCCGGGGTGCGGGCCAGCCCGCTGGCCGAGAGCCTGGGCGTCGCGCTCGACCGCGCGGGCCGCGTGCCGGTCCGGGCCGACTGCAGCCTCGAGGGCCACCCGGAGGCCTTCGCCATCGGCGACATCGCGGGCTTCGTGCCCGAGGGCGCCGAGCGGCCGCTGCCCGGCGTGAGCCCGGTGGCCATCCAGCAGGCCGACCTGGTGGCCGCCAACATCGCGGCCGATCTCCGCGGCCGGCCGCGGAAGGCCTTCGTCTACCGCGACCGGGGCATCATGGCCACCATCGGCCGCAGCCGGGCCGTGGCCCAGACGCGCCGATTCCGCTTCGGGGGCTGGCTGGCCTGGCTGGCCTGGCTGCTGGTGCACATCTGGTTCCTGATCGGCTTCCGCAACCGGGTCTCCGTCATGGCGAGCTGGTTCTGGTCGTACCTGACCTTCAAGAGCGGCGCCCGGCTGATCACCGGCACCTGCCTGCACCCGCGGGTGCGGCGCGAGCTGGAGCAGCAGGGCAGGGCGCCGTCGCGCACCTGCCGGGAGTGAGGCCAAGACCTGAAAGGGCGGAACAGGCAAGCCCAGTGCGAAGCCCTGAGCCGTATACTTTCCATCGCAAGGTTTTCCGCTGCGAAGCAGCGGGGGGATAAAGCCTGGGGCTTCGGCCCCAGGTTTAGAGAGAATAAGATTATTGCGAGCGAATACCACGGCCTTTGGCCGTGTGACCCAAAGAGGTTCGACCGATCCGTGGTGAAGACAGTGGGTGGGAACAA
>JAFGRB010000447.1 GCA_016935365.1 Deltaproteobacteria bacterium
GCACGATGCGATAGCCAAGAAGGCAGCGTGAGCAACAATATGCCTAACTACTTGATAACAAACAGGGATCTGCACCCAATTGACTTCAAGTGGCGGGGGAGGGAAGGTCCCTTCCCCGCCGAGCAGAAGTCGCGAAGCGACTTTTTGCGAGGTCATCTTGAGTAGCCCGTGACTTGCTGATATGAGCGAGTACGAAAGGAGGCGATGACGCCCGGCCAGCGGCGCGCCGACCTCACGAGGGTGATCGGCCTGGCGCGTCCCGCGATCGGGTTCTGACGAGAGGCGCCGTCGCATCATGGGACCTTGAGGTCGCAGGTTCGATTCCTGCCCCGGCTCCGGCCGGGTAGCTCAGTGGTAGAGCGCAAGGCTTCTGCCCGAGGGGAGCCGCCTGCCTCGGGAGGCGGCCCGTCTCGCGGGCTGTCTCGCCCGAGCGTCTTCGACGCGAGGGCGGGCAGACCGCGCGACAGCACCGCAAGCTGCCCTGCAGCGCGCGGATACCGCCAGGGCCAAAACCGGCCCACGCCTCGATCCCGCACAGCTCGGCCTTTCGGGGCCGGATGAGCGGGGCGGGGCCGAAGCGGGGAGTCGGACCTGGCTCAAGCGGCGCTCCGCGGCTTTGCGGTGTGGCGGCCGAACGGGCCGGCGGCTTTCCAAGGGCGTTTCTCGACGGAGCTCGCGGGCGATCGCGATAGAGGACGGCATGGCTCGGCCGAGAGACTTCGGCCAGGAGGTGGGAAATGTGTCGCAAGGTCAAGGTCCGCAAGCAGGAGCGGGGCCTGCTCTTCAAGCAGGGGGAGTTCGTCCGCGTGCTCCAGCCCGGCGAGTACCGGTTCTTCTCGGGCAAGATGAAAGTGGAGATGAGCTCGCTCGTGGACTGGATCCGCCATCCCGATCTGGCCGTGATCGCCAAGAGCGGGGCGCTCGATGCCGAGGCCCTGATGCTCGATCTGGCCGACGACGAGCGCGCTCTGGTCTGGTTCGATGGCCGCTTCGAGGCCCTGCTCGGACCGGGACTGCACGCGGTCTGGAAGCCGATGCTCGACGTGAAGGTGGAGCGTGTCAACACGGAGCAGGCGCGCTTCGTCCACTCCAAGATCTCCACCATCCTGGCCAAGCCGGGCTCCGACGTCTTGCTCCAGCGCGTGGACGTGGACGCCGAGCACGTGGCGCTGCTCTACATCGACGGTGTCCACCAGGCCGTGCTCGAGCCTGGCGTCCACGCCTACTGGCGGAGCGCGGGCGTGATCAAGGCGCTCCACGTGGACAGACGCGAGCGGGTGCTCGACGTCTCGGGCCAGGAGATCTTGACGGCCGACAAGGTGACCCTGCGGCTCAACGCGCTGGTCACCTACAGGGTCGTCGACCCGCTCAAGGCGGTGAGCGCAGTCGACGATTACACCCAGGCCATCTACCGGGAGGCGCAGCTTGCGCTGCGCGAGGCCATCGGCACCCGCGAGCTCGACGCCTTGCTCTCCGACAAGGAGGCCGTGTCCAAGGAGCTCGCCGAGCTGCTCAAAGGCCGCGCCGGCGGCTTCGGGATCGAGGTGCTCTCGCTGGGCATCCGAGACATCATCCTGCCCGGCGACATGCGGGAGCTTCTCAACAAGGTCACCGAGGCCAGGAAGGTCGCCGAGGCGTCGCTGATCACCCGCCGCGAGGAGACGGCCGCCATGCGTTCGGCCGCGAACACGGCCAAGATCCTCGAGTCGAACCCGATGCTCATGCGCCTGCGGGAGCTCGAGACCCTGGAGCGGGTGGCCGACAAGGCGAACCTGACTCTGGTCCTGGGAGAGAAGGGCCTGGCCGAGCGTCTGGTGAAGGCGGTCTAGCCGTCGGCTGGATCGGAGGCTGGCACATGAGGCTCCGTCTCGTTGTGATGGCTGGTGTCGCTTTGTTATTGCTGCCGGGTGTGGCACGGGCCAACGGCCTGGGTGCCCTCGCGGGCCTGGTCAGCGCTGCCTTCACCTGCCTTGTCGTCTCGACGCCGCTCGTGCTCGTCCTCGTGGGGCTGATGGTGGCGCCAGCCTGGGTAGATATGAGCGAGGCGGGTCTGCGCAGCTTTCGGTGGGTTGCGATGGTGGTCTCTGCGGTGATCCCGCTCGCCTTCCTGGCTGTGATTCTCTTTTTCAGCAGGTCACGGGATCACTGGGGGAGAAAGGGGCTCGTCGTCGCGGGTGGCTTCTTCGGGCTGATACTCCTCGTCCTGGCGGGGATCTCGTTCTACCGCGCCTTCACGGTCTAGCGACCCGCCTCTGCCAGGTGGGGAATCTGGCGCGCGGCTGCAGGGTGCAGCTGGAGCAGGACCCGGAGAGCCGATCGGTGCGCCTCGGGGGAAAGAGACGCGGAGATGTAGATCGCGCCCACCAGCTCGCGCCAGCGCAGAAGCTCGCGCCTCAGCCCAGAGTGCTCGTTGACCTCGACGGTCAGGTCGACCAGTCGAAGGGCGCGCTCGCAGCAGGCGCGCAGGCCCGGAGGATTGTCGGGATCGCCGACGAAACGCGCCGCGCGGTGCCACTCGTTGGCGATCATCAGGATCTGCCGATCGAGGGAGAACGCGGCCCAGCGCTCCGGGCTCAGCTGGCGGTGCTGGCCGGTCGACTTGCTCACAGCGCCTCTCCTCGTCCGAGCAGCGTGTAGACGATCTCGCGGATGACGCGCCTTGTCGCTTCGTCCGTGACCTCCATGCTCGGGTTGTCCTGGGATGGGCGGATGTTGATCAGGGCAGTGTACTCGATGCAGCGCTCGGGGTCGGTGGCCGGGTAGTAGTTGGCCCCCCAGAGGTCCGCCTGCAGGCTGCCGTCTGCGAGCAGCACCTGCTCGGCGTCGGCGTGCAACTCACCACCGGCGGCCAGCACGCGGCGGCGCACGTCGATGACGATCTTGACCATGTCGCCGAAGAAGCGCTCGACGAGCCGCCGGAGCTCCTGGTCGGCGATCCGTTCGCGGCAGATGACGATGTCGGCCATGGGCGCGTGCCTCCCGACAAGGCACGCTAGCACTGAATGGAGATGCGTTCCACCCGCGATTACGGGGCGTAGCGCTTGAGCTCGGAGTCGGGCACCTGGTCCCGCCCGTCGGGGCAGACCTCGATGGCGCGGTCGGTGCCGATGACCACGATGACCCGATCGCCAAGGCCGAAGAGGCGCTTGAGCAGGGCCGAGCGGCGTGCGAGCGCGAAGTAGGCCTGGCCGAGGTACTTGATCCGCAGCAGCTGCATGCCGGGGCGGTACTTGAGGTCCACCCACGTGCCGCCCCGGTACTTGAAAGCCCGGCCGGAGGCGTAGCGGATGCCGCTGACCTCGTCGTCATCGTCCCGGCGGCCCGAGGCGCCTTTCATGTCCTTGACCGCGTCGGCCAGCGAGACGGCCTCCGCCCCCGACTCGGCGGACATGACGCTCTCGCGTTGCTCGGAGAAGACCTGCATGCGGGCCGAGGCCTTGGCCTTGCGCCGCCGGGGCGGCGAGTAGGCCGATTTCTCCTCCGCCTTCATCGGCCCGGCCGCGCCGCCCACGCTCGACCAGCCCGGGCGGACCACGCTCGGCGGCGGGGGTGCCGGCTCGTGCATCGGTCTGGGCGGCCTGGGCACGGCGGTGGCGACCCTGGGGCTGTCCTCGGTGACCAGGTAGGAGGTGTAGGGCGTGACGATGCCGTAGCGCTTCGA
>JAFGRB010000448.1 GCA_016935365.1 Deltaproteobacteria bacterium
CCGTGGGATCCGTGCGAGCCGTGGGATCCGTGCGAGCCGTGGGATCCGTGCGAGCCGTGGGATCCGTGCGAGCCGTGGGATCCGTGCGAGCCGTGCGAGCCGTGAGAGCAGTGAGATAGCTCATTGCGGTCGGGCAGCGAGGATTTCACGCCGGGGTGCGATGGCTTTCTCTGAGCAGCCGAAGCGCGACCCGGCACCGCCGAAAGCGCCGCTCCAGCCACGAGCAGGAGCGTCGAGCTGGACGTCAGCACATCTCTGCGCGTGAGCTTGCGCTCTTCAGGCGTGAGGAATGCGGCCGGTTCCTTCTTCGCCTCGGGATACCTGTCCCTGGACATGGCATCATCCTCCAAGCGTGTATTAATTCTATCTTTCGCACCCTCAGCTTGTCAAGCGCACCTTTCATACGATTCGAAGGAGGCGATCCACATCGGGCTCGAGGTCTCCCCGGCCGCAGCCCCGCCTGTGCTCTTCAGACCGAGCTCGTTGGCCAAAACAGCGATCTCCTCGTGCGTGGAGCTGCGCCAGTGCTCGAAAGACGCTCTGCCTTCTCGACCTGCTTCCGCCACTACGCCGAAGACCTCATCGTCCGCCAGCAGCAGCCGCCCGCCAGGCCGGAGCAGATCGAGCATCTTCTCCAGAGCCGCTCGGAGGCCGGGCAGATGGTTGAGGCTCCTCAAGGCCATGACGCAGTCGAAGGCCTTGCTGTCCCAGCAGAGATCCTCGAAGGAGGTCTGCAACCAGCGCGCGTTCGGAGCCGAGGCGGTACCGCGCTCGGGATCGACGCCTATGTAACTGAGCTCTCCGCGCTGCATGGCTGGCAGCAGGCTATCGAGGTACGGAGCGGCGCCGCAGCCCACGTCCAGGACCAGGCCGCGCAGCGCGCCGAGCTCGAGGTCCAGCATCGCCTTGGCCCGGGCGAAACCACAGGGCTCGCGGGGTGTCCAGATGCCGCTGCACATCCTGCGAAGCGAGCAGTCGGCGCAGGCCGGGACGAGCTCCAGGCTCTGCAGCCTCTCCACCAGATCGCCCTGATCGCTGTGCGCGAGGTAGACCTGGCCTTGCGCCTTGCACCGCGCCAGGGTCTGGTCCGAGAAGTCCCGGGTCCCGGCCGTGAAACGCTGGATGCCCCCTGGCATGGCGACCATCAGGCCCCGGACCGGATCCTGAGCAGGCTGCTCGCCGGCTTGGATGGGGCAGGGGTCGAAGCAGATGGCCTCGGTGGCGGAATCGGCAATAAAAATGAAGGAGTTCGATACTGTTTCTCGAGCTGGTATCAGCTCCCCATCCCCCCTTCTGTCCAGGTATACCCGAAAGACCCCCCTGCAGCGGCGCCTGAGGCTGCACTCGGGGCAGGGCTTGCCGAAGGACTTGTGCAGCTCGTCGACCGGGTACCAGCCCTGCTCGAAGGCCTCGGACATGGCGAAGAAGGAGTCCTCCCTAAGGCCGGAGTCCAGATGAGCGAGCTCGCCCAGAGCGCACAGGGGCAAGCCGTCCACAAGCAGCTCGAGGTCGGGCCAGCGATCGCTTGCATAGTCGACCGCCTCGCGAATGCGGGTAGCCGCTTCTGCGATCAGGGGCACGAGCCCCTCGAAGTCGCACAGGGCATTGCCCTCGGGCTCGACCATGGAGAGCTTGAGGCGAAGAGGGCCCCTGCGAGACAGATAGCCGATCCGCTCCACCGCGTCCAGGACCCGGCCGAGCACCGCCCGGGTGAGGACCAGGTTGACAGTCAGATCCGGCACCTTTCCGATGACTTGGACGAGACCCTTCCAGGTCTGCTCGAATGCGCCGCGCGAGCGCACCAGCCGGTCGTGCAGCTCTGGAGAGGCCGAGCACACGGAACAGTACACGTACTCGAGTCCGCGCTCGAGAAGATCCCGCACCAGGCTGGAGTAGGCCAGCATGCGTCCATTCGTGACCAGGCCGATGCGCATGCCCGCAGCTTGGATCGCATCGGCCAGATTCATCAGGTCGGGCCGGATGGTCGGCTCTCCACCTGACAGCACCACGCAACGGGCGCCGAGCTGCCTGGCCTCGAGTATCTTTGCCTGGAGCTGTTCGAAGCGCGCCTCGATACCGCGGTGGGGGGCTGCGTGGCAGAAGACGCAGTTGTTGTTGCAGCGGTAGCCGGTCTTGAGCAGCACTCGGGTGTCCATCGCAGGCCCTCTTCAGGGCATCAGCAGATCCGGGAGCTGGAAGACCTCCCGGGCCGCCTGGTCGTAGAGCTGCAAGGCGCGCAGCGAGCAGTCGCCCGCCCGGCCTCGGGCTGCCAAGCGGGCTGCCTGCTCCACCTCGGTCAGCCTGCCCAGCGTCGCATCCGGCCCGAAGAAGTAGTCTACGTTCTTCTCGCAGATGGCATTGCCTCGACAGGACCTCGCGTCCCGGTTGGCCAGGGCCGTGCACAGCATGCGGGCAGAGTCAGGCTCCAGTCCCTTGCAGCCTTCCTCGCGCTGGTCCCGAATCGCCTCGCAGAGCCGGGACATCTGCTCGACCTGGGCCCCGAAGACCTCGGCTGCAGCTCGGCTGGCTTGCAGATCACAGCGCTGCTGGATGAGCAGCAGTGCCAGGGCCGCATAGTGGCGGCACTTGCGCCAGTCGTCTTCCTGGCCCAGCCCGCGGAGCCCGTCGCAGAGCGCAATCTGGCCGGCCGCGGCCGCCTCGCAGAGATGGAGGGCCGCCCATACGGAGCGCAGTGTCCGCTCGATCAAAGCGCTCTCCGGCTCGCCGGCTTCCTTTCCGAGTATCTGCTCCCGGATCTGGCAGGCGAGCGCCCAGCGCTTTTCGATCTCGTCGACGGGTATCTCGCCCCCGGTTCTCAAGGCCTGGATCAGGCTCATCCTGCAATCGGCGTGCAGCTGCCAGAGCGCGACCAGGGAGGCTCGTTCGGCAAGCCAGGTGTACCAGACCGGCGCTTCGAGCCGGATCCGTTCCGCCAGCAAGTGGAGCTGGAAGGCAGCCGCCTCCACCAGGTGCTCGAGCCTCGCCATGTCTCCATGACAGTAGCGGGCATGCAGCTGAGGAGCGGGCAGGAGCACGGCGAGTGCGATCACGCAAGCTATCGTCCTGGATACCTTCACGGGATCGATGATACCACAGCGCCAGTGTGTTGGAAGCGCTTCGCTTTAACCAGGCTGGCCTGCTAGGCTCAGTATCGTGGAGGAGGATATCAAGATCTGGACCCGGCGCCTGACCGGGGTGCTGGCCCGCCTGGACGATCCGCCGGCCCGGGTCGAGGCGAGGCTGGAGAATGGCGGGCTCGAGGTCTCGCTGTGGCCGGAGAGCGGAGCGGGACTGGTCCTGCACTTCGGATCGGACTCGATGCAGTACCGCGGTTCAGAGCTGGACGAGCGGGGCGCTTGTTGGATTGAGGCGATCGAGCGCTCGCTGGAACGCACGCGGAGGCTCCCGGGCTGGCGGGACTTTCTCACATGCGGATCGGTGCACACGGACCCGGTATCCTCGGGCGACTGGTGGCTGATCCGTCTGACCGAACGCTGCAATGCAACCTGCGCGTTCTGCAGCGCGGTCGGCACGACGCCCGACCTTGCCACGAGCCGCGTGCGGATCGAGCGACGCCTGGAGCTGGGCCGCAGCCGTGGGCAACTCAAGCTGTCCATCACCGGTGGAGAGCCCACGCTGCTCAGGCGTCTGCCGGCCTGGATCGAGCGCGCCCGCGAGCTCGGCTACCGCGAGGTGGATCTCCAGACCAACGGGCTCTTGCTCGACGATCCGGGGCGGTTAGATCAGCTCTCACGCGCAGGCCTGAGCTCGGTCTTCCTGTCCCTGCACAGCCACCGTCCAGAGGTGCACGACGCGATGCTGAGCGTGGACGGCGCCTTCGATCGGGCGTTCGCCTGCGCGCGGTACACGCAGCGATCAGGCCTGATGCTCGGTATCAACGTCGTGCTGACCCGGTATAACAAAGACGATCTCCACGGCCTGATCTCACTCATCGCCGCTCGGCTCGACCCGGCCCGCTGCCACGTCAACCTCAGCTACTGCTCCCCCCAGGGCCGGGCCCTGGAGCACCTCGACCTGCTGGTGCCACTTTTCGATCTGGCCCCCCGTCTGGAGGCGGCCCTAGACGAGGGAGCGGGGCTCGGGCTGGACATGCACGTGCCAGGCATCTGCGGCGTGCCCATGTGCAGCCTGCCCGCACACCTGAAGTACTTTGACGAGTTCCACGCCAAGTCCCCGGCCCATCAGCCGGAACGAATTTACCCGGAGCTGTGCAGCGGCTGTGGGCTCCGGGCTCGCTGCTCGGGCTTCTGGCGGGTCTATCTGGAGCGCTTCGGCCCGGCCGGGCTGGGCGCCCAGCGGCTGGTGTGAGACGTGCAGCGACTCCACTACATCCGCCTGAGCACCGGCTGTAACCAGAACTGCCTGTTCTGCAACGTGCGGGGCAGCCAGCCGGTCTTGGCCGAGCCCAGACCGGAGATCCTCTCCGAGCTCAGCGCCGATCTGGACGCCGTGGTGCTCACCGGCGGCGAGCCGCTCATGGCGCGCAGCCTGGCCGGTTTTTTGCGCACCGCTTCCGAGCTCGGCCTGGCGGTCGAGATCCAGACCAACGGGACGCTGCTGGCCGCGGGCAGCTCACTGGATCTCCTGGATCGCTTTCCGCCGCGCTATCTGGTGATCTCGCTCAACGCGCACGAGCCCGCGCTATACCAAAGGCTGTGCCGGACCGACTATTTCGAGCATGCCGTCGAGGGGATACGCCGTGCAGTGGCCCACGGGCACAGGGTCCGGCTGGAGCACCTGCTCTGCGGGCTCAACTACGAGCGGGCAGGGGACTTCGCCCGGCTGGTGATCGAGCGCCTTCAGGGTGTGGAGTCGGTGGGCTTTCTCAGTTTGATCCCCGCTGGCCAGGCACTGGAAAGAGAAGAGCTCTTCGTGCGACACAGCCAGGTGATGCGCTCGCTGGAACCGGCCGTGGACACGCTCATCCAGGCCGGCCAGGACGTGTCCTTGGCGGGTCCGTACGGCTTTCCACTCTGTCTGGTCCCCGAGCGGCATCGAGCGCTCTCGGAGTGTATGCAGCACCTCCATCCCAATCCCTGCGGGGTGGAGATCGGAGACGAGCGCTGCTGGGCCGAGGAGTGCCGGGATTGCCACTTCCGCCCTATATGCGCCGGCCTGTGGAAGGGCTACGCGAGCCGGTTCGGACTCGGGGAGCTCGCGCCTCGATCCAGCACGATCCGAGCGCTGCCGCGGATCGACTGCGCCATCGATCCCCAGCGCATCGGGCCGTATCGCGAAGCCATGCAGATGCGCGAGTCTCTCGAGACAAGCCGGGGGCAGTACTTCGTCTGGGCGCTGACCGCGGAGTGCAACACGCACTGCCGCTTCTGCGATCAGCGCCAGTACTTCCGCCCGGGCGACCATGGCGCGCTGAGTCGTGAGCGCTGCCTGGCGCTGGCCGACGATCTCGCTCGCTGGCGCTTCGACGATGTGCTGCTATGCGGAGGAGAGCCCACGCTGCATCCCCACCTGGACGAGATCCTGGATGCGCTGCACGCCCGGGGCTTGCGCACTTCATTGAACACAAACGGGATCTTGCTCGATCCGGGGCGCATCCAGCGCCTGGCTGAGAGCGGTCTCGAAAACCTGATCGTGTCCCTGGACGCCGATAGGGCCGCGGTGCACGATGACCTGCGCCGAAGGCCGGGTCTCTTCGATCACCTGATCGAGACGCTGGAGGCAGTCCGCGATGAGCCCTGGCGGCCCTCGATCCGCCTGCACGCGATCGTCAGCGCCGCGAACTTCAGCCATCTACTCGGGCTCGTGGAGCTCGCCGCCCAGCTCGGACTCGAGAGCGTGGACATGACCCTCTTCATGGACATCATCAAGCAGGAGCCGGCCTTCAAGCTCTCCCGGGCTCAGATCCTTCGATTTTACAAACAGATCCTGCCCGAGATGGCCCGTAGTGCGAGCGGGCTTCACATCAAGCTGCACCTCAACCCGACGCCGCTTCGCTGGGCGAGCCGCCTTTCGCGGATGCGGCCCGAAGACCTCCAGGAGCTCGAGAACCTAAAGCTCGAAGACAGGCTGCTCGATGCCTGGGCGGAGTGCCGCTACAACGTCGAGCTCAACCAGTCCTATGTCTGCCTCTCCTCCTGGTTCGACAAGTACATGGATCCCTACGGCGAGCTCTACCCCTGCTCTCAGTCATCCATCTTCCAGTCGGAGTACAGGATGGGAAACATCCAGGCGAAGCCCTTCGACGAGCTGATGAACTCAAAGGCCATTCGAGAGTTCCGGCGCCGGGTGCCCGATCACGGAGCCTGCCAGCGCTGCTTTGCCGCGTCGGTGGCGCACGCCGAGCTCATCAAGTTCCTGCCGAGCCACGAGGACGTGATCGATGCACGAGCCTACTTCGAGGACAACCTGAACGAGTGGAGCTTCGCAGCTCTGGGTCAGAGACCCAGCGAGGCGAGGTAGAAGGTCCACTCGCCCCAGGAGGGCAGCAGCGTCTCGAACTCCTCCCCCGGACCGAATGTGGCTGCGGCGCTCAGTCCTCCCGTATGGAAGCAGCGCTCCTGGCTGGCGGCGATCTCGTTCGGCAGATCCATGCCCACGCCGCCCGCCCGTTTGGCCCAGATCGGTTCACCGGAGGCGTCGTAGCGCAGGATCAGGATATCCGCCTGTCCGCTGGAATCCAGGCGCTGGGAGCCGATCTCGATCGAGTCGAAGAACTTGGTAGCCAGGAGGCAGGATCCGCCCTCGAGGTCGGCCATGCCGTATGACCTCGCGTACCCGCCGAGCTGTCGCGCCCATTCGAGATCGCCCCGGGCATCGTAGCGCGCGAGGAACACGTCGTGCTCCCGGGAGGTACTCAGCTCGGTACGCGAGGCGCCCTGGCCGAAAGCAGCCGTGGCCGAGAAGTCTCCGCTTGTCAGCACAGACCCGTCGGGCAGCAGGCCCACGCTGCTGCACCAGTCCCAGAGCGCGGAGGCCCCGCCCGCAGTTCGCACCCACAGGAGTGAGCCGTCCTCCGCGTAGCGGGCTGCGAAGGCGTCCGACGAACCGGCCGAGAGGACCTCGATCTCCTCGGCGTCTCTGCCGAAGCGGCTCGTGGCGCTGAAGCCCCCACAGACCGCACAGCCGATCCCTGGCTCGGCGTCCACGGCCAGGGCAAAGGTCTGCCCGCTGCCGCCGGCCGAGATGGCCAGCAGGAGCGCTCCGGCCGCATCGTAGCGGGCCAGGAACATGTCCTGCTCGCCCCGGGCCTCGATCTGCGTCTCGGCCGCTGTGCCAGGGCCGAGCACGATGACGCCCTCGAAGCGCCCGCCGAGCCAGCAGGAGCCGTCCGAGAGCGCGCTGAGCTCGAGCGGGGATTGGCCAGGCTGCAACGTCTCGAAGGTCTGCATGTCGATTGCAGCCACCTGCCGGATCCACGACAGGTGGCCATCCGTGTATCTCGCCAGGAAAACGGCAGAATCTTCCGCTTCCAGCATCTCGAACTCCGCTCGTCCAGTCTCGAAGCGGACCGTGCCCGTAATGTAGCCGGCCACGAGCGCGTCTCCGCTCGGTAGGCAGGCGACGCTGGCCCCCAAGTCCACACCGGCGCCACCGCCGCCCAGGGCCCAGACGAGCCGACCCTGGCCGTCGTAGAGCGCCGAGAAGGCATCCCAGTCCCCTTGGGAGCTCAGGCTGCGTCTCGACTCGCCCTGGCCGAGCGTGAGCGTCTCGGTGAAGGCGCCGGTCACCAGGCTCTCCCGGTCGTCACGGGCAGCCACGCCAAAGCCCCAGGCCATGCCAGAGCTGGAGTTGGAGCGCACCCAGGCGAGCTGGCCCGGCCTCAGATCGGCCTCGTGATCCGCAGCGTCACAGGCGTCGAGAAGTCCCGCATCTGGCGAACTCCCCGAGCCCGTGCAGGCCGCGAGCGTGATCGCGAGGATCGCGGATAGCGGTATGCTGTCAGCCACGATCAAATCATAGCCCGCGAGCGCCCGTCTTGACCACCAGGAACCGATGTCTGCGGCTTGCCTCTTGTAGCCAGCCCTGATCGGGCTCGCGCCCTGCGAGCTGCGCGAGCATCTCTCGCGCGTGCGGGTTCAGCGGGATGAGCTCCTGGCTGCGCCCATCGAAACCTGCCTGCGCGTCGAGCAGTCTGGCGCCGCCAAGAACCTGGGCGGCCAGGAAGGCCAGTTTCTCGTCTCCGTCTCCCAGACCGGGCGGATCGAAAAACGCGCCGCAGTCGATCCGGAACAGGCCGGCCGAGACGCGCTCGAGCAGCTCGCGCTTGAGCTCGAGGGCACGCGCGTGGTCGATCCCGCTCTCGACGCGGTACGGTCGAGATCCGCTGCCGGCCGTCTGGATGGGCTCGACGCCGTACTCCTCGGGATGGGCGTAGACCCGGCTGCCCTGCTCCAGGACGAAGGGGTTGATCCGGTTGTAGGCGATCGAGGCGTGGTTGCGCTCCCAGAAGCCGAGCGTGGCTTGCCAGTCGTCCTCGGTCTCGCCGGGAAAGCCGACCATGAAGAAGCACAGGTTCGTGATCCCGCAGGCCGCGGCCGTGCGCAGCACCCGCTCTGCCGTGGGCGGGGAGGTGCCCTTGCGCATGCGCCTGAGCAACCTGGCCGAGCCCGACTCGATCCCCCAGAAGACGACCTTGAAACCGGCTCGGGCCATCAGCTCGAGGGTCGCCTCGTCGAAGCCCCGCTCGGGTCGCGCTCCGGCAAAGAAGGAAAGACCCGTCGTTCCGCCTGACTCGGCGAGCAGGGCCCGGCAGAACGCGCGCGCCTGGCGAGGCGCCAGGGCCTCGTCGGAAAGGGAAAAGGAGCAGCAGTCGAAGCGATCGGCGAGGGTGGCTAGCTGCCGGGCGATCGATCGGGCCGGCAGGTGACGGCAGCCGAGCCCGGCCACATCCCGCCGGCAGAAAGCGCATCGCCGCCAGTAGCATCCGTGGCTGAGCTGCACGGGCAGAACGCGCTGCGGGAAGTAGAATCGATCGAGGTCGAGCAGGTCGAAGGCCGGGAGGAGGTCCTCGACCTCCGGGTAGCGCTGCTCCTCCAGTACGACGGCGCGCGGTGGGCTGCCCGCCTCGAGCAGCTCGGATAACGGCCTCTCGCCCGGCCCGACCACCAGGGCCCTGGCACCCAGCTCATCCAGGATCCGCTCGCGCTCGGCTTGCGACATGCAAGCCGTGGTGCTGCCGCCGACCACCACGGGCCAGCGCCGGGCAAGGCGTCGGATCAGGGCCTCGACGAGCGGATCTCCGACCCGGCCCATGGACACGCCGATCCAGTCGGCCGCGGCGCGCTCGGCCTGCAGCTCGGCCGAATCGAGAAAGGGGTGATCCGCACATGAGGCATCGCGGCTCGCGGTGGTGAGCAGGTCTGCCAGCAGGCGGGACAGCCCGGCTGCATGAGGTCCGTAGATGAAGCGCTCGAGCGCCGGCCCAAAGGCGAGATGGGCCGTGTCGGCGATCTTCTTGCAGGCCCAGCTTTGCTCGCGGGCCTGCATGCCGAGAAGGGTAGGGGTGGCCGCATCAGCGCGCTCCAGAAGCCAGCGCTGGCCTTCTGGAGACAGGGCCAGGCTGTCCAGGAGGGTGGAGAAAAAGGGCAGCAGCGAGACCGCATGGCCCCGGCTCCGGCACCAGGCTGCCAGTCGGGCCGTGCCCAGGTTGCACCACGAGGGGGGCAAGCTCGCATCCTGGCCGAGGTGCAGGTTGGGCTCGGTGAAAAGCAGAAGCCGTGCCATGGCTTGCCAGTCTAGCACGCCTGGGCGCTGGGCAGTATCATGGGTCCATGGCCGTGCTCCTTTTGGACTTCGCGCTGCAGCGCTCCTTCCAGTCGGGCCTGCTCATGCCATACCTGCAAGGCTGGCTTCGCGAGCAGGACATGGATGCACACCTGCTGCGCTTCGTCATCGAGCAAAGCTGCCTCGACCAAGCAGGCTGCGTGGGGCTGGTGCCGGATGACCTGCGCGGGCTGGCCGAGCGGATCGAGGCCTCGAGGCCCGAGTGCGTGGTCTTCTCCCATCCGCCGGCCGAATCGCTGCGCGCGCTCGTCAAAGACGCCGAGATGCAGTGCTTCGACAGTGCGCCCATCCCGGACGCCGGCTGGGTGGAGCGCAAGTGGGGCATGAGCCTTCGCGATCTCCTCGCCTGCGTGCCCGAATTCTCCTGCCAGCCCGGCAATCCGGCCGCGGCTGCCATGCGGCCCCTGCCCATGCTCGTGCTGGGCCCGGAGTGCAGCTACACGAGGAGCGTGCGCGAGTCATCCGATTTTTCCGATCTCGAGCTGCCCCCGGGCACGTTGAGCCGAGGCTGCAGCTTCTGCGACTTCGAGCCGGGCTCGGTGGTCCGCTTGCCCGACTCGGCGATAGAGAGCCACCTGCAGGCGGCCATGCAGGGCTGCGACTGGGGCCCGCACCGCCGGCGGATCAGGCTGATGGGCAGCCACCTGCTAGGAGATCTGGACCCGGTCATCGAGGCGCTGGGAGATCAACACGACCTCGGGGTCGACATCCTGCTGAGCGGGCGCGCTGATCAGATCCTGGCGCACGAGGCGTCGATCCTCGAAAGCCTGGAGCGCCTGGCGCCCACCCGCAGCCGGCTTCAGCTCTGCCTGGTCGGGGTCGAGAGCTTCTCGGGCCGGGAGCTCGAGCGCTACAACAAGGGTATCTCGATCCGCCAGGTCCTGGATCTGCTCCTGCTCTTGCGGAGGTTTGCAGGGCGCTATCCCCGGCACTTCGACTTCGACGAGCACGGTGGACTGAGCCTGATCCTCTACAGCCCCTGGACCCGGATCGAGGACCTGCTCTATAACTACCGCCTGGTGCGATTGGCCAGGCTCGAGCCCTGGTGCTCCAAGCTCTTCACGTCGCGGCTCAGGCTGCATCCAGGCCTGCCCCTGTACCACCTAGCCGCGCGGGATGGGCTCTTGGCCGAGTCCTGGCCACAGCCGGAGCGCGCCCCAAAGGGACTCTACCCGCCGGAGACACCTTGGAGATTCCGGGATCCGCGCGTGGCCCGCATCGCCGAGGCCATCGCCCGTATGGAGGACGAGCCACTGGATGCGGCCATCGACCTGCTTGCGAGGCTGAGGGATGAGCCTGCTTTAGTGGATGCACCCACCAGCTCGAACCTGGCGGCAGAGAGGATGCTGGGCCGAAGCTGGGCAGCCGAGGAGCGTCTCTTCGCGTCGGGGCGCAGGCGAGCCGGCAAGCTGGAGTGGCCTGGAGGCCCGGAACGAGGTCAGGACGCCCTGCGGGAGGTCCAGACGCGCTTTGACGCCGTGGAGCTCGCCGAGCACCCCGCGGGCGGCTGCGAGCTGTTCTATGCGCACGAAGCGGCGTCGCTCGATGCCCTGCGGCAGGCCTCGGAGCGCTTCGGCCAGGCCCGCGAGGACGCGGCCATCGCCGAGGAAGCCGAGCGAGCAGGTCGGCTGCTCGGATACCCGGCTTGCTGCGTGGAGGCCTTTGCGCGCGATCGGCTCTTCCACGTTCCCCACCACTACCTGGACTGGCTAATCCGCCGCTACCAAGACCCGGGCCCCATTCCCGAGCCGATCCATCCCTTCTTCTCGGGTCTGGCCCACGTGCCGTGCTCGTGCCGCTGCCCGGCCTGCCTTGACCTGGCCTCCGAGATCGCATCGGACGTAGAGCGGAGCGAGCTCTGCGGACTGCCGGTGATCTTCTTGCTTCCGGATCCGGGCGGCCGCTGGAGCGAGGGCCCTGACTCGAGAAAGCTGGTCGTGATCGAGCCCGCTGGCGAGCCGTGCGAGGACGGCTTTGGCTACCGGGCCGTGCACAGGGAGGGCGTCGACAGCCGGCTGGATCGGATCGAGCAGTGCGATCAGCTCCGATTTCGAGACGGCTGGATGGTCCTGTCCGCTGGCGGAAGGGGAGTATACAGCCTCTGCCTCGAGGCCCAGATCTGGTACCCGCAGAGAGCCCTGGACGCGAGCTTCTGGCGGCCATTGCTGGCCTGCGCGGCCTACCGCCGCATGGACGCGGGCCGCAAGATGCCCGGCTCATCGCACGCCGCGCCCCGGCTCCAGCAGCGCGCGCTGCTCGAGGCGGTCCAGAGCGCGCTTCAGGGGAGAGCCTTCGAGGGCCTACGGGCCGAGCGGATCGAATCCACGGCCGATGGGACGCAGGTGCGCTTCTCGGCTCCAGCTCAGGGCAGTGTGCGCCTGCTCATCCAGTGGCGCGAGGACGCGCGCGATCGCTTCCTGGATGGCCGGCGCGCGGCCCTGTGCGTCGTCGATCCGGGCCGTTTGAGCTCGGAGCGCCTACGGGAGCTTGTGAGCTGGGTTCTCGATCGCGTGGATCGAAAGGCGGGCGAGGACTGACGACAGCCGCTATACTCGGGGTGGAGGGAGCCATGAGCCGAGCACTCGTCGTGTGGATGGCCGTGATGCTGTCGATCGCCGGCTGCGGAGATGCGGCCACCATGGGGCGGGACGGAGACGCGGGCGAGGGGGACGCCGGCGTCGGTGACGGGGATGCGGCCGAGCTGGGAGACGACGGTGGAGCGGGGGCAGACGACGGGGACCCGGGCGGCGGGGATGAATGCACACCCGAGACATGCGAGTCCCTGGGGCTCGAGTGCGGCCAATGGAGCGACGGCTGCGGGGGCATGCTCGCGTGCGGTGGGTGCCCCCAGGGGCAGGCATGCGACGAGCACGGACACTGCCAGTCCAGCTGCGACGGACACTGCGACAATGGAAGCCAGGACTGCGGAGAGACTGCCGTCGACTGCGGCGGGGACTGTCTGCCCTGTGAGCTGTGTGTCTATCCGGACAATCCGCGCTACTTCTCCTACGCCGGCAAGCCGATCTACTTGGTCGGCGGCGGCCAGGACTCGGTGCCGAATGCGGCCAACATGGACATCCTCAAGGCGGCTGGCGCCAACGAGTATCGCTCGGTGGTGGCCACCTACACCAGCCATGCCAACTTCATGCCCTACGTCTACGGCAATCCCGGCACGGACAGCGTGGACAACAACTGGGGCGGCTGGAAGGAGAGCTACTGGAACGGTCTGCAGGCGGAGGTTCAGCGTGCCAAGGCGCGGGACGTGATCATTTTCCCGCTCATCTTCGGCACCCCGATGCTGGAGTGCCAGAACGGAGATCCGGAGTGCGATGACTATCGCTGGGCCTTCAACCTGTGGAGCGTTCGCAACGGAGGTCCGATCGACGCGGGCACCTCTGCGGGCAAGCCTTACTTCTACACCCTCCACGACGATGACCACTTCATCTTCGGCAACGAGACCTACAGCGCCGGCTGGTCCTGGCAGAAGAAGAACCAGTACCGCCAGGAGGAGCTTCTGGCCGAGGTCATGGCGAGGCTGCCCGAAGACACGTACCTCAACGTGGGCATCCTGCTCATGTGGGAGATCGACGACGGCTGGCCGCAGGGAGCCGAGGCCTGGGCGCGCCACATGGTCGCCTTCCTGAAGTCGCTACGCACCTCCTGCCGGCCGATCGCGATCTGCACAGCTCGCGGCGACCGCGTCCAGCTGGTGGGGGCCGACTTCGGCCTGCACGAGGGGCATAACATCGTCTTCCAGCCCTACACGCCGCCCGCAAACGTCCCGATCATCTACGAGGGCTACAATCCCCGAGACGACTGCTACGATCCCGGTGACACCCATCCCGGCTGCCAGTGCTTCGACGGGGATCCGGAGCCCGGTCGCTGCACTGGCTATTCCGATGACGAGGAGTGCAACGCCGCCATCTCGAAGCAGGTCATGCGCAAGGCCATCCTCGACGGCATGAACTCCAGCTTTCCCTTCCGCTCCTATTGGTGGCAGCGATCCAGCTCGATCTACAACGATTGCTACCCGGATGCCTGGGACTACAACATCGAGAACGTGAAGCATGAGCTGCTCGACTACGGCACGAGGCTGCAGGCGGTGCTGGACTCGGTCGAGACCTGGGAAGACGAGCCCGGAGACGAGCTGATTCCGGCGACCGTGCCCGAGAGCTGAGCGCCTATCTCAATATGGCTCCTATCGGGTTGCCGGCTTCGGCTTGCATGCGGGCAGCCGCTCAGGCGCATCAGGCCCGCCGAAGACGCCGATATCGCTGCGGCTGCCATCAGCGTCTCTGATCTCCGGATCTCCGTTGTCGATGGCGGGCGAGCCAGGCCGAGGGCGGTGGTCGTCTGTGAGCTCCGGATCGCGGTGCAGGTTGCCGTCGATGCCGTCGAAGACGATCGGCTGGCAGGTCTGGCTGCCGGGAATGCCGCCCCGACAGACGTCCTGGTCGCGGTTGTCGTAGACCAAGTTATAGGCAAACTTGAACTTCTCTCGGGGGGCGTTGAGCCAGACGCCGGTCTTCTTTCCCACCCACTCCTTGTCCGCTACTCCGTTTCCGATCACGATGTTGTTGATGAAGGAGCCTCTCACGCCCGCGTTCCAGGCTGCCATTCCCGTGGTGCCATTGTGGATCACCAGGTTGTTGTGCGCGTGCATGATCGACTGTTCAGAGGCGATGATGCCCCAGCCGCGCTGGTCCCGGACCACGTTGTTGTAAGCCCGAACCTCGGCGTGGCCGAACGAGCCGATCCCTTTCCAGTAACCGTGGATCAGATTGCCCCTGGCCACGAGCTCGGCATCCCAGGTGACCCCGATCCCGGCTCCGCGGCCGCCCTGGGGGCTCCACGTACGCCCGATCCTGCAGCCCTCGACATGCGCCACGGGCCCGGTTCCTCTCTTGCCAGGGATACCGCGGTAGAGGGCGATCCCGTCCCAGGAGTTGTCCTCGATCCGGCAGTCCACCACCTTGAGCCGGCTCTCCTCGCGACCGAAGATCCCGCCGATGCCCACGACCGGATCCTGCCCGGGGCCGCTGTAGAGATCGAAGTTGTCCGACACGGACACCTGACTGACGAACAGGCTCGTGTGCCGGACGACGATCCCGGCGTCGGTGGCCCTGCCGTCCGCGTCCCGATGGCCGCCGGTCACCTTGAGGCGCTTCACGCTCGAGCTCCCGGCGTCCTCGAAGAGCAGGCCGTAACCCGACCCCGTCACCAACACCGTGCGCCCTGGCCCCCTGCCCATCAGGTGCAGGGCCTTGCCCCTGACCACGAAGCCCACCGTGGCGTCGGCTCCCAGCTTGTAGTCTTCGTCGCTGCAGTTGCCGCAGCTCGGATCCCGGTATGGCCTGGGCCGGGCCTCGTACCGGCCGCTCTCGATCAGCAACAGCGCACCGCTCTCGGCCCGGTCGATGGCCAGCTGGAGGTCCCGATAGGGGTCGAGAGACGTGCCGCTGCCGACCTGACCGTCGTTCAGGTCGTCCACGTGGATCATTTCCGAGACGCCCTGCCGTGCATGAACATGCTGGGCGCCCAGGACGAAGAGGATGTCGAAGGCCACCCAGAGCGCCGGCTTGCTTCTGCCCATCTCAGTTCCTCGTTCGCCGTAGCGCCGGGAAGAGCAGCATCGGCAGCAGGAGCAGCCAGATGAAAGAGGCCGGGGCCGAACCGCAGCCGCAGCCGCCCTGGACATCGCCCGATCGATCACCGTCCCGATCACCTGCTTCAGTGCCGGCATCGAGTCCGGCGTCGGCGCCCGGATCGGATCCCGCGTCGGATCCGGCGTCCATACCGGCATCCATGCCGCCGTCCTGCGTGTGCTCGGGGTTGAGCACCACATAATCCCCGTCGGCCACCCAGTCGACCGGGCCGCTGTTCAGGCTGACATCGGTCACGCCCGGTGCGAGGATCCGGACGGTGGCATCTCGCGGCTCTCCGACCAGCAGCAGCCGATCGGATTCGCGATCCGCCTTGAGCGCTGAAAGCCGCGCCGTGCTATCCACGAGCGGCCGCTCGGCGTCGGAGAACGAGCTCGTCTCGGCCACTGCCAGCACGAGCGGTTGCCCGGTGAGCTCTCGCCGCGCATAGCAGAGCAGCCCGTCGCAAGACCGTCCAGAGGCGCTACGGCTCTGTCCGGCCGCACCCTCGCCCACCAGAAGAATGGTATCCTCCCAGCCGGCCGCCTGGACACGGAACGCAAAGGCCTGGTCGTCCCGGGCTGCATCCACACCGAGCGACTCGAACTGCGTCACCTGCCGCTCGGCGCCGTGGGGCTCCAGCATGGATACAAAGGTCGTCGCGCTCGCCTGGCGGCGGGCCATGGCAAAGGGTACCGGCACCCGCAGGTCCGGGCCGAGCCCCTCGCCAACCACCAGGGTCGTGCCCTCACCGGGTGCCATCTGCCAGCTGAGCGCCCGGTAGGGCCTGTCGAAGTCGGCCACCAGGCTCTCTCCAGCCGCTGGATAGCGAAGGACGATCGAGTCGACGAAGAGATCACCCGCCACCGGACCGCCGGCCTGGGAGTGGATGGCGATCACCACCGCGCTCAGCGGGGTGTCCACTTCGCCGTCGTCGTTGCCCAGGTAGTGGCTCCAGCTGGCGATGTCACCGGCGCTCAAGCTGCGCCAGCCGGTCCAGTCGACCGGCCCGATGGTGGTCACGAAGCGCTCGTCGGTCGCGTCCATCACCCGGAGGCGAAGCTCGTGGCCGCTTCCATCTCCGTAGACGTCCATGCGCAGCTCGGCCGGAACCTCGCCGATCGGAGGCGGCGATTCTGTCGAGTAGAGGATATAACCCTGGGCAGCGCTGAAGTCGTAGTGCAGCCGGCCCGACCCGCTGCCCGCTGCCGACTGTGCGCGCGTCTGAGTGAAGCTGGCCTCGATGCCCGGCTCGCTGGGCCAGACACTCCCGTAATCCAGTTCGTCACCGCCTTCCAGGTCGAAGGTGACCGAAAACCCGCTGTCGGCCGCGGCTGCCCGGCAGGCCTGGAGATGCTGGTAGCCATTCTCATCGCCGAAGGCGCTGTAGTCCTCGAGTGCGAGATCCGCGCTCGCGCCTCCGGCGTTGTGGTAGACGAGATCGATCTGGTGGCTCGCCCCATCGGTCGAGTCGACCTGGAAGACGTCCAGGGCATAGTCGGGAAGGAGCGCCAGCGTGCGCACCAGCCTCGCGCTGTCAGGGTAGACCGGCCCGGCGTCCGCGCGGGCGAAGCCGACGTCCGGCAGCAGGACGCTGCGGATCAGCACGCCGGTGGCCTCGGCCTGGCTGTGCTCGTCGATCACCACCGTGTTGTGGGCCACGGTCTGCTTGTCCCAGGTCTCGTGCGTCGGCGCGGCGTAGGACTGGGTGCCCGGATCGAGCCCCATGACCTCGCCTCGGGCGAAGGACACGAAGCCGAGCTTGTCGAAGTGGCCGTGCCAGCCACCGTGAGGGCCATAGTCGAGCGCCAGGTAGTGGGCGCGCTCCGATCCGCCGGCACGGAGCACCGCATAACCCGCGTCGGCAAAGATCAGGCTACCCAGCGCCCGAGCGCTGATCCCGGGAAGCTGCTCCAACCCCCAGAAGAGCGCCTCCCGCCCTCGGGCTTCATCTACGAGCGGCACAACCAGCTCGTCCTCCAGGTAGCGGGCATAGGCCACCTCGTAGAGATCCCGCTCGGCGGACAAGTTCTGGCGCCCGCTGTCATTGAAGGGCGGCAGGCTCAGATCGGGCATCGAGAAGCGCACCGCGGAGGCGAACATGTCGTGCAGGCCGGGCTCGGCGAAGAGGTCGAGGCCGGCCATCTCGGCCATCAGCGCGGTCTGCACGAGCGGGCTGAGGGCGAAGAAGTGATAGCCCCAGGAGCCCTCGTACCAGAATCCGTCCGCGCTCACGCTGTGCGCCATCTGGAAGAGAAAGCCGCTCTGGCCGTACAGGGCCTCCGCGGCTAGACGAGCGTCCTCGAGGCCGAAGCCAACCGCGGCCACGGCAGCGTTGTGCCAGCTCTGCCAGTTGCTCTCGCCTGCGTCGTTGCGCCGAATGACGGCCACCGCCGCCCGCAGCAGATCGTGCTCGATGTGCGCCCGATCCGCGTCGCCCAGAGCCGGGCTATCCGCGATCAAGTCATAGGCCCAGGCGAGCGGGATCAGCCAGGACGACTCGTCCAGGGTCTGGGCGCTCGCCCGGGCGCCGGAGCTGCCCTGGCCGCCCTGGACGTCGTGGAGCGGATAGCCGAGGTAGGCATCGGCGTAGGCCAGCAGGATGGCCGCGGCCTCGTCCGCATACGCGATCTCGCCGGTGAGCCGATAGGCCAGTCCGAGATCCTGGGCCGCGCGGGCGGCGTCCGAGTGACGCCAGGCGTAGATCACCTGGTCGTAGGGCCAGCCGGTGAGGTTGCGGCCGCAGACCGGGCAGACGTTGCGGCCGGGGCCCTCGTAGACGAGCGAGACCCCGCAGTCGGGACAGACGTACCACAGCGTCCACTGGCCTCCCTCGGGCGGCAGCTCCCAGCTCGAGAGCCCGTAGCGGGCGTTGTGATCCTCGGGCCAGCCGTCGGCCCGGGCGCGGATCCCGGCCAGCTCCGCCTCGGCCCATGAGTGGCTCGTGGCCCATGCTTGCACGCGGTTGAAGTCGTCCGCGTCGAGCAGCAGCCGGGGGGATGTCCGTTGCGGCAGTGGAACGCAAGCCGAGAGCTCGAGGCTGTCGTGCTCGAGGCCGTCGACCAGGACCGCGAAGCGGGCCGTGTCGGACTCCAGGTAGTGCTCGGGCTGGATCTGGGCCGCCGGGATCAGCAGGCCGACCGTCACCTCGTCTGCCTGGCCCGGGCCGAGCACGAGCTGCGCTGGCTCGACAGATGCCTGCCAGACAGAGCCCGCCTCCAGCTCGACCGCCAGGTCGGCCGTCAGACCCACACCCGCTTTTTCCGAGAGGGCCACCCGGTAGGTGTAGAGATAATCGCCCGCACTGTAGCCGTAGTCTACCTGCAGGCCGTCCACCAGCGCTGTGCAGAGGCGCATGTCATCGAGGTGCAGCAGCGTGTCGGGAAACGCCTCGTGGCTCCAGCCGCTTGCTGACAGCTGCACGTAGTTCAGCTCGTGCCAGCCCGCAGGCTGTCGGGAGACGATGAAATCGGAGAGCGGGATCCACAAGTGCCGCCAGCCGGTCCATTCCACGCGAAAGGGGTAGCGGTAGTAGTCCCAGCCGTCGGAGCCTTCGTTCTCCGAGTCGAAGATCAGCTCGATCTGGGCGCCGTTGGCAACAGCCGAGTGGATCCAGACGCTGAGGCTGTCCTCGGCGCTGGCATCCAGGGGCGTCGAGAAGCGCTTGGAGATGCTCGTCTGGCCTGGATGATCGTCCCAGCGACCCGAAGCGCTGCCCTCGACCGCCAGGCCTGCATCCCGGTCCAGGCCCGACCAGTCGGAGACGTCCTCGAAGTCGTCGATCCCGATCTCGGCCCGGGCGCTCCAGGCCAGTAGCAGGCAAGCAAACACGATCTGTGCTCTGTGCATGGAACGAGTCTATGCCAATCGGTGCGATGGGTACAGCGGCTTGGAGTTGACAGGCGCGATGGGCTGCGACGACCATGGGAAGGTGAGCCCTCTCGACCCCCACGATGCGCGACGGGTGCTCCTGGCCCTGGCCGGGCGGATCGACTCCGCGCTCGATACACGCGTGCGCTGTCTGCGGGCGGTGCCTCGGATCGATGGCAGCCTGTATTTCGATCTCGAGATTCGGGCTGGGGGTACGGAACGAATCGATCAGCTCGCGAGCGCTGAGCTCCGCTCTCTTGGTCCTCGTGGAGAGGCGCTCCGCGAGCGCATCTCGGCTGCGCTGAGCGCGTGCCTCGCGCAACCTGAATTCGCCTTGCTGTCTTTCTGCAACCGCGATCGCAGCCGGATCGCCTTCGACGACACTGTGGTCGACGTCTTGCTGGCCGGACGCTTCGCGCCCGGGCGGACGCGCTGGTTCGACTACGTCTTCGAGGGCGCCTTCCAGGAGATCCCGGAGCGCTTCGATCTCCGCTTCCTGGGGCCGAGCGGTGAGATCGTGTTCTGCGTGCATAGCGCGGGAAGCGCAGTGCGCGAGGGCGGCCAGCGTGTGATGGCGAACCATGTCCTGATGCTCGAGATCGCAGCCGATCCGCGGCCGGCCGGTCTCCGGAGCTCGCTGGCCCACCAAGTCGAGCGTTTCCTGGGCTTCACCCTCAGCCGGGCGGTCCACCCGGGGCTGCGGCTCGAGGCAGCCGCGCAGCGAAGCAGCGCCCGGGTGAACCGAGAGGGCGAAGCGAGCGCTGAGCCCACGATGCCCGACGATGGCGAGCCGATCTCGACCACCCGCTGGGGAAATCCCCATCAGTGGTTCCAGTTCTTCTCCGACTTCGAGCAGGAGCGCTCCAACCTCTGCGCGGTCGAGATCAGCGATCCGGTCGCCTGCGTGATCCACGGCGAGGCCGAGTGCGGCTGCATCGAACCCTTCACCTTCACGCCCACCGTGGAGTGGGTCCAGCCGCCCTGGCCGCGCCGCCGCGGGCTGAGCGCGCCCGGCTCTTCGACCCACCTGACGGCTCTGGGCGAGACCGAGGCGGTCCTCGGAGGACACGAGAAGCTGGAGCGCGCCCTCGAGGAAGCGCGCTCCAATCGCCAGGCCCGGCTCGTGCTGCTCAACGACACCTGCTTACCCAAGATCATCGGCGACGACGTGGACTCAGCGCTGGCGAGACACCGGCGACAGAGCCCGGTGCCCATCGTGCGCATGAACACCGACCTGTCCAGCCCCGACTCGATCTTCGGCGACCTGTTGCGACAGGTGCTCGAGCAGGGCAGGCACATCGAGCGCAGCAACGGGCTCGGGCTGGTCGGCTTTCCTGCCGGGAGGGGTCGGGAGGAGCTCATCGGGTTGCTCACTCGGCTGGGCGTCGAGCGCTGCGCCTGCCTGCTGCCCGAGTTCGGCCAGAGCTGCTCGAAGCCTTTTCTGGGTTGCACGGCCGGTGTGGTCTACCCCTTCGGCCTGTATGTCGACCTGGCCGAGCACTTGCTGGCCTCTGGCGAAGGTCCAGCGCTGTGCGTCCTGCCCGCACCTTACGGCATTCGCCGCAGCCTGGAGTGGCTGGACGCGATCCGCGAGCTGCTCGGGCTGCCGGTCGAGCCTTTGGGTTGGCTCGGGCCTGTGCTCGAGCGCTGGGCACAGCTCTCTGCGCAGGCGGCCGAGCACGCCCTGGCCGTGGTGGTGGACGCGAGCCAGCGCGAACGTCTGTACGAGCCTCGAAGGCTCTACGGCTTCGAGCTGCTGCCCCTGCTCGAAGAGATGGGCTTTGCACTGCGCGTGCTGGTTCGCGGCCCAGAGGATTCCTGTGTCTTGTCTCGCTTGGCCGAGCCCGATCGGCACGAGTGCTTCTTCTTCCAGTCGACCGAGGAGCTGGACGGGCTGATGTCCAGAGGCGACTTCGATGCGGTCTACTCGGATCTGTCCTTCGACAGCCGGTTGACCCGAAAAGGCAAGCCTCCGTTTCATCTTGGATTTTTAGAGCTCGGTCCGGCCGGTGGCCTGCGCGGACTCGAGAGGCTGCTCTCGCTCTGCCGCTGGCCTTTCTTTCGGAGATACAGCCGCCATCTCGGGAGGGCCACTTGAACACCTACCTGACCGGGGTGCAGCTGGCGATCAACGCCATCGCCGATGCCTACCTCGTCGTGGACGGGCCGAACTGCGCCATTTTCCGCTGCAGCCAGATCCAGGGCAACCACGACTGGCACTCGACCTTGCTGTCCGCAGACGGCCAGCACCGGGTGGCCGACACGGACGCCACGCCGGACCGCATCGCGGCGGGCGACGACCGGCTCCTGCGGGAGCGATTGAAGCGCATCGCCGATCTGCCTGCCTGTGGCGTACTGCTGCTGGTGGCCATGTCGCCGGTGGCCGTGACCGGGCGCCAGCACGACAGGATCCTCGCCGATCTGGGCCTGGGAGATCGCGTGATCCATATCCCTTCGGGCTCGCTCGATGGGGATCACCTCGATGGGTATGCGCGGACCCTGGCCTCGCTGGCCGCCGGGCTGCCGCTCGCAGCTTCGGGCCCCGAGCCTGCCAAGGTGGCCATGGTCGGACATCTCCATGACCGCAACGAGGCTGATCGCCACGCGGACGCAGCCCAGATCCGGCACCTGCTCGAAGGCTGCGGGCTCGAGCTGATCAGTTGCTGGCTCGACGGCTCGGGCGCGGCTTCGCTCTGTCGCATAAGCGAGGCGGGACTGATCGTCTCGCTGCCCTATGCCCGCGAGGCCGCGCGGATCCTGGCCGGGCGGACCGGTGCCGAGCTCGTCGAGTGCGGGCTGCCCATCGGACTGGAGGGCACGAGCCGCTTCATAAGAGAGATCGCGAAATGCACGGGTCGCGAGGCGCAGGCCGAGGCCTTCATCTCATCCGAGCTCGACCGCATCGTGCCCAGGCTCGAGTGGGTGCTGCTGCACCGGCTGCAGGGCAAGCGACTGGCCGTGATCGCGGACTGCCACCTGGCCTGTGCCCTGGCGGAGGCCTGCCAGGAGCTCGGCTGCCGGGTGCTGCTGCGCTGCGACTGGTCGTCTCCGTCCCACATCGAGCCCCGCGAGCACACGGGTCCAGGAACGCGAGTCGAGGGGTTCGATCCGGGCCTCGGCGGGGTCCTGGCCGGCCTGGCGTCCGAAGGCCTGGACCTGCTGCTCACGAACGCCCACGCCCTGATCACCGCCGGCCTGCCCGGGGGTGTGGCCGAGGTCGAGATCGGCTTTCCGAGCTATCACCATCACGCGCTGTTCGAGCGGCCCTTGCTGGGCTACGATGGCGCGGCCGGTCTCGCCGAGCGGCTGATCAACGCCCTGGCCGCAGAGGCGGTCCGGCAGGGCCAGCGAGGCGCTGGGGCCCTAGACACGAGCGACTAAGAGCCGAGGGCGGCCCGCACGCGAGCTGGCCCTTGCTCGATCTCCGATTCGCCGTAGATGTCGAGGTAGGCTCTCCAGACGCCCTCGCAGCGTTCGACGAGCGGGCAAGCGGCACAGCCTTCGAGCAGGCGCTTGAGCTTGCTCGTGCGCTGCTCCTTCCAGTCGAAGCGCTCCATGGGGAGGTCGGAGTTGTAGAGGCTGACCCGGGTGCTGAGGTCGATCTCCTCGCCAGCGTATCGAGCGCACAGGGCAGGGCTTGCAAGCAGCTCCCAGGGCCAGAAGCACCAGGGCACGTCGGCGAAGCTCAGATCCATCTTCCACTCGGCCTCATTGCGCGCCGCGAGCTCGCGCATGGGGACTGTCAGGTCCCCGAGCGCGGGCACCCACTCTCGGCTGCCCACGGCCTCGTGCTCGGGCCGGATGAAGTTGAGCCGGATGTCGCCAAGTCCCCGGCGGTTGAAAAAGGTGACGAACTCCAAAAGCTTGCCCAGGATCTTCGCGTGCAGAACGGAGTTGAACGAAAGCCCGTGCTCGAGCCGGCCCGCGTCTCGGGCCCCGACCAGCTGATCGAGTGCCCGCAGCTTCTCGTCGAAGGAACCCGGCCTGCGCGTGATGGCGTCCTCCAGCGATGCTCGATGGGCGTGGATCGAGAAGGCCACTCGGTTCAGGCCTGACTCCAACAGGCGCTCGAGGCGGTCGGGATCGGCAAGCCGTGATCCGTTCGTGCAGATGGCCACCCGTCGGTAGCCCAGCTGCCGGGCGTGCGCGATGGCCCGCTCGAGCTCGGGATAGAGCGTGGGCTCGCCTCCCAGGAAGCAGACCGACTCCCATCCAGAAGCGCGCTGCGTCTCGAGCTCCCGCTCCACATCCCGGATGCCCATCCAGCCCTTGGGCCGCAGGCGGACATCCCCGTTGGAGCAGAACAGGCAGCGGTTGTTGCAGGCCCGGCCGAGGTTGATGTCGAGATTTCTCACGCCCGCCCCCCGCTCAGGCAGGCCTCCACGAAGGCCGGGGCCGTGTCGAACTCTCGCTCGCCGAAGAGCGCGAGGTAGCCGTTCCAGATGCCCTCGCAGGAGCCGTTCAGCCGACAGTCTCGGCAGGCGGCCGCCTTGGACTTCAAGGTCGAGATCCGCTCGGTTCTCCAGGGCGCGCGCTGGGGGCCCTGCTCGTAAAACTGTGTGATCTCGCGCTCGTAGGCGTGACCTCGATAGCGTCGCTCGAGCTCTCCGTCGGCCAGGACCTCCCAGGGAAAGCAGCACGGCGGCACGTCCAGGAATGCGAAGTTTGCATGCCATTCGAGCTCGTTGCAAGCCGCAGCCCGGCGAATGGCCCGCCTGAGCTCCTCGACTCTCGGCACGTAGGCCGCGAGTCCGGAACCCATCTCCGGCACGGGCCGGATCAAATTGAATCCCTGCACCGGTACGCCTCTGCGATGCATGCCTTCGATGGCCGCCTCGAGGCCCGAAAGCAGCTTGCGGTGCAGGACCCACTTCACCTTCAGGCCGCCGGGGAGCCGGTCCTGGACGCGTAGCAGGTTGTCGAGCGCGGCCTGCTTGCGCCCGAAGGCGCCAGCCTGTCCGGCGATCCGATCCTCCATGGCCGCATCGGAGCCGTTGAAGGAGATGCCCACCCGGGTCAGGCCTGCATCGATCAGGGCTGCGAGCCGATCCGCATCCTCCAGCAGGAGGCCGTTCGTGCTGATGCCCACCGCGCAGCCTAGATTCCGGCAACGAGCCACCAGGGATTCGAAGTCGGGAAAGGCGGTCGGCTCGCCTCCGGAGAACGAGATCTCCTCGATACCCCGGGAAGCTGCGCGCTCGATCTCGGCCACGACTTCATCTCGCGGGGCAAAGCGGCGCTCGGGCTCGGGCATCGAGGGGCAGTAGAGGCAGCGGCAGTTGCAGGCCAGACCCAGGTTGATCTCCACGCTGTCCACCTGCCCATCCACGCACGAACACCCACAGCTGTCAACTCGACGGGAGATTCCCGTTCCATCTGAGGTAGATGTGAAGCGGGGTGTTTTTTTCCCCAAGCCTGCTAGACTGGCCCGAATGGAGCGGATCGCCTTCTACGGCAAGGGAGGGATCGGCAAGTCGACCATCGCGGCCGGGGTGAGCATGGCCCTGGCCCGCTCGGGAAAGCGCGTGCTACACGTGGGCTGCGATCCCAAGCACGACTCCTGCCTGAGCCTGCTGCCCGCGGGCACCCGCTGCGCGACGGTCATCGATGCGCTGCACTCGACCCCCGCAGGCAGCTTGTTGGCTCGAGACTTCGTCCACCCGGGCAAGGACGGGATCGACTGCGTCGAGTCGGGCGGCCCCCAGAGCGGCGTGGGCTGCGGCGGCCGGGCCGTCTCGCGCATGTTCGATCTCTTCGATCAGCTCGGCTTGCTGGACCAGACGCGCTACGACGCCGTCGTCTTCGACGTGCTCGGTGACGTGGTCTGCGGAGGCTTCGCCGCCCCGCTCCGGGCCCGCGTGGCCCCCAAGGTCGCAATCGTGCTCAGCGAGGAGATGATGGCCGCCTACGCGGCCTGCATGGTGAGCCGGGCTGTGCTGCACTACCTCGACAACGGCGTCTGCCTGGCCGGTCTGGTGGTCAATCGCCGAGACAACCGGGCGAGCCTGGCGCCCGTGAACCGCCTGGCAGAGGCGCTGGACACGCGCATCCTGGTCGAGATCCCGCGCAGCCGCGATGTGCTCGAGGCCGAGCTCGACGGGCGCAGCGTGATCGAGACCGCTCCCCGCTGCAATGCAGCCCGCGCCTTGCAATCCCTGGCCCAGGAGCTCTTCGACCTCGACCCTTCTGCTTGTCGACCTCCCGGCCAGGTGGATCTGGAGACGCTGCGCGCGCTGATGCGGACCAGGGCAGGGGAGACCTAGGGATGGAATCCGCACTCCCGGCTGTGGCCGACCGGCTGGATGTCAAGGTCGGCTTCGCCTGTAACAACCGCTGCCGCTTCTGTGTCCAGGGCCGAAAGCGGGAGCGCTATCCCCGGCGCTCCTTCGATCAGGTCGCCGATTTCCTGAAGCGGCATGCGCGATCATACCGCGGCGTGGTCTTCACCGGCGGCGAGCCCTGCCTGCACCCCGACCTGCTGAGGCTGGTGGCGCACGCTCGCGAGCTCGGCTTCGAGTCGATCCAGATCCAGACCAACGGCCGCATGCTGGCCTACGCGCGCCTGTGCCGAGACCTGATCGCGGCCGGGGTGAGCGAGTTCTCTCCCGCGCTGCACGGCCATAGCGCCGCCTGCCATGACTACCACACCCGCTCGCCCGGCTCCTTCGAGCAGACCGTGCGCGGCATCCGCAATCTGGTGAACCTGGGACAGAAGGTGGTGAGCAACACGGTCGTGACCCGCTCGAACTTCCGCCACCTGCCGGCGCTCGCCGAGCTGCTGGCCGGGCTGGGCGTGGCCCAGCTCCAGTTCGCTTTTGTCCACCCGGTGGGCACGGCCGGCAGGGAAGCGCTCTTCGACTCGGTGGTGCCCAGGCTGGAGCTCGTGGCGCCATGGCTTCACCGCGGGCTGGAAAGAGCAGAGCAGGCTGGCCTGCGCGCGATGAGCGAGGCGGTTCCATACTGCTTCATGGTCGAATACGAGCGATTCGTGGGTGAGCGGATCATGCCGCGGACGCGCATTCTGGACGCCGAGGGCGAGATCGCAGACTACCGGGCCTACCGCCTGGAGGAGGGCAAGGCCAAGGGGGAGCCATGCTCGAGCTGTCGATTGCAAGGACAGTGCGAGGGACCGTGGCGCGAGTACGTGGAGCGCTTCGGCTGGGGGGAGTTCGAGGCAATAAGTTGACATAAACCACATTATGGTAACTCATGGCCCTGCTCGGATACATCCAGGTCACGCGCATCTGCAACCAGCGCTGCCTCTTCTGCTCCAATCCGGACAACGATCGAGTCCTCTCCGTGGAAGAGGCGCTCCGCGGCGCTCGAGAGCTGGCCGCGTCCGGCTACGACGGGGTCATCCTGACGGGCGGCGAGCCCACGCTCCACCCGCAGCTCGCTCGCATCATCGCCGGCGTGCGCGAGATCGGCATCCACGTCCGGCTGATCACCAACGGCCAGCTGAGCGCGGACCTCGGCTACCTGGGTGAGCTGAAGGCAGCCGGCCTGCAGCACGTCCACGTGTCGCTTCACACGGCGAGGGCCGAGCTGCAGGCTTCGATCACCGGCAAGCCCGACTCCTTTGCCTGCATCGATGCGACCCTTTCCAACCTCGGCGAGCTCGACCTGGCCTGCGACCTGAACACCGTCATCTGCGCCCAGAACGCGGACCATCTCGACCAGACTGCAGCCGAGATCATCGAGCGCCACCCGCATGTGAGGCACTTCGTGTGGAACAACATCGATCCGCGCATGAACCGGGTAGCGCAGAACCCCCAAACCGTGGCCAGGCTGGCCGACATGGAGCTCGCGCTGCACAGGGCAGCGCGCTTGTGCGATTCGAGCGGCCGGAGCTTCCGGATCGAGCGGGTGCCGCTTTGCTACATGGCCGACTTCGCCCACGCCTCGACAGAGACCCGCAAGATCGTCAAAGGGGAGGAGCGCCGGGTGCTCTTCCTGGACGAGAAGGGTGAGGTGCGACAGACCGACTTCTTCCACCAGAAGGCAGAGGTCTGCAAGACCTGCAGCCTGGATCCGATCTGCGCGGGCCTGTACGACCTGGGCGGGGCCTATGACCCGTCCGAGCTCCACGCCCTGTTCATCGATCCCGAGCCGATCCGGGCGCGGATCCTGAGAGTCCCTTGACCCGAAAGAAGCCCACCTCGACCCTGTCTGACAGGTAATCCTGGAGGTAATCAGGCTCGGCTGGCAAGCGGCGAACGAAGACCGGCTCCAGTTCGAGACGGAACTCGATCCCAGCGCATATCTCGGCCCCGCGCTCCTTCTGCGAGCAGGTCGCTGGGCGGTAATAGTAGATACAACGGGCTCTGGACATCAGGTCCTCGGGCACCTGTGAGACGATGCTGGCCCAGCTGAGCTGCTTTCCCTGCTCGAGGGCCAGGTAGTAGGGAAGCGGGTTGATCGGCCCGTTTGGATGGGGAGGCCAGATCACCAAGCATCCAGACTCGAGCTGTGTAAGACCCTCAGCAAAGGCATCTCGCTCCATCTGCGGTGTGAAGCGCATTCCAGACATTCCTGGCCAAGCAACCAGCAGTACGAGAAGAACTGAAGACAAGGCCAGATCTTGCGCGAACTTCCTCCAACGGATGTGGCGCTTGAGCCACGCCATCACACATCCAAGGCCCGCACCTGCCAGCAGCGCATAGAAGGGCTGTGCTGGGAGCTGCAGCCTGGCCGTGTTGGTTCGGCCGTCCATCAGGCCCGGTATGGTCAACAAGAAGGCACACAAGAGCACCAACAGCGCCTTCCGACCTTGGCTCGAGATGCCTACCGCAGCGGCCAACGGAAGGAGCGGAGACGTGAAGAAAAGATTGAGAAATATATTCCCATGCCATTGAACTTCAAGACGATATCCAGGCGTGAGTACATGATAGAACTCCCCCAGCACCCCTAAGAAATCCGGCCCGAAGACCCCCTGGCCCGTACACACGAGGTAGAGCATCCAGAGAGCAGAAGGCGCACACAGCATCACGAGCAGCCCAGCCGAGATCCAGGTCCAACCGCGATTCAGAAGCCCGGGACTTGCAGCCAGCAGCAGGACGAGGAGTATCACCGGCATGAGCAGGTAGAAGGGGTAGAACTGGGCGCTGATAGCGCCGAGCAGGGCAGCCGCAATCAGGGCGAGACCATGCGGTCGCCGATCGTCCCTCCAGGCCCTGCATGCCAGACCCAGGGCTGCCAGGCTCGCGAGCATGAAGAGGTTGCCAGGAACCTGATGCACCTCGCTGCTCGCGAAGAAGCACACCGACGGCATCGCAGCGTAGCTGGCCGCGGACCACCGCGCCGAGACGGGATCGCCCCATATCTGCAAGGCCACGAAGTAGAGGAGCGGAATGGAGAGCAAGGTCGATGCGATCTGGATGCAGACCACCGTCATCTCGCGCCCTGGAAGGGCTAGCTGGATCAGGCCGTGAAAGGCAATGAATCCCATTCCGTGGGGATCCGGCGATGTGGGCGGGTCGAGCAGCACATCCCTGAGCAGCTCGTAACCGTGGCCGTTGATCCAGCCGGGCACCCGGCTCGCGCCCCAGAGAGCAAGACCGCAGGTGATGAGGCTGCAAGCGGCGAGGAAGCCGAGGTCGAATGCCGAGGTGCCCAATAGGGCTTGCTTTATCCGGCCATGACACAGCACCAAAAGGAGCGAAGAGAGCAACATACACGACCGGATAGCCCAGATGATGATCGCGTTCAGCCCGGATAGACTCTGGCGATGGGCCGGGTGGTACAAGAGGGATCCATCGCGAGCCTGCAAGGTATCCGATTTCGTCCGATCGGGTCTATGCGCTACCAGATTCGTCGCCGCCCGAATCCAGGGGTCTTTGCCCGTGTCTCGCTCGCCGATCAGCATCGAGAGCTGATCGAGAAGCGCTGCTCTATCGAGACCGCATTGACCCTCGATGTGCATCTCGAAGTTCTTGCTCCGGTGGCACGTGGAGCCCACTGGCGGCCGCAGCACCAGCGTGCACGAGCGATCCTCGCGCTGGAGCGCGTATCGAGCCTCGTTGTGCTGGATGGAGATATCGCCGAGTTGCCAGCCTCTGGTCTCGAGCGCCTGCGGGGGCAGGAGTGACTCGAACATCTGCTCGAGTCCGGGAGGCAGTACGAGCTCGTTATCGGTTGCATTGCAGGGAGCGGAGGCGAGCAGGACGAGGGAAAACGGCAGCCATTTCAAAAGCAATTGCATGCCGATCCTAAGTTTACATAATATATCTTATCGGACCTTTATCCTGGGTCCCGGCTACTCTCCGATCAGCCTCTCGATGGTCGGCTGATCCGCTGGCGGGAACTCGTGCTCCTCCAAGTCCTCTATCGGGACCCACTTCATGTCGTGAACGGCGAGGCAGCGCGGCTTTCCCCCTACGATGCAGCACCTGTACACGTTGAAGTCCACGTCGAAGTCCGGATAGCTGTGGACCAGCCCCATGAAAAGCTCACCTACTTCGATCTCGATGCCGAGTTCCTCTGCCAGCTCACGGCAAAGCGCCTGCTGGTCGCTCTCGCCGGGCTCCACCTTGCCACCCGGGAACTCCCACTTGAGCGGCATGAAGGCCTGAGGTCGACGCTGGGTGATCAGCACGGCACCATCGGCGCGTCCGATCAGGGCTGCCACCACCCGGACCGCCCGTCTCGCGCTCATCGCACCAGCCCCATCGCGTATAGCACCTGCCCGTTCGAGACCCAGTAGACCCTGTCTCGCAGATATGCGGGTGCTCCGCTTGCGCCTTTGCCAGGATTGAAGATCTGGAGCAGCTTTCCGGTCGTCCTATCCAGCACGAGCAGCGACTGCTCCACGGATGAGACCAGCAGCCAGTCACGGGCGATCACCGGCCTGCTCAGGCCCTGCTCGCCGGACTCGAACCTCCACTGTGGCTTGGCCGAGCCGAGATGGAGAGCTTCCACCTTCGACCCGTAACAGTAGTATGCCATGCCGCCCGCCACCGTAAGTGGCGAGACGCCGTCTGCTGAATGGACCCAGCGCTCCTCCAGGCTGCGGTTCAAAGCAATCACGCCCCTCGAGAACAGCGTCACCAGCAGCATACCGTCGACCAGGACAGGCGTGCTGTCCATATCCGTAAATCTGTCGCCTTTTTCGGCAATCCGCCTCACGACCTGTACGCTGCCGTCTTCCAGGTTCAGCTTGGCCATGTAGCCATCCGAGAAACCGACGTAGACCGCATCGTCTACCAGAGGGCTGCAGGCTCCCTTGATCTGAAACCTCCCCGGCGGCACCTCGCGCTTGTAGCTCCAGCGCCATTGGCCGGTCTGTGCGTCGAGGCAGATCAGCGCATTCGTATCCGTCATGACCAGCAACTGGTCCCTTGCCACGACAGGCCGGCTTTCGACAGAGGCCCTCGCCTGGTACTTCCAGATCAGCGACCCATCCGTCTCTCGCAGTGCCAGTATCTGTCCGCGCGACGAGCCGACGTAGACGATTCCGTCATGCACGAGCGGCTCGCCGTCGAACTGCTCTTCGAAGACCTTGCGCCACAGCACCTTGCCGCAGCTCGAGTCCACGCAGTAGAAGGCACCGTTGTGGGCTCCGACGTAGACCCTCCGGCCGTCCTCGCTGATCGCGGGAGTCCCGTGATGATGAAAGTCCACCGGACCCGCATCGGGAGACATCAGCGGGACTCTCCAGAGCACGGTCAGCACGTTGTGCTGCTCAAGCCGCGCCTGATACTCAGGCACCACGCCCCGCTCGGGCGGTATCAAGATGTCCCGATCCTGCAGGACCGAACAAGATGTCCCGAATGCAAGAATCGCCATCCAGCAGAGGATGAGTCTGAGCGCGGTCAATTCTTCTCGGTCTCCTCGATCGCTTCCGGGGCCTTTGCGACCTCCGGCACCTCGGGAAGCATGGAAAGCCTGTCCTGGACGTCTTGCAGCAAGGGAGAGTCAGGGTGCTTCTGAAGAATCTCTGCAAAGAGCGCAGCCGCCTTTTGGCCATTGCCGGACTTCTGTTCCAGGCGCGCCAGGTGGTACAGGCCGCGATCGTCGTTGTGCTCGAATGGCTTCTCGGTGAGACGTCTATAGTGCTTCCGGGCCTTGTCCAGCTCTCCCTGCGACTCCAGGGTGGCACCGATGCCCTCGATCGCAAAAGGTGCCAGAGGCGCCTTGGGGCCTTCCTCCCGCAAGTAGGCCTCGAAGCTCTCGACAGCCTCGGCGTGCATTCCGAGCCGACGCTGGCATTCGGCGATGAAGTAGGTGGCCAGCGAGGATGTCTTGCTGCCGGAATGGAGCTTGCGCACCCCCTCGAACGCATCCAGGGCGGCCCTGTACTTGGCTTCCTCGGACGGGTAGGTGCCATCCGCCTGGGTGGCGCTCTCGTCCGCCTCCGGATTTGGAGTCACCTTGGCCGTGTAGATTTTATGGGCGGACATGAAAGCCATAGAGGCTTTCTCCTCGGCCGCCTCGAAGTACCATCGAAAGCCGAAAACGCCCACGACCACCAGCGCGCAAGCCAGCACCAGCGTGGTGACCAGGATCTTGTTCTCATCCAGCCAGGTCACCGAACGCTGGAAGAAGGAGACGAACTCATCCGGCTGCTTGAGCTGCTTGCGGGTCATCTTGTCGGCCACGGTCTCCTCCCGGCACCTGAAAGCTCGTGGTACCCACGCAAAATCGAGGCAGTACGTTAGAACACGCCCAGCCTGCTTGTCAACAGCTAAGCGCGCGGATTAGGATGTCTCGCATGAGCGGAAGTACACGACTCGGCTCCGTGCTCATGTGCGGCTTCCTGCTCGCCAGCCCCTCGTCCGCCTGGGCCGAGCTCGGCGATATCAGCCTGAACTTCGGACCGCTGTTCGGCACCGAGTTCGACTCGCAGCGCAAGGACGGGCTCGGTGCACAGCTCACCTTCGATGTCGGATTGAGCGAGTTCTTTTCCTTCACTGCCGGTGCTGGCTATGTCAGACACTTCATCGGCGGCGGAGAGGCATACCAGCTCATCCACGCCGGTGCCGGCTTGGTGTACAAGCTGGACATCCTGATCGTGGTCCCCTTTCTGTCCGTCCGGCTGGGCTTCTTGCACCTGGCTTTCGACGAGCAGTCTCGCTCGGGAGTCGGATTCTCGGCGGCAATCGGAGTGGACTACCTGTGGTCAGAGTCCTTCTCGGCTGGACTCTCGCTGGGCTACCACGGCATGCTCAGCGATCTGGAAGGCTTTCCATCGTACCTGGCAGTCGACGCCCGGTTCGGATTTCTCTTGCCTTATTGAGCTTTTTTACTCTTCCCGCGGCCCTGAGCGATCATCGGTTGACCCTGAATCGAGGGGCCAGAAGCGGTTCTGCAGCGAGCAGGAGAACTCGGTGCACAGCAGTAAAATGAGCGCGGAGTAGAAGATCCAGACCACGATGACCGCCAGGGTGGCCAGCGAGCCGTAGAGCATGCTGAACCGCGCAATGTGGTTGAGATAGTAAGCAAAAGCCTTGCTGGCCACGATCCACAGAAGGGCGAAGAGCAGACCGCCGAGCAGGGCTGCGCGGGTGCGAACGCGCTCTCTCGAAAAGTACTTGAGCAGCACGGCGAAGACGACGGTCCCGAAGAAGATCGTCATCGCGAAGCGCACCAGGGCATAGTCGGTGACCAGATCGGTGAACGGTGTGCTGGGCGCCGAAAAGAGCGAGCTTGCGATCGTGCCGAGGTAGTGGACTCCGAGCAGGATCAGTCCCACGGCCAGCACGAAGGCCATGAAGACGAGTTGGTAGGACACCAGCGAGCGGCGGCGGGTCTTGAAGATCCGGCTGAAGGCCAGCTCCAGCGTTCTGAACACCAGCCCGGCGGTGACCACCAGCACGCCGAGACCGGTCAGGCCGTATGCGCCTCTATTGGCTGTGATGCTCCGCAGCCGTTCCAAGAAGTCCTCCACGGCAAATGGCAACACGGCTCGCACATAGGAGGCGATGTGCTCGAAGAGGTCTTCTCGGCTGGCGTAGTCCTGTCCCAGGTATTCCAGCAGGTATCCGGAACAGGAAAGCAGCAGCATGATGAAAGGGATCAGGCTCAGCATGGCGTAGAATGCGATCGCGGCTGCCATGATGTGACAGTCGTCCTTGACAAAGGAGCGTACGGTCCTGCCGCTCAGAGAAAGAACGCCGTGGAGCCCGGGCAAGTGGTAGATCCAAAGACCTCTCTCTCGAAGCCAGGCAAGGGCTGTCTGCCAGTAGCGGCGCAGTCGACTCATCGCCCACCCCGCTTTCGCCTGCGGCTGGCAGAGCGGGACGTGCTCCGCTTCTGCTCCCTCTTGCGGAAGATCCAGCGCAGCGGTACTCCCTCGAATGGATGTTGCTCCCGGAGCCTGTTCTCGAGATAGCGGCGATAGTGCTCTGGAAGCCGCGAGGGATCGCTGACCCAGGCGATGAAGGTCGGAGGCTGCTGACCGGCCTGGGTGATGTAATAGATACGAGCCCTGCGACCGCGCACGACCGGAGGCTGCATTCGCTCCTGCGCCTGGATCGCGAAGCGATTCAGCTCGCCGGTCGGCACGTGAAGGCCGGTGTTTCGTTTCACTCGCAGCACGGTCGGCACCAAGCTATCCACACCTACTCCGGTCCGGGCGGACATGCACAACACGGGTGCGTATGAGACGAAACGCATCCCGTGCGACAGCTCGTCGAGAAAAGCATGGCGCGTCTTCTCGGACTCCCAGAGATCGACCTTGTTGACCGCGACCACGAGTCCCCTGCCCCGGTCGTGAACCAGTCGCAGCAGACGCGCGTCCTGATCGGAGAGGGTCTCGGACGCATCCAAGATCACGACAGACAGCTCGGCACGTTCCAGCGAGCGAATGGCAGCCAGGACGCTGAGCTTCTCCAGCTTCTTCGCGATGCTCCGTCGGCGTCGAAGGCCTGGCGTGTCCACCAACAGACAGCTCTTGCCGTCGCGCTCGAAGCGGATGTCGACCGCATCGCGGGTCGTGCCCGGGATCTCGCTCACGAGCTGGCGATGGCTGCCGGCAAGGGCGTTGGCCAGAGAGCTCTTGCCGACATTGGGACGCCCCAGCAGGCAGATCGTCGCATCCACCGCCTTTTCCGGCCCCGCGTCCAACGGCTCGGGCAGCAACGCCGAGGCTTGCTCGGCGAGCTGATCGAGCCCGACTCCGTGCGCTGCCGATATTAACAACGGCTCCAACCCGAGCTCGAAGAACTCGAGGGCCTGCCGAAACCCGGCGCCCGGATCGCATTTGTTGACAGCGCAGACAAATGGCTTACCGCTCCTGCGGAGCACGTCCGCGACCTCGCGATCGAGTGGCATCAATCCATCGCGGCCATCGCACAAGAAAACGATCAGATCGGAATCCGCGACAGCCTCGCGGGCCAGCTCCACGGCAGCCCTGGCGAGCTCGTCAGATGGGTGGAGATCGAAGCCCCCCGTGTCCACCAGCACGACATCGTGCCGCCCGAGCCGCGTCTCCACGAAAAGCCTGTCTCGGGTCACGCCGGGCTCGTCCTCCACGACCGCCACCTGGCGCCCGGCAAGGCGATTGAGCAGGGTCGACTTGCCCACATTCGGCCGACCCACGATGGACACGATCGGCTTCACCGCTTGCGATATCCCACCCGATCCAGGCCTGCGCTGCTGTGCGACCAGCGCGCGGCCACCTTGACCTGGAGTTGGAGATAGATCCGACAGCCGAGCAGCCTCTCGATCGACTTCCGCGACTCGCTGCCGATGGACTTCAGCATCCGGCCGCCCTTGCCGATCAAGATGCCTTTCTGACTCTTGCGCTCCACGTACAACAAGGCGAGGATGCGCACCAGATCGCATTCTTCCTCAAAGGCCTCCACTTCCACGGCGACGCTGTAAGGTACCTCTGCAGCCGCCAGGAGGAAGACCTGCTGGCGGATCAACTCCGCCACCATCTGCCGCTCCGATTGATCGGTGTAGATGTCGGGCGGAAAGAGACGCGGCCCTTTGGGCAAGCGGGACTCGATGGCGACGAGCAGATCGTCCAGCCCCTCCTGTTCCTTTGCAGAAACAGGCAAGAGCTCGTCGAATAGGCCCGTGCGGTCATATGCCTGGAGGATTGGCAGTAGCTCTGCCTTGTTCTTCAGCAAGTCGATCTTGTTCACGGCCAGCAGAGCAGGACATGCTGCCCGCCCGATGATATCGAGCGCCAGTCGGTCCTCCTCTTCGGAGTCCGGCTGCCTGCCCCGCCCCGTCGCCTCCACCAGCAAGACCGCCAGGTCCACTTCTCCAATCACGCTTCGCGCCTCATCGAGCATGAACCGGTTGATGGCCCGATCACAGTCGTGAATACCGGGCGTATCCACGAAGACGATCTGGCTGGTCGGCCGGTTGACGATCCCGCGTACCCGACTCCTGGTGGTCTGGGGCCGATGCGTACAGATCGCCACCGCTTCGCCGACCAGAGCATTGAGCAAGGTGGACTTGCCGACGTTCGGGCGTCCGGCCAGTGCCGCGAAGCCAGACCGGAAGCCCTCGGGCAGCATCTCGTCGTTCATGACTTCAGCCTCAGAAGGGCATCGCTGGCGGCCGCCTGCTCTGCCGCCTTCTTGCTGCGGCCGCTGCCCCGACCTATCTCCTCGTCGGCCAGGTGGGCTGATACCGTGAACATCCGGTAGTGATCGGGCCCGTCGACCTCCAGCAAGGAGTAGCTCGGCGAGCCGAGTCCGCGGCTCTGGAGCACCTCCTGAAGATGGCTCTTGGGATCAGGCTCAGGCTTCTCGCAGGCGAACTCTTCCAACCGCTCGCCCAGCGCATCGCGGACCATCCTCCTCGCCGCCTCTATGCCACCATCGAGAAAGACAGCTCCCAACATGGCCTCGAAGAGATCGGCCAGGATGGATGTCTTCTGGCGTCCGCCCGAACGATCCTCGCCTTTCCCGAGACGTGCGAAGCGACCCAGGTCGAGCGAGGCCGCTGTCGATGCGAGCTCCCCCTTGTTGACCAAGAAAGCCCGCATGTGTGACATCTCGCCTTCCTGGGCCTTCGGGCAGCCAGCGATGAGCATCTCGCTGATGACGAGGTTGAGCACCGCATCACCCAAAAACTCCAATCTCTCGTTGTGGCAGACCTCGTCCGCTTCTGGCGCCTCGTTGGCGAAGGAAGAATGTGTCAGCGCCTGCTCCGCCAGAGTGGGCTCTTTGAAACAGTAGCCGATGATCTCTTCGAGTGCCTGTCTCGTCTTCGAGTCCATACCCGGCTCAGCTCCGAGCTCGGAGTTCCTCCGGGGAGATTACACCCTCTAGGGTTGTGCCCGCCAGCTTCTCGGCCACGACCGCATGCATTTGCCCAGGTCGTGATTGCCGAGCAGTCCTTGCGCGCATGCGCGCATAGCTGCCGATGCGGCCTTCGACATATCCGTTCCGGCAGACCTCCACCAAGAGCCGGTGCTCGCGATCCAGCATCGTGCGCAAGAAGCCGATCCACTTCTGCTGGCCGGCCGCGCGAAGGAGCCTGGCACGATCTCTGACACGTCCCGATGCCGGTCTCTCGAGCGCGGCAGCCCGAGTTCGTGGACGTGGAGAGAACGTGAAGACATGCAGGTACGAAAGGGGCAACGAGAGAATCAGCTGGTGCGTCCGCGCTGCCTGCTGCTCCCCCTCGCCCGGATGCCCGACCAGGACGTCGGCACCGATGGCAGAGTGTGGAAAGCGCTCGGCGAGGCCGTGGATCACAGCCTCGTACTGCGCGGCGCAGTACGGTCGACCCATCCCGGCCAACAATCCATCGTCTCCGCTCTGTAAAGGCACATGAAAGTGCCGGCAGATCCACTCCCGAGCCGCTATCGCTTCGATCAGCGATTCGCTCCACTCCAACGGTTCGATCGAGCTGAGCCGAAGCCTGGCCGCCGGATTCATCTCGAAGACTGGCGAGAGAAGCTCGATGAGCGTGGCCAGATCGCATCGATCTTCCAGATCCTGGCCGTAGCGCCCGAGGTGGATGCCCGTGAGCACGACCTCGAGATGGCCTCGAGACAGGTACGCATCGACCCGATCGCGGACCTCTGTCGGGGGCAGGGAGCGAGACCGGCCCCGGAGATGGGGAATGACGCAGTAGCTGCAGCGCGAGTCGCAACCGTCCTGGACCTTGACGAATGCCCTGACCCGGCCGAGCCTCCAGAACGCTTCCGGTCCGCTTGGAAGGCGCCGGATTGCACCCCCGAGAGCGACCGCGCAGCGCTCTGGCTGCCCTGCTTCGGGGACGATCAGGTAGAGGGAGGGGAAGGCACGCGCCAGCCGATCGGCGTGCAGTACTGCTCCACAACCCGCGACCACGATGGAAAGATCCGGGCAGGTCCGGTGTAGGCGGCCGAGGATCTTGCGGACATCCCGGTCCGCCTTGTGGGTCACGGCGCAGGTCTGCAAGAGGCCGAGTTCGGCCCGCTCGGGTCGTGACACGATCTCGAACTCTGCCGGATCGAGCCGCTGCACGACCTCTGCCGAGTCTGCCAGATTGACCTTGCAGCCGAGCGTGTGGATCCAGACCCGCTTCACGACACGAATGCTACCCCAATGCGGAGGGAGTGACATGAAAAAAACCGGGCCTCTCGATTTCCCGTAATGTAGCGGGTTCGCGCTGATTGCCTCGTCTGGATGCGCCTGTCGAGGCACTCCGCGCCGCACACAGTCAGAGTGAATTATCTGGTCCTCTCGATCTCCGCAACCGATGTCCGATGGGTCAAAGCCCCAACGGGGCGAGATATGAAA
>JAFGRB010000449.1 GCA_016935365.1 Deltaproteobacteria bacterium
CTCGGAACCCGAGCGCTACGCCGCTTACACGCGTGAATACCTGGGCTGGGGCGTGTTCGCGCTGATGACGCGGTGATGAGGGGATTATCGGGTCCATTCTGGTGAGCGCGTAAGGACCAAGTGCCCACCGAGGTGGTCTGCCGGGACCATCACTGCGTCTTCCCCGACTGCGGCGCGCCTTGGGTTGATCCGCGCGGATCCGAGGTGCTATGCTCACAATCGGGCCGCCGCTGCGGGCGGCCGGAGACGGAGGCGGGTTTGGAGAAAGAATTCGATCGCTTTTCCGGAACCAAGCGCTACATCACCTCGGCCGAGCTGCGCCACGCGGTCAACGTGGCGGCAGCGCTCGAGCGGCCGCTGCTGGTCAAGGGCGAGCCGGGCACGGGCAAGACGCTGCTCGCCCACGCGGTGGCAGAGGACCTGGGGCTCGATCTGATCGTCTGGAACGTCAAGTCCACCTCCAAGGCGGCCGACGGGCTGTACGTCTACGACACGGTCCAGCGCCTGCAGGACAGCCGCTTCGGCGACAAGGACGTCTCGGACATCCGGCAGTACATCCGGCTCGGGCCGCTCGGCCGGGCGCTGACCGCGGACGGGCAGGTCGTGCTGCTGATCGACGAGATCGACAAGGCCGACCTGGAGTTCCCCAACGACCTGCTGCACGAGCTGGACGAGATGGAGTTCACGGTCGTGGAGACGGGCGACCGCCACCGGGCCAGGCAGCGGCCGCTGGTGATCATCACCTCCAACGCCGAGAAGGAGCTCCCGGACGCCTTCCTCCGGCGCTGCATCTTCCACTACATCCAGTTCCCGGACGCCGAGCTGATGGCCGAGATCGTGCGCGTGCACCACCCCGCGCTCGACAAGAAGCTGCTCGCCCAGGCGCTGGAGCGCTTCTACTGGCTGCGCGACCTGCACGGGCTTCGCAAGCGGCCCTCGACCTCGGAGCTCGTCGACTGGATCGGCGCCCTGATCGCGGCCGGCATCCCGCCCGACAAGGTGTCGAAGGAGATCCCCTTCCTCGGCGCGCTGGTGAAGAAGCCCGAGGACGAGGAGGTCGTGGCGCGCGAGGCGGGCCGGCCTCCCCGGACGCGCAACATGTGGCGGGGCAGGTGATCGCGGGCATGCAGGCGGTATCTCGCGCAGCATCGGACGGGGCGGGGCTCTTTCTGTCCTTCTTCTTCCGGCTCCGCGACCGGGGCCTGAAGGTCACCCCCCAGCAGTGGATGACCGTGGTGGAGGGCCTGGCCAAGGGCCTGCACGGATCGTCGATGATCGGCTTCTACTCGCTCGCCCGGGCGGTGCTCGTCAAGGACGAGAGCGAGCTCGACGACTTCGACCTGTGCTTCGCGGCCCACTTCGAGGGCGCGGCCGACTTCGTGCCGGCCATCGAGCGCGAGGTGATGGACTGGCTTTCGCAGCCCATCCCGCCCTACCCGATCGACCCCGAGCTCCGCCGCCTGCTGGACCAGGTGGACGTGGAGGCCCTGCGGGCCGAGCTCGAGCGCCGCCTGCAGGAGCAGAAGGAGCGCCACGACGGCGGCGACTACTGGATCGGCACGGGCGGCACCTCGGCCTTCGGCCACGGCGGCTACCACCCGGGCGGCATCCGGGTGGGCGGCCAGCACCGGCTCGGCTCGGCGGTCCAGGTGGCGGCCGAGCGCCGCTACCGCGAGCACCGGCGCGACCTGGTGCTCGACACCCGCCAGCTCGGCGTGGCGCTCAAGAAGCTGCGCTCGCTCAAGCGCGAGGGCCAGGCCGAGGAGCTGGACATCGACGGCACGATCGACCGCACCGCCCGCCAGGCCGGCGAGCTGGAGCTGGTCTTCCGGCCGCCGCGGGCCAACAACTTGAGCCTGCTCATGGCCATGGACGTGGGCGGCTCGATGGAGCCCTACCGCCACCTGGTCGACGTGCTCTTCTCTGCCGCGCACGCGGCCCGGCACTTCAAGCGCTTCGAGTTCGTCTACTTCCACAACTGCGTCTACGATCACGTCTACGAGGACGCCGCCTTCATCAAGGCCGTGCCGCTTCGCGATCTGATCCGGCGCTTCGATCGCGACTGCCGCCTGGTGCTGGTGGGCGACGCCTTCATGTACCCCGGCGAGCTGCTGGACCGCCACGGAGCGATCCAGTGGGAGGACCGCAACGAGGAGCCGGGGGTGGTCTACCTGAAGAAGCTCGCCGCCCACTTCCGGCGCACGGCCTGGCTCAACCCCATGCGGGAGCGCATGTGGGAGGCGCCCTCGGTGTGCATCGTGCAGCAGATCTTCGACATGTTCCCGCTGACCGTGGACGGGGTCGAGTCTCTGGCCAAAGACCTGGCCCGGGGGTAAGCACTCAGGGGGTGGTTTACCACCCCCTGAACGCTTACCCCCGGGCTAGAAGATCTCGCCATCCCAGAGGCGGCGCGCGAAGTCGGCCGCCGGGAGGATCTCGATGCCGTCGGGTGTCTTGCGGGCCTTGTCCTCCAGGCACAAAAGGACGCAGCGGCCCAGCTCGGGATGGTCCTCGCGGAGGTGGCGGAGACCCTTGAGGTGATCCGATTGGATCTTGCGCGCGGACTTGGCCTCGATGGCGACCTGCATGTGGTTGATGATGAAGTCGACCTCGATGCCGCTCGCGAGACGCCAGTAGCTCAGCTCGGCATAGGCTTCTGTATACGCATTGTAGGCGCGCAGCTCGTGCAGGCACCAGCTCTCGAACGCCTTGCCGTACAGCTCGGATCCCTGGCGCAGCTCGCCTCGTCTGGCGAGGAAGTTCACGACGCCGAGGTCATTGAAGTAGAACTTCGGCGAGCGGATGACCCGGCGCTTGGGTCGCTTTTGATAGGCTGGCAGCCAGGTCGCCAGCAGGGTGTCTTCCAGTATCTGGAAATAGGCTCGAATGGTCTGGTTGGACACGCCGCACTCCCGAGCGATGCTCGAGAAGTTGACCAGCTCGGTATCCGACAGGGCGGCCACCTCGAGGAAGGCAGAGAAGGTCGGAAGCCTGCGCACCAGACCCTCGGCTGCTACCTCTTCCTTGAGATAGCCCGACACATAGGCGTCTAGCAGGCGATGCGGGCGATCCGAGAGATAATGCCTGGGCAAGGCGCCGTGGTTCAGCAGGCGGTCCAGTTCGAAGTCCTCTCCGAGCTCGGCAGAGGTCAGGCCGAAGAGCTCGCGGCGGATCGCGCGGCCGCCGAGCAGGTTCGCGTGGCCCCGCCGCACCTTGCGGGCGCTGGACCCGCACAGCGCGAAGCGCATGCCGCGGTTCTCTATCAGCCAGTGCACCTCGTCCAGCAGATGCGGCACTTTCTGCACCTCGTCGATCACGACGTGCGGACTCACTCCGAGCTTGTCGATCTCCTGGCGCAGCCATTCGGGGTGTTCGATGTAGCGGCGGTACTCCTCCGCCTTGAGAAGATCGATCCACAGCGAATCGGGGTAGCGCGCCCGGAGCAGGGTCGTCTTGCCTGTCTGGCGGGGGCCCCAGAGGAAGAAGGTCTCCTCATCCACGCCGGGAAGCTGGATGACACGTTCAAACACTGATTCAAATTATCATGATAATCTGAAGTAGTCAATCAATCTGTCATGACACAGCTCAGGGACCATGTGAAAAAAACATCAGGTTTTTAGAGCCTGTACGAGGATCTCGGCGCGCTGGTGCCAGCCGGGCGAGTGCACCTTCTCGGCCTCGGAGGAAAGAGCCCTGCGGACCCGGGCGCGGTCCAGCCGCTCGCCTTCGCGCCGTGCAAAGCGCAGCATCGCGAGGCAGTCCGACAGGTCCGCCTCGCTCAGGCGCCGGAGCTTGAGGAGCAGGAAGAGGGTCGCATCCGGCCGGTGAATGCGGGCGCCGGCGCCGCGGTGCAGCAGGACCAGGTGCTTCTGCCAGCCCCGGATCCGCTGCAGGAAGAAGGCCGCGGCCGGGTTGACGGCCTCGGCCGGCAGGCCGAGATCCTCTGCGATCTCCATCACGGCGAGCAGCTGCTCCTGCCCGCCGCCCGGCGGCCCGGCGATGTCGATGTCCAGCGTGACCCGATCCCCGATGCCCAGCGCGGGCAGCACCGTGCCGCCCAAGAGCACCCAGTCTCCCTCCAGGCGCTCCCCGGCCAGCTTCAAGAACTCCGTCAGCAGCTCGGAATCGATGGCTCTCACAGGTACTCCGCAAGGGCGCGCACGGCGATGCGCTCGAGCCTGACAGCCCGGGCGCCGGCCCGGGCGAGCTGCTCCCGGGCCAGGGGCGAGGCCTCGAAGTGCCGGCGGTAGAACGACGGGAAGTGCAGCTTCAATGCCAGCAGCAAGGCCTGCACGCAGTCCTGCTTTCGCTGCCTGTCGGGCTCGTCGCCCGGCGCCGAGAGCGCGAGCAGGGCCAGCCGGAGGCTGCGCAAGAGCCCGCTCGGCCGGCGATGCCCCGCGCGGCTTCGCGAGGAGGACAGCGGTGCGCCCAGGCTCGCCAGCAGGTCCCAGTCCATCGCCTGCATGTCGATCTGCAGCCGGTGCCCCAGGGCGTCGAGCAGCTTCTCCAGGCTGGACAGCGAGGGGTTGGCCCTGCCCGCCTCGATGTTCTGGATGCTGGGCAGGCTCAGGCCGCAGAGTCGGCCCAGCTCGGCCTGGCTGAGCCCCAGGGCCTGCCGCAGGCGCTTGCAGTGCTCGCTCAGGTTCATGCTTATTATTTTACGCATAATATATTATGCAAGCAAGAGCCGAGTAGGGTGGCTGTGCACGTTCTGGCGTGCCAGGGTGTGGATCGTGTTATTCGTTATAGTGCTCCAATCTGCTTACAAGGAACGGACATGGCCACGCTCAGGACATCCATCGCCGTCGACGAAGAGCTGCTGCGGAAGATCGACCAGGCAGCCAGGGAGCGGGGCGAGTCGGCACGAGACGGACGAGCGATGGTGATCTCGCAGGCTTGTCTCAGTACGGCAGCGGTAGGCAGACGCTGACCCCGACGCTCCAGGGATCGACGCACTCCCAGTCGCCCAGGCGCTCGCATTCGTAGTTCGAGTCGCAGAGCATCGCGCACCACGTCCCGCCCGAGCCGTCGTCCAGGATGCAGTCGAAGCCGTTGCCGCAGGGCAGCCAGTCCGAGCACAGGTGGTTGCAGTAGCCGGGGTGCTCCTCGTCGAGCTGCAGGCACATGAGCCCGGCCACGCAGCCCTCGATCAGCGTGCAGGGATCGGAGAACAGGCCGTTGCCCGCCGGGATGCACAACCCGACCGCGGCGCCCTCGTCGAAGGCGTAGCACTGCCCGTTGCCCGGGCACAGGCCCATGGCCCGGTCGCAGGACAAGAAGCAGACCGGCTCCGAGCCGCCGCCCGGCTCGACGCAGAACATGTCGATGTCGCACATGCCGCTGGCCGTGCACGGCTCGAGGTAGCCCGGCCCCTGGGGCTGGCAGTACTCGGCATAGACGCAGATGCGCCTGCCCGGCGCGATCTCGCGGCAGCAGCCGCCGGGGAACTCGTTCTGGCAGTCGTCGTCGCCGGTGCACGGGAAGGAGCAGAAGCCGTCCATCTGGCCCGGGTACTCGACGCAGTTGTAGGCCGCCCGCCAGTCGTCCGGGCAGGGCTCCCACCAGCCGCAGGGATCGCCGGCGCCCTCGTGGACGTCGTCGGGCACGCAGCGGCCCTGCGCGCTGCAGTAGTAGCCCGCGTCGCAGCTGCCGCAGTTGATCCGCTGCCCGCAGCCGTCGTCCCACCAGCCGCACTGGCGGTTCATCTGATCGCAGGTCATCGGCGTGCAGCCCCCGCAGCGGCCCGTCCACCAGTCGCAGGGCTCGTCGGGCGGGCAGTCGAAGACCGGGCCGAACTCCAGGCAGGGATCCGAATCCCACCAGCCGCACTCCACGTAGCTCCAGTCGTCCATGCAGTACGCCTCGCCGAGCTGGCACTCGTCGCGGCAGGTCTCCTCCACGCAGCCGCCGGCGTCCTCGGAGCAGAAGGTGCCCTGCGGGCAGCGCTCGCGCGGCGACCACTCCAGGCAGCCGTCGCCGTCGAAGTCCCCGCAGTAGACGTAGGCGCGCTGGCTCTCGCAGCGGAAGTCGCCCCACCAGCACTCGTTCACGCAGCTGCCCACGCAGCGGCCGGTCTCCCAGTCGCACCAGGAGTCGTCGTCGCAGTACATGGGCGGGCCGAACTCCAGGCAGGCGTCGTTGTCCCAGTCGCCGCACTCGACGTAGCGCATCTCGTCGATGCAGTAGCTCTCGCCCCACCAGCACTCGTCCCAGCAGGAGTCGTAGCAGCGGCCGATCATCGGATCGCAGGGCGCGTCGGGCGGGCACTCCATGGGCTGGCCGAACTCGGCGCAGCCGTCCCCGTCCCAGTCGGCGCACTCGACGTACAGCCACTCGTCGAGGCAGTAGCTCTCGCCCCACCAGCACTCGTCCTCGCAGGCGCCGTCGCAGCGGCCCGTGTTCCAGTCGCAGAAGGAGCCCTCCGGGCACTCCAGCCGGGGGCCGAACTCCAGGCAGGGATCGCCGTCCCAGGGCCCGCACTCGACGTAACCCATCTCGTCGACGCAGTAGCTCTCGCCCCACCAGCACTCGTCCTCGCAGGTCACCAGGCAGTACCCGGTTTCGGGATCGCAGGGCGCGTCGTCCGGGCAGCGATACACCTCGCCGAACTCGGTGCACGGATCCTCGTCCCAGTCGCCGCACTCCTGGTAGGAGAAGGGATCCACGCAGCGGGACTCCCCCCAGAAGCACTCGTCGGTGCAGCCGCCCACGCACTGGCCCGATGTCTGATCGCAGCGCTGGTCGGACGGGCATGTGCCGCAGCTGCCGCCGCAGCCGTCCGGGCCGCACTCCCGGCCGACGCAGTCGGGCACGCAGGAGGTGCAGCGCCCATCCCGGCAGGTCTGGCCGTCGGCGCACGGCGACGGCGTGCCCCACTCCACGCAGCCGTCGTTGTCGGTGTCGACGCACTCGACGACCGCGTTGCCCGCGCAGGCCTTCTCGCCCGCCTGGCAGCGGTCCACGCAGCCCGACACGCACTGCCCGTCGCCGTTGCAGCGCTCGCCGGTCTGGCAGGTGCCGCAGCTGCCGCCGCAGCCGTCCGGCCCGCACTCCCGGCCCGCGCAGCGCGGCGTGCAGATCGGCACGCAGTCGCCGGTGTCCGGATCACAGGCGTAGCCGTCGGGGCAGGTCACGCCGGCGCATCGCGCGTCGCACAGCGAGGCCGGATCCGTCACGCCGTCGCAGTCGTTGTCGAGATCGTCGCCGCACAGCTCGTCCGCCCCCGGGTGGACCCCGCCGTTTCCGTCGTCGCAGTCGCCGCCGTGGCACTGGGCGCCGAGGACGCCGTCGCCGTCCTGGTCGCAGACCGTGCACAGGCCGCCGAAGCAGGTCTCGCCGGCGTTGCAGTCCGCATCGGTCTGGCAGCGTGCCGATTCGTCCTGGCAGCGACCGTCCACGCAGATCCGGCCGTGCTTGCAGTCCGCGTCGGAGTGGCAGCCCCAGTCGTCGAGCTCGCCGCCGCCGCAGCCCAGCCAGCCCGCCGCCAGCAGGACCGCCGAGATCGCATGCATCGCTCTCATCATGGCTCATCTCCCATCTTCCGGGGTCGGACGCCTGAGGGCTCCAACCCGGCCAGGAGTCCAGTCTACAACCAATGCCGGAAAAACTGTAGTTCGCGCGCCTGAGCCCCGCGGCGTCAGGGCCGGATCACGTTGTCGGCCGCCGCCAGGATGGAGACCGCCTCGGACATGCTGATCGGCTTGCCGACGTGCAGCGCGCCGTCCAGAGCGTGGTGCTTCAGGCTCGTGTCCTCGGCGTAGATCTCCACGCCCTGCCCGGCGAGCACGCGGATGTCGTCGAGCAGCGCGGAGCCCTCGCACGCCAGCCTGACCGCGCTGTGGAAGAGCAGCAGCCAGGAGATTTTCGGGGCGCCGCTGCCGAGGCTGGCGATGAAGGAGCGCATCAGGCTCGCGCCCAGCTCCTCGTCGCCGCCGCTGAAGCGCTCGGAGGTCAGCAGCACGGCCACGTGGAGCTGCGGGGCTCGCCGGGAGGCCGCGGCGCCCTCGCCGTCCTCGGCCTCGCGCGTGATGGCCACGTGGTAGTCGGTCGGGTTGGGCTGGACCACCTTGGCGTCGGTGTTCAGCCGGGTGGCGGCCCGGCGGACGTTCTCGGCCTGGCCGGCGTTGTCGCAGATCACGGTCAGCTCCATCAGGCCCGGGTCCTCGTGCAGCGCCCGGATGGTGGCCGTGACCGGCTCGGGGCTCGGCCGGCCCCGCATGTCGATCCGTCTCTTGCTCATCTGACCTCCCGCACGGAATGCGAGTATACGCAATCGCGCTTCCGCGTTCAATCCAAACGGCTGCCCGGGGCCGGCCTATTGACAGCCGGTGGGGCTCGAAAGTACCTTGCCCCTATGCCCCCAAAGCCTCACTCCGCGGTCTACCTCATCGACGGCAGCGCCTATGTCTTCCGCGCCTACCACGCCATCCAGCACCTGTCCAACAGCGCCGGCACCCCCACCAACGCGGTCTTCGGCGTCACGCGCATGCTGCTCAAGCTGCTCGAGGACGAGGATCCCGGCCACGTCGTGGTGGTCATGGACGCGCCGGGCAAGACCTTCCGCCACGAGACCTACCCGGACTACAAGGCAAACCGTCCGCCGCCGCCCGAGGACCTCGCGGTGCAGTTCGAGCTGGTGCGCCGGGCCATCCGCGCGCTGAACCTGCCGATGATCGAGAAGGCCGGCTACGAGGCGGACGATCTCATCGGCACGCTGGCCGGGCGGGCTCTGGAGCGCGGCTTCGAGGTGGTCATCGTCAGCGGGGACAAGGACCTGATGCAGCTCGTGGGCGACGAGGTCTGCATGCTCGATCCCATGAAGGAGCGGCGCTACGACGCGGACGGCGTGCGGGACAAGCTGGGCGTCGCCCCCGGGCAGGTCTGCGACCTGCTGGGGCTGATGGGCGACAGCTCGGACAACATCCCGGGCATCAAGGGGGTCGGGCAGAAGACGGCCGCCAAGCTGCTCGGCGAGCACCCGGACCTCGAGGCCGTGCTGGCCGCGGCCAAGAACATGCGCCCGACCAAGCTCCGCGAGCGGCTCCTCGAGCACGCCGAGCTGGCCCGCCTTTCGAAGCGGCTGGCCACCATCGCGACCGACGTCGAGCTCGGGCTGTCCATCGACGACCTGGCCCGCAAGCCGCCCGACCTGGACGAGCTGGACGCCTTCCTGGCCGAGATGGAGTTCATGGGGCTGCGGCGCGAGCTGGTCGGCAAGCGCAGCATCGACACCCGCGCCTACCGCAGCATCCACACGCCGGCCGACCTGGAGCGGCTGGTCGCGCGGATCCGGCAGACGGGCGAGCTGGCGCTCGACCTGGAGACCGACTCGCTCGCCTCCATGCGGGCGGGCATCGTCGGCATCGCCCTGTGCCCGGCCGAGGGCGAGGCGGCCTACCTGCCCGTGCGCCACACCGGCGACGGGGCCCAGGAGCAGATCGACCTGCAGGCGGCGCTCGAGCTGCTGAGGCCGGTGCTGTGCGAGGAGCGGATCGCGCGCTACGGGCAGAACCTCAAGTACGACGCCTTGATCCTCCGCCGGCACGGGCTGGAGCTGGGTCCGATCGCCGCCGACTCGATGCTCATCTCCTACATGCTCGATCCCGAGCGGCCCAACCACGGCCTGGACTACCTGGCCCGCGACCTGCTGGGCCACACCACGATCGCATACGCGGACGTGACCGGGAAGGGAAAGGACGAGATCCCCTTCGCCGAGGTCAGCGTGGAGCGCGCCACCGAGTACGCGGGCGAGGACGCGGACGTGGCGTTCCGGCTGTGCAAGATGCTCCTGCCCAGGCTGGACAAGGCCGGGCTGACGGCGCTGTTTCGCGAGCTCGAGCTGCCGCTCATCCGGGTCCTGATGGACATGGAGCAGGCCGGCGTGCTGGTCGACCGGCAGCGGCTGCAGCGGCTCTCGGCCGAGCTCGAGGCGGACATGCAGCGCATCGAGGCGCGCATCCACGAGCTGGCCGGCCACGACTTCAACGTCAACTCGCCGACCCAGCTCCGGGTGATCCTCTTCGAGGAGCTCGAGCTGCCGGTGGTCAAGCGCACCAAGTCGGGCCCCTCGACCGACCAGAGCGTGCTCGAGGAGCTGGCCGCCGAGCACGAGCTGCCCGCGGAGATCCTCGAGTACCGGCAGCTGGCCAAGCTGAAGTCCACCTATGCGGACGTCTTGCCGCAGATGATCCATCCGCAGACCGGCCGGATCCACACGAGCTTCCACCAGACGGTGGCCGCCACCGGGCGGCTCTCGTCCTCGGATCCCAACCTCCAGAACATCCCGGTCCGCACGCCCACCGGCCGGCGCATCCGCGAGGCGTTCGTGGCGCCGGTGGGCTTCAAGCTCCTGAGCGCGGATTACTCGCAGGTGGAGCTGCGGATCCTGGCCCATCTGAGCGCGGACGAGGCCCTGCTGGACTCGTTCCGCAGCGGCGAGGACGTGCACGCCCGGACGGCGTCGAGGGTCTTCGGGGTGCCGCTCGCCAAGGTGACCAGCGAGATGCGCACGCGGGCCAAGGCGGTCAACTTCGGCATCGTCTACGGCCAGAGCGCTTTCGCCCTGGCGCGCCAGCTGCGCATCGGCCGTGACGACGCCGAGGCGATCCTCTCGAGCCACCGAGAGCAGCACCCCGGGATCTACGGGTGGATCGAGCGCATCCACCAGCAGGCCCGGGCCGAGCGCTGCGTCTTCACGCTCTTCGGCCGGCGCCGATTCCTGCCGGACATCCACAGCCGCAACTTCAACGCCCGCAGCAACGCGGAGCGCATCGCCCAGAACACACCCATCCAGGGCACGGCTGCGGACATCATCAAGCGGGCCATGCTGGCGATCCGCGCCGCGCTCGCCGAGGGCGGGCTGAAGACGCGGATGATCCTCCAGGTCCACGACGAGCTGATCTTCGAGGCGCCCGACGGGGAGCTGGACTTGCTGGAGAAGCTGGTTCGGGACAAGATGGAGCATGCCGCCGAGCTGGACGTCCCCCTGACCGTCGACGTGGGGGTCGGCGACAGCTGGGCCGAGGTCCACTGAGATGAGCGAGAGCGAAGAGGGGCTTCAGAGCGCACTCAGGCGAGCCGAGAGCCGCATCCAGGCCATGAGCGACGTGGGGCGCAACCTGACGGCCATCCACGACCTGGGCGAGCTGCTCGCCAGGGTGGTGCCCCGGGTGACCGAGCTGATGGAGGCGGATCGGACGACCATCTTCCTCGTCGATCCCGAGCGGGAGGAGATCTGGTCGAAGGTGGCCGAGGGGGACGAGATCCAGGAGATCCGCATGCCGCTGGACAGGGGCATCGCCGGCTGGGTGGCCCGGAGCGGCAAGCCGATCAACATCAAGGACGCCTATCGGGACGAGCGGTTCAACCCCGACGTGGACCGCGTCACCGGCTACAAGACCCACAGCCTGCTGTGCGTACCGCTGCGGGGCAAGCAGGGCGATGTGCTGGGGGCGGTCCAGACGCTCAACAAGAGGGGCGGGCATTTCACGGTCGAGGACGAGAAGCTGCTCGGGGCGCTGGGATCGCAGATCAGCATCGCCATCGAGAACGCCCAGCTCGTCCTGAACGTGCTGTCCAAGAACATCGAGCTGGTCGAGGCCCAGGAGGCGCTGGCCCGCAAGGTCGAGGAGCTGGACATCCTCTTCCGCCTGGAGGTCGAGATCGCGTCCGCGCTGCGGGCCGAGGAGATCCTGGCCCGGCTGCTGCGCCAGGCGGTCGGCGTGGTCGGCTGCGAGGCGGGCTCGATCCTGCTGGTCTCGGAGGAGACCGGCGAGCTGCTCTTCACGGCCGCGGTGGGCGGCCGGGAGGAGGAGGTCCGCCACATGCGGCTGCCGCGCGGCGCGGGCGTCGTGGGCTGGGTGGCCGAGCACGGCGAGGCGGCCCTGGTCAACACCCCATCCGACGATCCGCGGCACCTCAAAGAGATCGAGATTGAGCTTGATTTCCCGGTACGTAGCCTGCTCGCGGTTCCCCTGGCACTCGGCGGCGAGCGCATCGGTGCGCTCGAGCTGCTCAACAAGATACAGGGCGGCTTCGAGCCAGAGGACGAGAAGCTGGCCACCCTGATCGCCGGCCAGGCCGTGTCCGCGGTCCAGCTCGGAAGGCAGCGCGAGCAGTGCGAGCGGGACGAGCGGCTGCGCTCCATCGGACAGGCGCTGTCGGGTGTCATCCACGACTTCCGAACGCCCATGACCATCATCTCGGGCTACGTGCAGCTGATGGCTCTGGAGCCGGATGCGGACAAGCGAGCCCGGCAGTCCGATGTCATTTTGCGGCAGTTCGAGTTCATGAACGACATGACCCGCGAGCTGCTCTCCTTCGCCCGGGGTGACACCACCCTGCTGCTCCACCGGGTGCACACCGACGGCCTGCTCAAGGACATGCGCGAGCTGCTCCAGCGGGAGCTGGAGAGCGTGGGTGTGAAGCTGCACATCGAGGATCGCTACGGCGGGCCGCTGCGCGTGGACGAGAACAAGCTCAGGCGGCTGATCTTCAACATCACCCGCAACGCTTGCCAGGCCATGCCCGCGGGCGGCGATTTCAGAATCCGGGTAGAGGACGAGGACGGTGGAGTCTGCTTCGCGTTCTCGGACACCGGTCCAGGCATCCCCGAGGAGGTCCGGGAGAACCTCTTCGAGTACTTCGTCACCTCCGGCAAGCAGGAGGGCACGGGTCTGGGGCTCGCCGTGGTGAAGAAGATCGTCGATGAGCACGGAGGGCGCATCGAGGTGGACAGCGCTCCCGGCAGCGGAGCCTGCTTTCGAATCTGGCTGCCCAAGCGGCTCTAGCCCAAGGCCTGAGCAGGGCCTTTCCTTGCCAAGCGGATGCCTTTCTTGCTATCATGCTCCGGTCGGCGGCTGCTTTCTTGACAGGCTGGCATAATTAAGTAAAATTTAGTTGAAGTTTATACTAAATGTGGCAACGAAGTCACTGAAATGAATAGGATCACCCGCCTCTCCAGCCTCTTTCTGGTGACCGCCCTGGCGGCCTGTGGGGCCCGCGATCAGCTCGTCCGGCAGGTCGGGATGCTCGAGCGGGACGTGGCGGATCTACACCGAAGCCAGCGGCGCCTGGAGCGTCAGATCGAGGATGTCCAGATCCAGCTCAACCTGCTGAGGCGCGAGCGGGGCGACAGCCCGGCGGCGTCGCAGCCCCGCGGGCATGTGCCGAAGGCCGTGCCGATGCGAGGGCGCGAGCCGGCTGCGCGTCCGGACGGGAGGTCCGAGCCTTTGATGCTGACCAACCGGGATCTGGACACAGGGCGAGGCCGGCCGGCTGCTGACCGTCTCCCCGATGTGGACCCGGACGACGTGGGCGAGCGGCTGGCCGTGGACCACGCGGCTGCGCGCCGGGGCCTGATGGGCGGGGTCGAGCTTGCGGACGGGGCCGATCCGGATGATGGCGAGGAGCAAGAGCAGGAGCAGGAGCAGGAAGATCCGCTGGCCCGTGAGGCCTTCGATCGAGCCTACGTCCAGTACGAGAAACGGCAGCTCGCAGCAGCGATCCGGGCCTTCAGCGCCTTCATGCACGAGCACCCCAAGTCACGGCTGACGTCCGAGGCGCTCTTCCTGGCGGGAAGCGCGCGCATGACCCTCGGCCGGGTGGCCAAGGCCGAGCAGGACTTCTTGGCCCTGGCCGAGATGTACCCTCGGAGCCCCCGGGCCGCCGAGGCCTTGCTGCTGGCCGGAGGCTGCCAGGAGAATGCGGGCCGGACCCGGGAGGCCCGGGGCACCTACCTCCAGCTGGTCGAGAGCTACCCGCGCAGCGAGCAGGCGGGTGAGGCCAACCGGAGGTTGGGCAGGATTCGCTAGTTTTCCGTCGAAGGAGGTCGACCATGCGTCTTCGCTCGATACCCGCTCTCGCGTTGAGCCTCTTGCTGGCCGCGGGAGCGACCGCCCAGGAGGTCAAGCCGCCCGAGGCCTCGGACAGCATCCGCCCGACTCCCGCCCAGGGAGGCCAGACCGAGGCGCAGGCCGAGCACACGGTGGCACCGGGCGACACGCTCTGGGACCTGTGCGCGCGCTACCTGAACAACCCCTGGTACTGGCCGCGGGTCTGGTCCTACAACCCGGAGATCTACAACCCGCACTGGATCTACCCGGGCCAGATGGTGCGCTTCTACCCGACCGGCGCCCTGCCCGGTCAGATGGACACCCTCGAGGTCAGCGGTGAGTTCGAGATCCCCGACGAGGTGCCGGACGACGTGGAGGAGGAGCTAGTGCCCGAGAATCTGGTTACCTCCTCGGACAGGCTTTCCTACCAGGTACCCCGCGGGCAGATCCGCCTGCGGCGCAACGCCTTCGTCGCCAAGGAGGATCTCGACGCGATGGGCTCGATCTACGCCTCGCGTTCCGAGCGCCAGTTTTTGGCCGAGCTCGATCCGGTCTACCTCCACTTCAAGGACAGGTCGGCGGTCCAGGTCGGCCAGAAGTACGCCATCATGCGCAGCATCGAGGAGATCTACCACCCGATCACCGAGCGCTTCATCGGCTACTACATCCGGGTGCTGGGCATCTGCCACGTGGTCAACGTGGGCGAGGAGGCGGTCACGGCCATCATCACCACCTCGCTCGAGCCCATCGAGCGGGGCGACAAGATCGGTCCCCTGCTGCCCGACTTCACCAAGAACATCGCCTCCAAGCCCAACGGGGTCGAGCTCCGGGGCTACGTGATCGGCTCCAAGATCTCGGGCCTCACCCTCCTGGGCGAGCACCACATCGTCTTCCTCGACCAGGGCTCGAAGCAGGGCGTCGAGGCGGGCAACATCTTCGACGTGGTCCGAAGGGAGGACAGCCTCTTTTTGCCGGGCTCGGGCAAGGAGGAGAATCGCTGGGATCCCAAGGTGCCGCCCGAGATCTACGCCCGCATCATGGTCATCGATACCCGCGAGAACGCCAGCACCGGCATGGTGATCGCCTCGATTCGCGAGGTGCGCGTGGGCGATCGGGTCTACATGGCCGTGAAGTAGGCACGCGCGCGTGTCCGACGAACTGGACGCATCCGGGGCAGCGGCGGTCGCAGAGCTCGAGCCGCAGAGCCCGGGCTTTCCCGCGCTGCTGCGCACCATCCCCTCTCCACCTCTCAAGATCTATCTTCGCGGGCGTATTCCACCTCCTCCGCGGGTGGCGGTCATCGGCGCCCGCCGCTGCGACGCCTACGGTATGGAGATGGCCGAGCGGGTAGGTGCAGGCCTGGCCCGTGCGGGCGTCTGCGTGGTGAGCGGCGGGGCTGCCGGCGTGGACACGGCCGCCCTTCAGGCCTGCCTGGATGCCGGTGGCCAGGCCGTGGCCGTGCTGGGTACGGGTGTGGACGTGGCCTATCCTGCAGGCAACCGGGCACTGTTCGAGCGGGTAGCAGCCAGAGGGGCGCTTCTCAGCGAGTACCCGCCCGGCACGCCCGGCCGTCCTGCCCACTTCCCGAGGCGCAATCGGCTCATCAGTGGCCTGGCCGAGGGCGTGGTCGTGGTGCGGGCAAGCTCTGACAGCGGAAGCCTGATCACGGCCCGAGCAGCCGTTCGACAGGGGCGGCGGGTGATGGCCATACCCGGTCCCGCCGGCCAGGACCTGAGCGCCGGCCCCCACCAACTGCTGCGCCAGGGTGCCACCCTCATCGAGAGCCCCGAGGAACTTCTTTCCGTTCTGGCCCTGCGCGCTGACCAGCGGGGCCTCGATCTCGCCCCTCCAGAGAGAGCGAGCGTGCTGGAACCACAGGACCTCGAACCCGACGAGCGGCGTCTGTATGAGCTGCTCGGCGAGGGTGCCAGCCCAATCGACGTGCTGGTCGAGCGCAGCGGCCTGTCGTCGGGGAGAGTGGCGGCACTGCTCCTCAAGATGGAGTTCGAGGGGCTTGTTCAGCACCGGCCGGGAATGGTGTACGCCCTCAGCAAAGGGAGGTGATGGGATTGGCCGATCGAAGCGTCTTCGTGGTGGGTGCCGGGCTAGCCGGTTGCGAGGCCGCTCGAAAGTTGGCTCGATTTGGGTTGCGACCCGTTCTGCTCGAGATGAAGCCTCAGACATACTCGCCAGCCCATGTGCTGCCCGGACCGGCCGAGCTGGTATGCTCCAACTCCCTCAAGTCAGACGATCCGGCCACGGCCCACGGTCTGCTAAAGCAGGAGCTCCGGCAGTTGGGGTCGATTCTGCTCGAGGCGGCCGATCGCGCCCGGGTGCCAGCCGGTTCGGCTTTAGCCGTGGACCGTCGCGAGCTGTGCGATGCGGTAGCAGAGTTGCTCGAACGTGACGGCGTTGAGCTGAGAGCCGGACAGCGTGTCGAGTCACCGCCCGACGGCGACGTGATTCTGGCAACAGGCCCTCTGACAGATCCGGCGCTGGCTGGCTGGATTGCCAGGGCAATAGGCACGAAGTCGGCCATGTTTTTCTACGATGCGCTTGCTCCCATCGTCGAGGCGAGCAGCATCGATAGAAGTCTTGCTTTTTTTGGATCTCGCTGGGGTAAAGGTGGCGAGGACGATTACCTCAACTGTCCGATGGACAGGCCGACCTATCGACGCTTTGTCGAGGCCTTGCGAGCTGCGCCCACCACACCGCTGCATGACTTCGAGGATCCGGACTACTACGAGGGATGCTTGCCTGTCGAGGTGATGGCAGAGCGTGGAGAGGATGCTCTGGCCTTCGGTCCCATGCGGCCGGTGGGTCTTTCAGCCGCTGGTGAGAGGCACTGGGCTGTTGTTCAACTGCGGGCCGAGAACAAGGACAGGACTGCATACAATCTCGTGGGCTTCCAGACCAAGCTGACTCAGCCCGCCCAGAGAACAGTATTCCGCATGATTCCAGCGCTCAGAAAAGCACGCTTCCTTCGGTACGGCGCAGTACACCGTAACTTTTACGTGGAATCTCCACACGTCCTCGATGACCATTTCGCTCTAAAAGGCGAGAGCCGAGTCAGGCTGGCTGGTCAGATCACGGGCGTGGAGGGCTATGTGGAAAGCGCTGCGATGGGCCTATGGGTCGGTGCCCTGCTCGCCTGCGAGCGATTGGGACTTGAGATGGCACCACCGCCGAGAGACTTCGCACTGGGCGCACTCTGGGCTCACGTGCGTGGCCAGTGTGGGGCAGCCGTTTTCGAGCCGATGAACATCCACTTTGGCCTGCTGCCTCCCGCAGACGGGAAGGGAAGAATACAACGCCGTGCGCGGGCAATCGATCGAGCGAGGAGTGCTTTCGCAGCGTGGCATAGGGGATTACCGGATGCGATGCGTGCTTGAAGATAGGGAAAGCTTAGCTTGGGGCCTGGCTCAAGGCGTTGAAGCCCAGGGCTGGAATGAAGCAGTTCTCTGGGAACTCCACGTCTTTCTCACCGCGCCGCAATCGCCGGGACGCCTCCCGGTACAGTGAGACGAACCAGCGGTAGCTGTCGCGGAACTCGATCCACATCTCCATCGACGCACAGTGACAGAGCGGCGCGGGGCTGCGCTTGATCTTCGCTGGGCGCAGATGCGGGCGCTGGCGCAGCACTTTGCTGCTGCCCATCGCGTTGCGTCTCTCCTTGTTCAGCCTGACGCGGGTCTGAATCTCGATGTCCTCGACCATCTGCCGGTACCAGGCTCTCTGCTCCTCCGGGCTCCTGTCTGCCAGGATCGGAAGGGGGCTCAAAGAGACCTCATAGGGGGTGGCGAAATCCTCGGGTCTGTAGTCCTGCCTGGCACGGCGGGCCTCGTACTCCTTCGTCCGGTCGTACCAGACACCGACGAGCGGCTCGCCATCGACGAGCGCCTC
>JAFGRB010000450.1 GCA_016935365.1 Deltaproteobacteria bacterium
ACTTCCAGCAGCGAGGGGGCTTTGCGAAAGCCCCCTGAGATGGTATTAGGCCTGAAGCAAGCGCAACGCGCTTGTTTCAGGCCTAGATCATCTTGAGCCTCAACTTGCCGTCGACGACCCGGACCTTGTACTCGGCGCCGCAGTAGTAACAGCGAATCTCGTCCCCGTCCACGAACCCGTCGTCGTAGGGGTTGTTCGCATTGCAGTCGGGGCAGTCGAACTCATTGAAGACCCTCTGGCCGTCCGCCTGGGCATCATCGGAATCGCTGTAGTCCTTCAGGGCCATGTCGCCTCCTCGCCTGACCACACTCGAGATGGTCACTCCAGGCTCTTGATCAACTTCAGCGTCTTGTCGGGCTCGATCTCGACCTGGAAATCGAACCGCTTTCCGTCGGGGGTCTCGAAGCTGACCTTGTGACTTCCAGCGCTCATCTTGATCTTCTGATCGGGCGCGATCGGCGTCTCGCGGCCCGAGAACTTCCCGTCGATGTAGACCTTGGACCACGGCCGCGTGTTGGCGATCAGGTAACCGTACTCGACCTTCCGGGGGGTCGGTGGCGGCGGCCTGCCGCCGGCCTTCTTGGCCATGGCCAGGTGGACCTCGTTCTTGCCTGGCTCCAGCTTCACCGACTTGCTCGCGGGCTTGTATCCCTTGAGCTTGACCATCACGCGCATTCGCTTGCCCGGCTGGAGCCCGGAAAGATCCGCGGGCGTCACCCCGCCGCGCTTGCCGTTCAGCCACACGCGGGCGCCAGCGGGATCCGACTCGATCCGCAGGCTGGCCCTGGCCGGCTCGGGAGGCTTGACCGTCAGCAAGGATCCGGCCTTGGGCGGTGGCTGCTTTCCGGCATCCGGGCCCGGCTGCGCAGGCTTCCCGGAGCCGTCCGGCGAGCCCGCGCCAGCCGCGTTCGGGCCCTTCTCGGGCTTCGGATCTCGCCCGCCAGCCCCGAACGCCGGCAGTCGGACCTGCTCCAGGCTTGCGTCCATCACCAGATGGTTGCCCGGCTCGAGGCGGAAGGTCCGCTCGAAGGTCTTGTAGTCGCTGTGCATGACCTTGAGCCGGTGATCGCCCGGAGCGAGATCCGTCGTGGCGTAGGGTGTCTCGGTCGACACTTTCTCCTGGTCCACGAAGACGATCAGGCCCCGCGAGGGCTGGGTGACCAGCCGGAAGGTCGCCGGTCGATCTGCCGGATCGGCGCCATAGAGCCGGTACGAGACGAAGACGGCCCAGCCCGACACCAGGACGAGCAGGAGGGCCAGCAGGGGAGCCGCCCTCACCAGGAAGGGCTTTTTCCTGCCCGGAATGACCGCATCGACCGGGGTCACCTCCCGGTCCATGACGAGCGGCCCCTCGGCCGCGGGCACCGCGGCCGCGACCGCGACCGCGACCGGCTTGACCTCCTCGGGCTGATCGAGGATCACGGTCTTCGCCCCACCCAGCTCCGGCTCTGCGGCCTGCTGCCAGGGGGGCAGGTCCTCGGCCGGGGGCGGCCTGGGCGCTGCAAGCGGCCTGGGCGCAGCAGCCGGCTGCTGGCCCGTGATCGGCTTCCGGCGCGCCTTGGCGGCCGGACGCTCCTCCTCGCGCCGCTTGTCCGCAACCCGAACAGCCTTGCTCTTGGTCGGAATGGGCGGCGGCGAGATGCGCTGGGCCTCCTCGCTGGAGGCGAATATCAGGGTCTTGCCGTCGAGCTCGGCCTCGGTGGCCGCCTGCACCGATGCCGCTGCCGGCGCCTCCCCGCCGAAGAGCTCCGCCTCGGACAGGTTCTGGTACTCGTCGAGCCGGCGCATCTCGGCGTCGTACTCGGACGGGAAGGTCTCCCGGATGAAGCTGGACAGCTCGCGCGCGGTGACCATCTTGTTGCGAACCAGGAAGGCCTGGAGCGCCTCGCTCATCTCGGCCGCGTTCTGGTAGCGGTCCTCCACGTCCCGGGTCAAGGCGTGCAGGATGATCTCCTCGAGCTCCTCGGGCACGTCCCGATTGTAGGTCGACGGCGGGACGACATCGGCGTTGCGGACCTTCTCCAGGGTGGAGAAGTCGCTCTCGCCCATGAACAGCCGCTCCAGGGTGACCATCTCGTACAGGAGGGTCCCGACCGTGAAGATGTCGCTGCGCCCGTCCAGGGGCAAGCCCCGGACCTGCTCCGGGCTCATGTAGCCGAACTTGCCCTTGAGCACGCCGGCCTGGGTCTTCTGGGAGCGGTTGGCCGCCTTGGCGATGCCGAAGTCGCAGATCTTGACCTCGCCGTCGAAGGAGAGGATGACGTTCTGTGGCGAGATGTCGCGGTGGATGATGCCCAGCGGCCTGCCGGTCGGATCCTTCTTGCTGTGGGCATAGTCCAGCGCCTCGAGGATGCGGAAAGCCGCGAAGGCGGCCAGCGAGACCTGGATGGGCTGGGCGCGACGCGCCATGCGCTCCTGGACGAAGCGCAGGTCCTTGCCGTGAATGAACTCCATGGCGATGTAGTAGTCTTCCTCGAACTTGCCCAGCTCGAATATCTGGACGATCCCCGTGTGGGACAGCTCGGCCGCGATCCGCGCCTCGTCCACGAACATGGCGATGAACTCCTCGTCCTCCGCCATGGTGGGCAGGATCTTCTTGATGGCCAGGATGCGCCTGAACGCCTCCATGCCCCGGACGCGAGCCAGGAAGATCTCGGCCATTCCACCGACATTGATACGCTCCAGAAGGAGGTACTTTCCGAATGGAATGGGCTGCCTCACGGAGTGCTGCCTCCAAACCCGCAAGCGCCGGGCGTCCGGATCGAGGCAAAAAGCGGCAATTATTTTAGCACGTTCGGAAAGAACGGGTCAAATCGAGCTCAGGCGGTCCGGGAGCCCTCCTCACCGGGCGGATGCACGAGGGGCTCGCCGGCGGGGCCTGCGTACCTGCGCCCGAGCCCGGTGGCCGCCGCGCCGGCCATGACGGCCGCCAGCAGCCAGCCGTGGAAGACATACGGCCACACGTCCATCGGAGACGGTGGCGCACCCACGAAGGCATACTGGGCCGACACGTCCCGCAGCGTGGCCACGCCGAGCAAGACCCCGCCGGACCAGGGGAAGATGTAGCCGAAAGCGGAGCTGACCGCGTCGAGGAAGTTCGCCCGCCGGTATGGATGCAGGCGGAAGGCCTTGCCCATGTCCCTGACGAAAGGCGCGGCCGCGATCTCGGCGGCCGTGTTGACCGTGATGAAGACGTTGAGCGCGGCGACCGTGGAGACGATGACCAGCTCGGCCCGGCGCACCGAGGTCTTGACGATCTTCATCATGCCCCGCTTGATGCCCTCCAGCGCGCCGCCCACGTTCATGATGTGGCCGGCGGTCACGATGAAGAGGATCAGGATGCTCATCTTCACGAAGCCGTTGATGCCGTCGGTCAGCGCGCCGGTCACGGCCCGGGCCTCGACATCCACGAAGAGCAGCTTGCCGGGCTCGGCCAGGGGCCCCCCGAGCACATCGGCGACGAAGCCGATGTTGGACAAGAGGATCAGGCCGATCGCCACGAGGATGCCCCAGGTGATGGATACGACGATGTGGCGGCCCGAGAGCGCCAGGTAGATGACGAGCCCGAAGGGGACGAGCAGGATCAGGCCGGCCGGGTTGGCGAGCCTGCCGATCAGCACGCCGGCCTGGGCGGCGTCCACCTGCCCGCCTCCGCCGAAGAGCAAGAACAGCAGCGCGGCCGGGATGGCCGCGGTGACGGCATACTTGAAGCGCGATCGCACCACGCCCGGTACGTCGGTCTCCTGGGTGACCGCCGAGACGATGGTCGTATCGGATACCGGCGCCAGGTTGTCGCCGAAGGCCGCACCGGAGAGGATGGCGGCGAAGAGCATGATCGGATCCGCACCCAGCACCATCCCGGCCGGATAGAGCAGCTGGCAGAAGGCGATCGTCGTCCCGTAGCCCGTGCCCACGGCCGTCGCGAACAGCGCCGCCAGCAGAAAGGTGGCCATGGCGAACAGGCCCCCCGAGAAGCCCGTGGCGCCGCCCAGCCAGACCAGGCCCTCCACCAGGCCGCCGGCCGCCAGGACCTTGGCGAACATCCCGGCCCACACCCAGCAGATGACCGCGATGACGCCCACGGGCTGGCTCATCCCGTCGAAGATCGCCTGGCAGTACTCCGCCCACGGATTCCGGCAGAAGAACATCCCGACCACCAGGCCGGCCACGACCGCCAGGATGAGGCCCGACTCGTCGGGCGCGCCTTTCTCGGCCAGCACGACGCACAGGCTGATCGCGGCCACGATGAAGACCAGCATGGGAATGGCGGAGCCCAGCCATCCACCCAGGAAACGCAGCTTCTGGACTCGAACGCCGTAGGCCGACTCCTCGGCCTTGGAGATGGGCTCGGCTTCGGAGCTCAATCCTTGTCCTCTAGATCCACCAGCGCCTGGTCGATGTCGAAGTCACCCTCCTGCTCGGCACTGCCCCCGCCGGGCGGCAGCGTCGCGCCCGAGCCCGGCGCATGCCGCTGGGCTGCCCTGGGGGCGCTGCTCTTGGGGCGCTTCTCGAGCTCGCCGATCTTCTCCTTGAGTCGCTGGATCTCGAGCTCGGCGATCTTGAGCGCCTTGCCTCGCTGGAGGTAGTTCTGGTTCATGCTCGTCATCTCGGCGATGTGCGACGAGCGGACCCGCTCGAGCTCCTTGATGTAGTAGTCCTGCTTGGACTCCATCTCCTGCATGTAGCGCAGCTCGAGCTCCTCCTTCTCGCGGATGGCGGAGTTCATGGCCTCCTCGTACTGCCCGGCCACCGCGCGCAGCTTGCCCAGCTCGCGCGATGCCTCGCCCATCTGCTCTTCCAGCTGGTCGCGAAGCGACTCCGCCTCCTTCAGCGACTGCCCGGACTTGCGCAGCTCCTGCTCGAGCTCCTGCGTTCGCGACAGCGAGCTTTCGGCGAGCTGCTCGGCCTCCTGCAAGCGTTCCTGCCAGATGACGTGCTGACTCTGCTCGCGCTGATCGTATTCCTGCTTGAGCTGGCTCTCCCGCTCCTGGGCCTCGGTCAGCTGATCGTTCAGGGAAGCCAGCTTGGACTCCCAGAGCCCGATCCGCTGCCGGATGTCCTCCCGCATGGACTCCATCTGCTCCCGGCTGCGCGTCAGATCGTCGCCCAGCTCGCCGGCGCGCATCTTGGCCGCCGACAGCTGCTCCTGCAGCTCCGTCTCGCGGGTCGCAGCCTCGCCCTGGATGCGCTCGTATGCCAGCTCCATCTCGCTCTGCCGCTCCAGGTCGTTCTCGTGCGCTGTGGTCAGCCTGGCCAGATCCGCCTGCATGCCCGACAGCCGCTCGTCTCGCTCGGCGATCTCGCGCTCCAGGCGGAGACGGGACTCCTCCGCTGCTTTCCGGGTGTTTTCGAGCTGCGATTCCAGGCTCGTGCGCAGCGCAGCCAGCTCCTGCTCCAGCGCGGCGAGGCGATGCTCGCGCTCACCGAGCATCGTCTCGAGCTCCTCGATGCGCTCGCTGCTCAGCTGGCGCTGCTGGGCGAGCTCGCGCTCGATCTCCTGGAGACTCTGCTGGCTCTCGCCGAGTTCCCCTTCCAGGACGATGATCCTCCCGTCCCGCTCGTCGAGACGTCCTTCGAGATCCGCCTTCAGCTCCTCGTGGCTGCGAGCAGCGGCCTCGGCGTCGGTCCGTTGCCTGGCGAGCTCCTCCTCGCGCCGCTCGCGCAAGGACCGCTCCTCGGCCAGCGACTGGTCCAGCTCGGAGATCCGCTGTTGGCGAGCGGCGATCTCCTGCTCCAGAAGCGCCCGATCCTCCTGCCAGTGCGCTCGCTCTTCTTCGTGGGCGGTCAGGGCCTGCTCGCGCTTGCCCAGCGCCTCGTTGCGCTCCGTCCGGACCGACTCCAGCTCGCTCCGGAGATTCTCGATGCGCTCATCCCGCTCGCGGATCGCCAGATCGAGCTCCTCCTTGAGCTCGCCGATCTGACGATCCCGCTCCGCGATCTCGCGCTCGCTCGCCTGGAGGGCCTCCTCGCGCTCCCTGCGCATCTCCTCGAGGTACTCCTCGAGAGCGGCCATCTTGGAGCTGAGCTCCTCTTCCCGCTCGGCCTTGCTGCGCTCCAGATCCGCGATCCGCTTGTCGTAGTCCTCGACCCGCAGCTTGGCATCCTGGACGAGCCGCTCCACTTCTCGCTGGGCGACGTCCTTGTCCTTGCGGGTGACGACCAGCTCCTGTTCCAGATCCCGGATGTCTTCCTGGCGGTCCCTGAGCTGCACCTCCAGGTCGTCCTTCGTGTGGATGAGCTGCTGGCGGGCCTCGTTGAGCTCGCGCTCCAGGCTCTCCATCTTGCTCTCTCGTTCGCCCAGGCGCTCGCTGAGCCGCTGCTCCTGCTCCTCTTTGGCCTGCCGCAGCTTGCCGAGATCGCCCTCCAGGCTGGCGATCTTCGACTCTCGATCGTCCAGCTTGGCCGCCAGGCGCTGCTGCTGCTCGTCCTTCTCGATCTGCAGCGCCTTCTGCGCCTGCTCGAGCGACTGGATCCGATCATCTCGCTCGGCGAGCTTCGTCTCGAAGCTGCGCGCCTGCTCGAGCTTGGCCTCGCGCAGCTCGTTGAGCTCCGCCTCGAGGGAGTTGGCCCGCTCCATCTGGCCGCTGAGCCCCTCGTTGAGGATCCTCTCTGCGCGCTCCTTCTCCTCGGCCAGCGTCTGCAGATCCCGCTCGAGGTCCGCGATCCGCTGCTCGGCACCGGCCAGGCGCTCCTTGAGGTCGCGCTCCAGCGTCTCCTTGTCCTCTTTGACCTGCTCCAGCTCGCCGCCGAGCTTCTCGATCCGCTCCTCGTTCGACTCGATGGTCAGCTCGTGACCCGAGACGACCTCCTGCAAGTGCTGCTCCCGGCCCGAGGCTTCCTGGATGGTGCTGGCCAGCTTCTCGCCCAGCAGGGCGTACTGCTCCTCGCCCGCCCGCAGCTTGGTGAGCAGGTCTTTTTCCAGGGCGTCCTTCTCGCGCTCCTTCTGCGCCAGGCTGACCCGCATGTCGTTGATCTGCTTTTCCTTCTCGGCCACGACCTGGATCAGGTCGTTCTCCGAGACGACCTTCTCCTCGAGCAGCGAGTCGATCGATGCCTTGAACTCCCGGGCCTGCTGCTCGGCGTCCCGGCGGGCCTCGTCCAGCTTGCGCTCCAGGTCCTCGACGCGCATCTTGAGGCCCTGGATCTCGACCTCCTTGTCGAGCAGCTTCTCGTTGTAGGCCGAGAACTCCCGCTCCTTGTCCTCCCAGATCTCGGCCAGGCGGGCGATCTGGCTCTCGCGCTGCTTGAGCTTCTCCCTCAGGAAGTCGAGCTTGCCCTCCAGGCCTCCGCGGGGAGCGCCCTTTTTCTTTCCCTTGCGATCCTCGGCGGCCAGGGCTCCGCGGGCCTCCTTGATGGAGTCGAAGGCCTGCTCCACGAAGGCCATGTCCTTCTCGTTGACGAACTTCCGCACCTTGGGGATCTTGGGCGGCAGATCGTCGAGATCCTCGACGATCATGTCCTCGTCGATGGACTCGACCTCGTCCGCCGAGATCTCGGAGACCTCCCCGCCGGACTCGGAGGCCTCGGGCGCGTCAGCTTGATCGGCCTGCTCTCCGGGCCCGGCCTGCTCTCCGGGCCCGGCCTGCTCTCCGGGCCCGGCCTGCTCTCCGGGCCCGGCCTGCTCTCCGG
>JAFGRB010000451.1 GCA_016935365.1 Deltaproteobacteria bacterium
GTTTTCGCGCCCTGGAGGGGCGCAGCCATCTCTGCGTCTCGGACAGGGCTCGAGATTGCCGCGCCCTTTCAGGGCGCATGATTATGTCCTCTCCGCTTCCCTGGGGCTGAAGCCCCAGGCTATTTCCCATCGCTGCTTCGCAGCGAAAACCCGGATCTCGGAGCGTGCCAAGCCCATTCTTACCTTGCGCTTTGAGTTGTGTATAAGGCTCAGGGCTGAAGCCCCAGGCTATCTCCCATCGCTGCTTCACAGCGAAAACCCGGCCCTCATAGCTTGCTCTTCGCAATGCTTCGAGAGGCCAGGGGGCGCTCATCGTGGCAGCCACGCGGACGCCTCTTCGGTATCGCTCACTCATTCGACTGCATCGCCTCCCGCCGCTGCCGCCCGCGCTGGGCGCGTCGCAGCGCCCGGAACGCGGCCTTGCGCACCGTCTCGGCCTCGCCGTCCGCGTCCAGGATGGCCTGCAGGCCCTGCTCGGCCTGCGCGCCGCCCATGCGCCCTAGCGAGTCGATGGCCGCCGTGCGCGCGCTCTGCTCCCGCTGCCGGTCGCCGGCCATGGCGAGCAGCTCCTCGCTCTGGGCGCGGCCGAGCAGGACCGGCAGCGACAGGCGCCGGGTGGCATCCCGCTCGAGCAGCTCGCCGGCGGCCGCCGGCAGGGCCGCGGCCACCATGGGCGCCATGGCGGCCGTGTCCGCCACCGTCGCGCCCTTGAGGATCTCGGCCGCCCGCTGGGGCGCCAGCGCGGCCAGCGCGGCCGCCGCAGCCTGCCGCAGCTCGGGCAGCGGATCGCTCAGGCAGGCCCGCAGCGCGTCCGCGTGCCGCGCCTCGCCGCTGTCCTCGAGCAGCCTCAGCGCCTCGCGCCGCACCGCGAGAGGCGCCTGCGCGTCGTCGAGCGCCGAGACGGCCTGGCTGCCCGCGTCCGCGCCCAGCCTGCGCGCAGCCCACAGGCAAGCGAACCAGGCCTCCTCCAGCGCGCCCAGCCTCTCGCCGTCCGCGCCCGCCTGGGCGCGAAGTGCCCGCCACTGCCCGGCGCTGCGCTCCAGCGCCTCGAGCACCGGCGCGGCCAGGTCCTCGCCCCCGCAGGCGCCCGCCATCCAGGCGGCCTCGGCCCGGGCCGCGACCTCGTCTCCGCCAAGCAGCTGCGAGAGCTCGCGCGCCGGGCACGCCTGCCGGCGGACGAGACCCATCCGCAGCCTGCGCCGCACGTCGGCCTGCTCGATGCTGGCGAAGCGCCCCACCAGCGAGGCGGCGTCGCCGCGGCGCGCCAGATACTGGGCCGCCGGCTGGCTCACGTCGTGGTAGCGGCTGCGCAGGGCCAGCAGGCTGACCCGGGTGGGATCCTCGGGAAAGATGCGCCGCAGCGCGGCCAGGGCCTCGTTGCGCAGCCGGTAGTCGTCCAGCGCCTCCGCCAGGACCGGCTCGGCCTCCGGGCTGCCCAGCAGGCCCAGCTCGGCGATCGCCCGAGAGCGCACGCTGGCGTCCTCGTAAGCATCCCCGGCGATCTGGCCGAGCAGCGTGCGGCTGCGCTCGTCGCCCGCGCGCCGCAGCCCGGTCAGGGCCCGCAGGCGCACGTTGCGATCGCCCGTCCTCGCCAGCCGCTCGACCGTCTCCCGGGCCTGCTTGCGCTCCTCGGCCTCCTCGATGAAGGGCAGCATGGCGCCCAGAGCCTCGGCCGCGGCCGGGGCCAGGACGCGGTCCTCGTCCGCGATCTCGGCGGTCGGATCCGCGAGCGGCAGCAGCTCCTCCATCGCGCGCCGGTCGCCCAGCCGGCCGAGCCACAGCACGGCCTGGTCGCGCTCGGCCGGCTCGCCCGCCTTCAGCACCAGCATCAGGGGCAGGAAGGCCTCGGGCCGGCGCCGGCTGGCCAGGCCCCGGGCAGCCGGTAGCACCAGCTCCCGGCGGCCCTCCTTGACCGCGGCCTCGAGCGCGGCCAGGCTGGCGCCCTCGACGTACTCGGCCCGGAAGGCCAGGCTCTCGCAAGCCGCCACCCGCACCTCCGCATCCCGGTCCTCGATCAAGCTGGCCAGCAGGGCCTCGACCTTGGCGTCATCCACGTCGGAAGCCAGCGCCGCAGCCCGCTTGCGAAGCGCGGCGTCGCCGCTCTCGGCCGCCCGCTCCATGTAGCCGAGCAGAAGCGCCTCTCGGTAACGCTGGCGGCGCGTGCCGTCCGGAAAGACCTGGGGCACGGCGGCGCGGTCGCGCGCGATCTCGACCAGCGTGTCGAGCACCTGCATGCGCAGCCCGGCGTCCTCGCCCTGCTCCATCAGGCCGAGCAGGACCGAGTCGCCGGCCGGATCCCCGATCCGGGCCATGGCCCGCAGCAGGCTGTAGCGATCGGCTGTCTGGTCCGGATCGTCCTCGAGCCTGCCGGCGATGCAGCCGGAGGCCGCCCGGCGGGCCCTGGCGTCCTGATCGCCGGGCGTCGAGGCCAGGACCACGAGCGCCTCGGTGGCCCGCTGGGCCACGCGGGCGTCCTCGCTCCGCAGGAAGCCGGCCAGGACGTCGACGGTCCGCAGGTCCCCGCGGTGCGCCAGGCTGACCGCCGCCTTGAGGCGCAGGTCCTCGTGATCGCTCTCCAGGGCCCGTCCCAGCGCCTCGGTGACCCGCTCGTCCTGCGAGTCGACCAGCCGGTCCACCACGGCCAGGCGCACGTCGGCCTGCTGGCTGCGGAGCGCCAGCAGCCAGGGCTCGATGCTGCCGGACGGGAAAAGCCGCCCCAGCACACCCAGGGCATACGCGCGCAGCTCGGCGCAGGGGGCGTTCAGGCTGCCCAGGGCCAGCTCGCGGGCGGCCGCCTGGCCGTCCTGGGCCATGGCGATGAGCTCGTCGAGCGCCGCCCGGCCCACGTCGGCCGCGTCCGCCTCGAGCGCCAGGCCCAGCGGGTCCAGGGCGCCCTGCGGGTAGAGCCCCCGGAGCGCCGAGACCGCCGCGCGCCGCACCAGGTGGTGCGGATCGCTCAGCGCGCGCCGGAGGACCGGCAGCACGGCCTCGCGGCCCACGAACTCGCGCCCGGCCAGCTCGCGCAGGCTCTCGATGCAGTCGCGGCGCACCCGGTGCGTCTCGTCGGCCTCGCCTCGCGGCGGCGCCTGGCGCACCAGGCCCGCATAGGTCCCGAAGACCAGCCGGTCGACATCCTGCTGGCCGAAGCCCGGCTCGCCGGGCCTGGTCGGCTGGCTCTTGAAGCGCAGGACCTCGAGCACCTTCACGGTCGCGGGGCGCTCCCCGCCCGCGTCCTCGCCGCCCGGCCGGGACGCGTCGCTGAGCAGGCGCCGGATCCAATCCTTCTTTCTCGGCTGGCGCTGCTCCTCCTCCCAGTTCGTGTGGGGGACGACCGGCTTCGCGCCGGCCGCCGGGCCGGACAGCCGCGCCGCCTCGCGCCAGAAAGCCTGGGGCTGGCTGCGCAGCGCCAGCACCTGGGCGGCGGCGTACCTGCGCTCGGGGGTATCGCTGGCCAGGGTCGCGACGACCACGTTCAGCAGCGCCTGCTGCCGGGCCGCCTCCGGCCAGTCCTTCATGTCCGCGGCCCGCTCGGGCTTGCGCGGTCCGACCAGCTGCTGGGCGAAGGCACCGATCTCCTCGCCCGCCGTGCGAGCCTGGAGCACGCGCGCGGCGGCGAAGCGTATCTCCGGGTGGGCCGAGGAGAGCGCCGCGAGCAGTAGATCGGGCATCTGCTTCGCCCGGGCCAGGGCCAGGTCGCGGGCGACGATGATCGCGAAGGCCAGGTCCTGGATCTCGCGATCGGCGTCCTCGAGCCCCTGGAGCAAGCCCCGGACCCCGTCGGGTCCCAGCGCCACGAAGGACAGCACGGCGCCGACGCGGATCGGCCGGTGCTCGTGCTTCAGGGTGCCCGTCAGCACGGGCACGGCGCGCTCGTCTCCCAGCCGCGCCAGGCCCTCGGCCGCCCAGCTCCGCACGGCCAGGTCCGCGTGGCTCAGCGCGTCGACGAGCGGCTGGATCCGCCCGGCCCGGCAGGCGGTCGCCAGGCCGCGCGCGCCCATCTCCCGGACGAGGGGATCCTCCTCGTCCAGCAGGCCGATGTAGAACGGCATGCTGGCCGCATCGCCCACATCGGCCAGCGCCCGGGCCGCCCGGCGGCGCAGCTCGTCCGAGGGCCGATCCCAGTTGGTGGACGGGATGGTCAGCAGCTGCTTCATCGGCTCGACGGCCCGGCGGTCCCGGCGCTTGCCGCACAGCTCTCCGGCCCGCACCCGCAGGTTGTAGAAGATGCTCTCGAAGGCGAAGTGGAAGGCCTCCTTGTTGTCGGGCAGCAGGTGATCGATCGCCTCGATGGCCGCGATGTGCACCTCGGGCTTGTCGTCCCGGACGAGCTCGACCAGCCGCGCGCGCAGCTCTCCGACCTCGGCGTGGCGGCAGCCCTTGCAGCCCGCCGCGCGCAGCTCGGGCCGCGGGGAGCCCATGGCCGCCAGGTGCACGTCGGCGCGCTTTCGCTTCTGCTCATCCTTTGAGAAGGTCTCGTAGGCCGCCAGGCCGACCTCGGCCGAGCTGTCCGCGATCAGCAGCAGCAGAAGCTCGGAGGCCCAGGACGCATCGATCTTCTTCAGCTCGGCCACCGCCGTCTTGCGGATGCTCGCGTGGGCTGAGCCGGCCGCCCGGCGTAGCGGGAGCTCGGGCGATGCGCTGTGCCAGGCCCACAGGGTGCGGAAGGCCTCGTGGCGCACCTTGTCGTCCTCGTCGTCGAGCGCCTGGCCGAGCAGCTCGTCCGCCCGGGCGGCCAGCGCCTCGTGCGCGGCGTGCTCGCCCTGGCCGCCGAACTTCACCAGCACCTGCAGGCCCTGCAGGCGGATGTCGGCGCGGCTCGCGCGCAGCGCGCGCTCCGCGTGGCGCAGCAGCCCGGCCGGGCCTTCCTGCTCGTCCAGCATGCGCAGCGCCTCCAGCGCCGCGGCGCGCAGCTCGGCGTCCTCGTCTCCCAGCAGCCACTCCAGCCGGCCGCTGAGCCGCTCGTCGGCCGGCATGATCCGCGCCGCCGTGTACAGGGCCTCGACCGAAGCGCGCCGGATGCCGAGATCCGGCTCCCGGCTCAGCTGGAGCAGCGCGCCCGCAGCGCGCGCGTCGCCGAGCAGCGCCAGGCCTCGCGCGCCGCGCAGGGCGGTGTCCGGGTTGCGGCTCGCCAGCGCGGCGAAGAGCGGCTCGCGGTCGTCCTCATCGACCTCGCCCGCCTCCTCGTCCGCGAAGCGGCCCTTCTGCTCCATCTTGCCGAGCACCGTGTCGATGTCCGGATCGATGGCCCGCAGCCGGGCCGCCAGCCGACCTCGGGCCGCGATCGAGACCAGGACCGCCAGGGCGCGCACCCGGGCGTCCTCGTCGTCCAGGGCCGCCTCCAGCAGGCGCCGGCCCTGGGGATCGCGCGTCTTGCGGGCCGTGCCCAGCCGCAGCAGGGCCTCGGATCGCACGTCGGCCGGCCCGCGCTCGAAGGCCACCTGGATCGGCACCAGGCTGTCCGCGCCCTCGAGATCGCGCAGCGCGTCCAGGGCGGCCAGGCGCACCTCGTCGGCCGGATCGGAGAGCTTCTCGGCGATCAGGCCCGGGACCAGCGGGGAGACCCGGCGCAGGGCGGGCAGCCGCTTCAGGGCGTCCGTCCGGGTGTCGGCGTGGCCGGAGGCCAGGGCCGCGCGCAGCGGGGCCAGGCTGTCCGCGCCCTCGATGGCGATCAGCGCCATCAGGCTCGCGTCGCGCACTTCCTTTTGCTTGTCGTCGAGCGCCTTGCGAAGCGCCGGCCTGCTCAGCCGCCGCCCGCTCTTTCCGATGGCCGCCGCCGCGGCGCTGCGCAGCTCGGGCTTGGCGTCCGCGTCCAGCGTCCGGTCGAGCATCTTGCGGGCGTCGTCCTCGGCCAGCGCGCCCAGCTCCTCGATCGCCTGCGCCCGCGCCTGGAGGCTGCTCGCCTTGAGGCGCTCGCCCAGCTCGTCCAGGCGCGAGGCGATCCGGTCCGCGCGGTCGGCGAGCTCGGCCTTCTCGTCGATCGCGACGTAGAAGAGCCTGCGGTTGTGGCCGACCGCGATCAGCTGGCCGCCCTTCTGCTCGGCCTTCGCCCCGGCGCTGGCCGGCATCCAGGCCACGGCGTGAAGCGGCGTCTTGGCGAGCTCCAGCGTGCGAGGCTTTCGCCGGCTGTCCAGCAGCCAGGCCTTGAGCGCGCCGTCGCGGCCGACCGAGAACAGCCGCCGCGGCAAGGGCCGCCCTGCCTCGTCGAGCAAGGCCGGACCGTAGACCAGCCCGGTCACGGCCTGGGCGTGGCCGGCCTCCCCGGAGCGCAGCTCCTCGTCCACGGCCCCCTGCAGGTAGCACAGCCGCACCGAGCCGTCGCCGCAGCCGGCCACCACGCGTCCGTCGTCGGTCATGGCAAGGGCGCCGATGCCGCCCTCGCCGCAGGGCATCTCGCGCAGCTCGGCGTCCGCGCCCTGCGCGAGCGGCAGGCAGCGGATGATCCCGTCGTCGCCGGCGGCGGCCACGATCCGCGCCGGGGGATCGATGGCCACGGCGCGCAGCGGCCGGGCGCTCAGGCTCCGGCGCCAGAGGAGATCCAGCCGCGCCTTGCCCTGCTCGACCGCCAGCCGGTAGACGTGCAGGCCGCCGGCCTCGTCCACCGAGGCCAGCTGGGTTTGCGGGCTGTCCGTCGCCAGACCGAGCACGGCCGCGCCGTGCGCGGCCAGGTCGAGAAGCTGCCGGTGGCCCTCGCCCCGGGCGTCCCATGCGCGCAGGTGGCCGTCGCCGCAGCCGGCGACCAGCAGGTCGTCGGCCAGGAAGGCCAGGCTGCACACTTCGGCTTCGATCTCCGCGCCGAAGACCTTGTCCGCGAGCGGCTGGAGGACGAAGACGGTGCTGGCGCTGACGCCCTCGGCGTCCCGGCGTCCGCCGATGGCCACCCGGCGGCTCTCCGACCCAGCCACCGCGAGCAAGCGCTCCACATGAGGTCCGAACTCGGCTGCCACGGCTCCTCCCATCTCGATCGATCAAGTCACCCCGCCATCAGGCGCCCGGAAAGCCGACCTCCATCGAGGGATGTCGGCGGCGGATCCGGGCCAGGGCCGTCAGGCAGCCCTGCCACTCGCCCTTGGCCCGCGAGTGCATGAACTCGCCGAGCACCGGCACCGCGATGGCGGCGAAGTCCGCTTCCTCCAGCGCCAGGTCCCGCACCACTCCGATCAGCCTGCGCTTGGCCACGCTGGCCGGCAGGGGCCGATCGGGCAGGGGCCCGGCCGCCGCATCCCTGCGCTCCATGCGGCCGGGGGGCAGCCCGAAGAGCACGGTGCGCATGAACAGCCGCAAGGCCTCGTCCGAGCGAAATCGCTCGCCGCCCACCGGCGCCAGCCCCTCGGCGGGTGTCCGGGGAGGCTGCCAGCCCTCGGGCAGAGGGCGCGGCCGGTGGCGCTCCCAGAGCAGCCGCACGGCGAAGAGCCGCACCTCTCGGTCGGGCGACTCCATCAGCCAGGCGAGCCGCTCGGCGCCGCCGAGCATCTCGTAGTGCCGGCGCACGATCGTCAGAGCCACCTCGCGGGCGGGCTTGACCGGGCTCTCGGCCAGCGCGAACACCGCCTGGGCCGTCAGCCACTTCTTGCTCGGCACGCGGGCCGGATCGGCGTCCGGCTGCCCGATGGCCAGCAGCACCTCGGCCGCCAGCTGGCGGCTCTCCCGATGCCGGCTGGCCGCGATCTCGTACAGCAAAGCCGGATCGCCCCAGCGGACGATCTCGTGGCGGCCGACGGCCGCGGCCAGGCGGCGCACATCCGGGCGCGGATCGGCGAACAGGGGCCGGACCCGCTCGAGGGTGTACGACTCCCGGGCCAGGCGCGGCTGGATGCCCAGCGAGCGCGACTCGGCCATGCTCGGGCCCAGCTCGGGGTGGTGCAGCTTGAGGTACATGGCGGCGAAGGCGCGCACCGGCTCGGGCTCCTTGGGGCCCGAGGCGAGCTTCCACAGCCGGTCGATGCCCTGCTCGGCGTCCGCCGAGCCCATCTCCCGGGCGAAGTCCTCGGGCGCGAAGAACTCGAGCAGGTAGCGGTGGGCGAACTGTTGGAGCGCCTCGTCGGTCTGGCGGGCCATGGTCAGCAGCCAGGCCAGGCCGATCTGGCTCGGGCTCGTGAGCTTGCGGTTGCCGAGCAGCTCGATCGCCAGTGCGCGCAGCGAGGGGCGCATGACGAGCCCCTTGACCCAGTCGACGTCGAGGGCGGCGCCTTTGAGCTTGCCGGCCCGCAGCCAGCCGGCCACCTGGTGGCTGAGCTGGTCCTCCATCAGGGCCTTCTTGATCCACTCGACGCCGATCTCTTCGCCCTTGCGCTTGCCGAGCTCCTGCATCGCCTCGCGGCGCGCGTAGTAGGAGCAGCGCTCGTCGTCCACCAGCGCGGTCAGCAGCCTGGCCGGTACCGCCTTGCCGGCCTGCTTGAAGAAGTCCTTGACGAAGCCCTGCTGCTCGGAGCTGCCGGAGGCGAGCTGGATGTAGAGCTCGGCGTCGAGGTCGTCGGGCGAGAAGCCGGCCGAGATCTTGGCCGCCGCCATCTCGCGCGCTGGTCCGACCGCCAGCAGGCGCACCAGGGCGGGCAGGCCGAGCTCGGCCGGGCTTCGCTTGTCGAGCTGCGCCACGGCGAAGAGCTGGCTCTCGCCCTGGCCCTCCTCGGCCAGCCGGATCAAGAAGGCCTGGTCGATCCCCTCTGCGTGGGCGCGCGCGTAGTCGACCGCGTACTTGCGCGCCTCGGGGCTGTCGCTCTCGAGCAGGCCGACGACCATGTCGTGCAGGCCGAGCCCGGCCAGCTTGGACTGGTGGAAGTCGGGGCTGTCGCTCATCACCCGGACGACGAAGCGGTGCACCGAGGCGAGGGGCTTGCGGCCGATCCGGGCCAGCCAGGCCGCGTCCACCTTGCGCAGCTCGTCCGGGAAGTCCGCGTCCAGCGAGCGGATGGCGAAGTCGCAGACATGGTCGTTCTGGGCGTCCTCGAGCAGGCGCAGCAGGGGCTCGGGCGACTGCTTCCAGGCCTTCTCGAAGGCGCGCTTCTTGAGATCGGAGGGCGGCGCGCCCATCCAGGCGCTGGTGGACCCGATCAGGTCCGCGTGGCACCAGATCTGGTTGGCCACCCAGGAGCCGTGGAAGCCGGCCCCGCGGGGGTAGTGCCGCAGCACCTGGGCTGCGAACTGGGGGTAGATCTCGGGCACGGCCAGGCCGAGCTGGCGCAGGTAGCGCCAGGCCCTGCGGCGCATGTACAAGAGCGTGCCGCGGCCGATCTCGCCGGTCGTGGCCGTCGTGTGGATCGCGTCCAGGCGCCAGGCCAGCAGGCCGAAGAAGGCCGCGTCGTGACGCAGCTCGGAGAGCTTGTAGATGGTCTTGAAGGCCTTCCAGATCCCGAAGCCCAGCCGCGCCCGCCCGAAGATCTCCATGAGCGCGGAGCGGCTCCACTCGTCGCCCAGCTCGTACAGGCCGATGAGCAGATCGCCCAGCCGCAGGCGCGGCGGCGGATGGGGCGCCTGCAGGAGGCCCTTCCAGGCCTCGGTGCGAAGCGCCTTCTTCTCCGCGTCGGTCTTGGACGCCAGGCGATCGGGGTGCAGGCTCCGCCTGAGCTTGTCGAGCGTCCAGGCCCCCTCCGGCAAGGGGGCGTGCTCTTGCCGCTCGCCGGGGCCCGCCTGGTCGTCGTCGGGCGGCAGCTCCGGGCGATCCTCGGGCGGATCGGGCAGCGCCAGGTAGCGGACGACGAGGTCGGCGAAGAGGGGGTCGCGGCTCGAGAGCGCGCGCTCGAGATCCGCAAAGGTGATTTCGCGTTCCAGGCTCATGGAATCCCAACCTGTCTGTGCTTTCGGGTCGTACCAGAAGAGAAAGAACGAGAAAAAGGAGGAGGGGTCCGGATCGCTACTTTCCTACATGGGACACGGTAGGCTCACCGGTTTGTCGCCCGTAGGGGGTCCTAGGGATATGAATAAACCGCGGCTGCGTGGTTTGTCCAGCTATTCATGTCCCTAGGACCCCCTACGGGCGGACAAACCAAGAACAGCCTACCTTGTGGAGCTTGCAGACCGATTCGTCCCGGACGGCGCGACGCCGCCCATGTGCCGAAGCACAGGCTAACGATTCGACCCCTCCTCCAGAAAGCCAAAGAGCGAAATGCGAAAGCGAGCAAAACCCAGCTCCCGGCCGAAAGCAAGTAAAAAAATCCGCTCGCGGCGGCCGGATCGACTGCGCGCCAACGGATTCGAAAGTGCTTCGCTTTTCCGGCCAGCCTGCTAGGATGGCTGCGATCAACCGAAGATGGAGGAGCCATGGCACGCCCGATCGTCATCGCGTACGACGGCCAGCAGGCCCAGTTCGACCACCGCAAGATCGACCGCTCCAAGCTCTACGGCCAGCGAAAGCGCATCCCGCTCGACCCGGAGGGAGCGCCCTGCCAGCGGGCGGAGCTGACAGGGGACGGCGCGGTCCTCATCCGGCCCGGCATGACGGCCCAGGGCTACTTCGACGAGCAGAACCGCTGGATCGCGAGCCGCGTTCTCGTCGGCCTGGATGCCGAGGGCAAGGTCCTGCCCAGGGTCGAATCGACCCTGGGCGCGGCCCAGCAAGCCCGCGCGGCGAAGCCCGAGGAGCTGCTCGACTTCCGGCCGAGCTCGGTCTACCAACTCGAGCCGGTCGAGCTGCCGGACGCGATCGCAAAGGCCCTCGAAAGCGGCACCGTGCTCGCCTTCGACTTCAACTACCGCGGCGACTTTCACGCCGAGCGCGCCTTCCTGCTCGGGAACGAGGAGGGCCTCTTCGCCCTGGTGGGCAATCCGGTCGAGCCGGCCTGGCTCGGCCTGGAGCAGGCCATCGACGGCTCCCTGGCCGAGGGCGAGCCCGAGGACGGCGAGCTCGACTTCGAGATGTTCTAGCGAGGAGACACGCCATGCAGAACCTGCACATCATGAACGCCAAGAACCGCGACGCGCGGATCACCATCTCCAGCCTGCGCCCCGAGCCGGGCTACCGGCTGGGCCTGCCGGACAAGGAGGTCCGCTTCAGGCGCTACCTGGCCGCCGGCGAGAGGCACGGTCACGAGGCGTTGGCGGAGCGGCTCGAGGCCGACTACGGCCAGGCGCTGGTGGACGGCGATCCCGAGATCGACCTCGAGCTCGTCGGCCGGCGGATCGATCACACCGACAAGGTCTACCTGAGCGCCTCCGGCGAGATCCTCTACGCTCCACCCAAGGTGGTCGAGCTGATCCTCGCCCCCGACGGCAGCGAGAAGGAGCGCCGGGAGCCGGTGGACGTCGCGAGCAACGTCAATGAGGAGGTCCCGGTCCGCTGGACCGGCAAGAAGATCCCCAAGGCCGAGGCGATCCGCAAGTTCGTCTTCTCCCGGACGGTCCAGCTCGGCCATGTGGACGGCCTGACCTTCGACTACCTCTTCGCCATGGCCGAGGAGCTGGCGAAGGAGGACGTCCTGATGCTGCTCGGCGCGGGCAAGGGCGGCAAGGACCCGCTCATCTTCCAGGCCAACGGCAGCCCGTACCGCGGATTCCTCGAGGGCCGCGTCGACGGCAAGCGCTACATGCTGCTGCTGCACCTGAGCCACATGGAGCTCAAGCGGCCCGCCGAGCAGGCGTGAGGAGGAGGATCCCATGCCCATGTACACGACCGAGAACGCCAAGCCACTGGGCAAGGGGCTGCACGCCCCGGCCGGCTCGATCACCGATCCCGACCTGGCGCGCCTGCTGCAGACATACCGCCGCAACGTGGCGGGCGGCTACCGCTCGCTGCTGCCCGAGGAGATCGCCGAGCGCCTGCCGGACGGCCCCATGCACGCCTCGCCCAAGATCGACGGGGAGCTGTGGTTCATGGTCTTCGACGGCGGAGAGGCCTGGCTGTCCAACTCCAGCGGCCGCCTGATCATCGGCGGCGTGCCGCTGCTCGAGGAGGCCAGGTCCTTCGCCGGCCGCGCCCGGGACCGCACCGTGGTGGCGGGCGAGCTCTTCGGCACGCGCGAGCAGGGCCGGTGCCGGGTGGGCGACGTGTCCCACGCGATGAGCGGCGGCGCCAAGGCCGAGGTGGATCAGCTCGGCTTCGCCGCCTTCGACCTGCTGTGGGGCGGCGACGAGCAGGCCAGCATGCCGATCGACGCCTACGAGGACAAGTACAAGACGATCGAGCGCCTCTTCGAGGGCGGCGAGCGCTGCAAGCCGGTGCACACCGTCAAGACCAGCAGCTCGGCCGAGGTGCGCGATCTCTTCGGCGAGTGGGTCGAGAGCGGCGCCTACGAGGGCGTCGTCACCCGGGCCGACGGGCGCATCAGCAAGATCAAGCCCAGCTTCCACGTCGACGCGGTCATCATCGGCTACACCGAGCGCGAGGAGGACCCCGAGCAGATCCGCTCCCTGGCGCTGGCGCTCATGCGCCCGGACGGCGCGCTGCAGTACGTGATCAACTGCGGCAACATGTCCGACGACCAGCGCCGGGAGCTCAAGAAGATGCTGGCCGGCAGCGAGGTGCGCTCCAACTGGCGGCTGAGCAGCAGCGACGGGGCCATGTTCCGCTTCGTCAAGCCGCAGATCGTCATCGAGATCAAGGTCACCGACGTCCAGAGCGAGGACTCGAGCGGCAAGCCCATCCTGCGCATGGTGCTCGAGTACTCGGACGAGGGAGGCCTGCAGGCGGTCCGCAAGCTGCCCTGCGCCAGCATGCTCTTTCCGGTCTTCGTGCGCGTGCGCGACGACAAGCAGGTCAAGGCCGAGGACATCAGACTGGCCCAGGTCCAGGAGCGCACCGAGGTGGCCGACACCGAGGTCAAGGCCAGCCGGGTCGAGCTGCCGGCCAGCGAGATCGTCGAGCGCAGGGTCTACACCAAGACCACCAAGGGCCAGATGGCCGTGCGCAAGCTCGTCATGTGGAAGACCGGCAAGGAGACGCTCGACGATCGCTACCCGGCCTTCGTGGTGCACTTCACCGACTACAGCCCGGGGCGCAAGGAGCCTCTCAAGCGCGAGGTGCGCCTGGCCCCCGACCGCGAGACGGCCGGCGCGATCGCCGAGGCCATGATCGAGGAGAACATCAAGCGGGGCTGGAAGGAGGCCTGAGGATTGATCGGGCAAGCCCCGCAGGGACGAAACAACATAGCCCAGGGCGAAGCCCTGAGCCGTATACACATCTTTTCCGTCGCGAGGGTTTCCGCTGCGAAGCAGCGGGGAGATAAAGCCTGGGGCTGAAGCCCCAGGCTTTATCCCATCGCTGCCTCGCAGCGAAAACCCTTGGAAAGGCATACATGAGTCGGCAAGCCCCGAATGGTCGCGGCATTCTCGCCATGCCAGCGATACTCGCCTGCTTGCTGCTCGCCTGCGCCGGCTGCCATTCCGGCACGGTCGATGGCACAGACGCCGGCTCTGGTGCGGGCAGCGACGCGGGCGTCGACGCAGGCCAGGACGCCGGCAGCGATGCGGGCTCCGACGCCGGCACGGATGCGGGCTCCGACGCGGGAACTGACGCCGGCAGCGACGCGGGAACCGACGCCGGCGGCGACGATGAGACGCCGCTCGCCATCTCGGGCCTGATCCGCGTCGATCACCTCGGTTGGCGGCCGGCCGATCCCAAGATCGCCCTGGTCCTGGGCCGCGCGGGCGAGACGATCGAGCTTCGCCGGGCCGCCGATCACGGCCTGGCCGGCAGCTTCGCAGCCGGCGGGCTCTCGCCCGACGAGGACTCGGGCGATCAGCTCGCCCGGGTGGACTTCTCCGCCCACGCGGCGCCCGGCGACTACTACCTTGCCCTGCCGTCGGCCGGCGCCCGCTCGTACGGCTTCCGGATCGCCGAGGACGTCTACGCCATCGCAGCCGCGGCCGCGGTCAAGTCCTTCTACTACCAGCGCTGCAACCACGATCACGCCCTGCCCTACGCCTCGGACGCGCTGGGCGGCTTCGCGGGCCTGGGCGGCCAGTGGGTCGACGGCGCCTGCCACCTGGGCGACTTCGCCGCCCCGGCCGGCCCGGGCAGCGCCGATCACGGCCCGCTCGACGTGCACGGCGGCTGGCACGACGCCGGCGACTACCAGAAGACCCTCTGGGGCCGGGGCGTGCCGCAGATGCTGTGGGCCTACGAGCTGCACCCGGGCGCCTGGCCCGACGGCCAGCTCCACATCCCGGAGAGCGGCAACGGCGTCCCCGACCTGCTCGACGAGCTGCGCTGGGAGCTCGACTTCTACCTGCGCATGCAGCGGCCGGACGGCCACTTCATGAGCTCGGTCAAGGGCCGCGGCGACACGGTCGTCTCCCCGCCCAGCCTTTCGGACCAGGGCCGGGTCTACTTCGACTGCCAGAGCCCGTCCGGGGACGGCTGGTCGGGCGGCGGGGTGACGCTCGTCACCGCGACCGGAAACGCCGTGCTCTCGCTGGCCCATGCGGCGCAAGTCTTCCGCGCGGCCGGCCAGACGGCGATCGGCGACGGCTACGCGGCGGCCGCGCTCGCGGGCTGGACCTGGCTCGAGGGCCAGGATCCGGCCGACGACGCCGAGCGCCGCCTGCGGGCTGCCGCGGCCGCGGCCGTCTACCGGCTCGACCCCGGGCAGAGCACGGCCCGGGACGCGGCCGAGGCCCTTCCCTGGTCGGACTGGGACGGGCTCGCGCCCTGGAGCGTCACCCCGGCCGAGGCCGTGATCTCGGCCGGCGCCTGGCACTACCTGGCCAACCCGGCCGCGAGCCAGGAAGTCAAAGACGCCATCGCCGAGGGCGTCGAGCTGGCGATCGTCGAGCGGGCCTTCGCCGAGCAGGGCGCCTACGGCGGCATGTACGGCGGGCCGGGCAACGGCTGGAGCTGGTCGTGGGGCAGCAACCGGGCCCAGGGCCTGTACGGCTCCAACCTGCTCATGGCCGCCCACTTCGGCGTCCTGGGTGCGCACAGCGAGGCCGAGCTCCGCGAGCTGGCCCAGCGCTACCTCCACTACCTGCTGGGCCTCAATCCGCTCAACATGGTCTACATGACCAACATGGCCGCCTACGGCGGGGAGCACTCCTCCTTCCAGCTCTACCACGGCTGGTTCTCGTACACGGGCGCAGACGGCGATCACGGAAACGCCGACTACAACGGCAAGCCGGCGAGCGTCGACGAGCCGCTCTACCCCTACTACCCGAACGACGACGCCGTCTCGGCCTACGGCCCCGCGCCGGGGCTGGTGCCGGGCGGGCCCAACTACGGCTACAGCGGCGCCTACGAGATCCCGAATCGCGAGTACCCGGCCTACGCCTACCGGGACTTCTCGGTCGGCTGCGACTGGGACGGCTCGGCCTGCCGGGCCGCCTCCTGGGAGATCACCGAGCCCATGGCCGCCTACCAGGGGCCGGTCGTGCTGCTGATGTCCTTCTTCGTGCCCGGCGGCTGAGCCGGGCGGCTGCGGGAATGCCCCGTCGGCTCCTCAGGGTGAAGGACAATCCACCGGCAGCTCTTCCCAGGCGCTCCCGTCGCCGAGCTGCCCTTGGCTGTTGCCTCCCCAGCACCGAGGCGTGCCGTCGGTCTCGATCGCGCAGCTGTGATGGTTGCCCGCGGACACGGACTGCCAGCCCGATCCGGACACGCGGGCGGGCGTGTCCCGGTTCTCGTCGCTTCCGAGCCCGAGCTGGCCGTGATGGTTCCAGCCCCAGCACCAGAGCGTGCCGCTCGACTTCAACCCGCAGGTGTGATTGTTCCCCGTGTCGACGGCGGTCCAGTCGGATCCGGGCACCTGGA
>JAFGRB010000452.1 GCA_016935365.1 Deltaproteobacteria bacterium
GCAGCTTCACCCCAAAACGACCGCCCTTCGGGCGGCTAGCCCTGAAAACAAACGCGGCTTGGAAAGCCGCGCTTGTTTTAGGACTAGGCAGATTCGCCGCGGGCAACGGCCGGCTGGGCCACGACGATGGGCTTCGAGGTGACCTCGGCGTAGAGCACGTCGGGATCCAGGTCGGCCCCGCCGGGCCAGACGACCGTGCCCAGCTCCGGGTGTACCCGGACCTTCTCGAAGGCTCGCCGGTCGCGCAATTGGGAGAAGACACCCTCGAAGCGCACGAGGTCTGCGATGTCCACCACACCCTCCACGCCGTCCTCGAATCGGAGATGCAGGCGATACCCATCCAGCACCTTCACCTCTACGATGTCCTGCAGCATGACCCAGAATACCTCACCGTAACGGCTCAATCGTATTCAGCGAAGCCTGCGACCTAGCGAGCTCCCAGTTCTCCAGCAGCTCGTCGACGTGGAGAGCGGCCCATTCTACCACGAGACCGAGCGCCCGAGGGGAGAGCCGGCCCCTCAGGACCTGGAGCGTCTCGATGGCGATAAGAGCTTTCTCTCCTCCGTAACGCGCGTGAAAATGCGGCGGTTCGTGGTCATTGTAGTACATGGCGATGACGATCCCGAAAAACCTACTGATCTCAGGCACCGGAATCCTCCGGTCTACTCTTGCGCGAAACGCAGTAGAGCATGGATCTCAAATAGCGGTCAAGCCAGGAGCAGCCAGTGAACTGCCTTCGATAGAGCAACCAGCGCAGCTCACTCCAGCCGGAGGCGCGGAGCCGAGCCTCCGGCCGCTAGATCGAGGCGCTGTGCCAGCTGCTCCAGGCTCTCCGTGCGGTCGAAGGCCAGGCCGTCTTCGTCTCCGGTCGCGATCCGGAAGGCGAGGCCGCGCTGGCGTGCGGGCCGGAGCTCGCCCAGCACGGCGGTCTCGAAGATCTCGGGCGCGATCGTCCTCGGAGACCTCTTCAGCAGACAGAGCGCGAAACCGGTCAGGGCGGCCAGGTTGGCCAGGGCGCCCAGACCGAGCAGCGTGAGATCGACGAGCTCGCTTTGCTCGAACATGACCGGCCCGGGCCCGGTCAGTAGACCTGCTCGGCCAGGATCTGCTCGCTGAGCAGGCTGTCGAGGATGAGCTCGAGCTGGGCGTGATCGCCGGCCTCGTGGATCTGCTTGAGGAAGAGCCGCTGGAGGTCTGCGAACTTGCGGGCCGAGATGTCGAAGGCCACGAAGTGCAGCACGGGGAACTCGTCCTTCGGCAGGAGGTTCAGGGCCTGGACCACGGGCAGCGGCCCGACGCCGTCGGAGTTCTCGCCGTCGGTGATGAGCACGATGTGGGTGGCCTTCATGCTGGCCTGGTCCAGGGCGTGCTTGGCCGCGATCAGCGCCTCGCCGATGGCCGTGCCGCCCGCGGCCTGAAGCTTCGGCAGGGCGGGAAAGCCCGGCCCCATGTCCTGGAAGGCGATCAGGGAGTGGACCGCCGAGTCGAAGCGGAAGACCCCGACCCGCAGGCGCTTGTCGGGATGGGCGCGCTGGAAAGCGGCCAGCTTCTCCAGGGTCTTCTGGGCCGCGTCCTGGGCGGCCTGGATCTTTCGCTTGCCGCCCGAGCGGGGCGCGTCCACCATGCTGCCCGAGCTGTCGACCAGCAGCACCACCCCGACCCGGTCGACCTGCTCGACCCGGCCCTTGCGCTTGACGCGCTCCAGGCACTTGACGATCGTCTCGGACGTCCCCGTCCCCGCGTTCGACCAGTCGCGGACCAGCTCGAGAGCGCTCTTCACCGCCAGCGGCCGGTCGGCCTCGGGCAGCGAGGCCAGGGCCTTCTCGATCCGCTGCTGCACGGCCGCCTCGTGGGCAGCGCTCCAGCCCGCGGGCGAGGCAGATGGCAGCCCGACGAGAACCGTGATCAAAAGCCATTCGATCGCTCTTCGCCCCATGGGTCCCTCCTGCGTACGCGTTTCGCGCCCGGGAGCATACGCGCAAGGCCGGGACGATTGCAAGCGCCTGCAGCCGTGGGGGTCTTTTTTCAGGGCTTCGCCCTGAGCTTTCATATTGCCGCCCCTTGCGGGGCTCTCGGAGCCTGTCACCAACAGTTTGTTTCACACCCAAGCCGTGGTATACACTACCGCCCGGTCAAACGGAGAGGAGAGTATGCGAATCGCCGAGCAAATGGAGCGCAGCGGGGTCCGCTTCGGCACCAGCGGTGCCCGGGGCCTGGTGCGGCAGATGACGGACCGGCTCTGCTACGCGTACACCCTCGGCTTCCTGCAGTACATGGAGGGCCGCGGGGAGATCCGGCCCGGCGACGCGGTGGCCCTGGGCGGCGATCTCCGGCCCAGCACGGACCGCATCGTGGCAGCCGCTGCCAGGGCCGCGTCCGATCGCGGCTACCGCCCGATCGACTGCGGGCGCCTGCCCACGCCCGCCCTGGCCCTGTTCGGCCTGCAGCGCGGCGCGGTCACGGTCATGGTCACCGGAAGCCACATCCCGGCCGACCGCAACGGGATCAAGTACACCCGCACGGACGGCGAGATCCTCAAGGAAGACGAGGCCGGCATCCGGGCCCAGGATGTCTCGGTTCCGGACGGGCTCTTCGCGGCCGACGGCGCACTGCGCGCAGCGCCGCCCGCCTGCGAGCGCAGCGACGAGGCCCGGGCGCTCTACGCGCAGCGCTACCTCGACTTCTTCGGCGCCGGCTGCCTGGCCGGGCAGAGAGTCGGCGTCTACTTGCACTCGGCCGCGGGGCGCGATCTCTTCGTCGAGATCCTCTCCGGGCTGGGCGCCGAGGTCACGGCCCTGGGGCGCAGCCAGGACTTCGTGGCGGTCGACACGGAGGCCATCCGGCCCGCCGACGTCGAGTCGGCCCGCGCCTGGGCGGCCGAGCACGGCCTGGAAGCGATCGTGTCGAGCGACGGAGACAGCGACCGGCCGATGGTGGCCGACGAGCGCGGGATCTGGATGCGCGGAGACGTGTGCGGCATCCTGTGCGCGGCCCAGCTCGGGGCCGACGCCGTGGTCGCGCCGGTCTCCTGCAACACGGCACTGGAGAGATGCGGGCTCTTCGCGCACACGGCCAGAACCCGGATCGGCTCTCCCTGGGTCATCGAGAAGATGCGCGAGCTCGCCCGGGCCGGCGCCGCGTGCGTGGTGGGCTACGAGGCCAACGGCGGCTTCCTGCTGGGCTCGGACGTCGAGCGGGACGGCCGGCGCCTGGCCGCCCTGCCCACCCGCGACGCGGTCCTGGTCCACGTCCTGGTCTTGCTCCGCGCCCGCGAGCGGGGCCTTGCGCTCAGCCGCCTGCGCGACGAGCTGCCGGCCCGCTTCACGTACTCGGACCGGCTGGTCGACTTCCCGCAGCAGCTCGGCTTTGCCAAGCTCGATGAGCTGCACCGCGATCGCGCGGCGGTCGAGGCACTCTTCGGCGGCGCATTCGGGCCGCTGGCCTCGCTGGATTCCACCGACGGGCTGCGGATCACCTTTGCCGGCGACGAGGTGATCCACCTGCGGCCTTCGGGCAATGCGCCCGAGTTCCGATGCTACACGGAGGCCGACAGCGAAGCCCGCGCCATGCAGATCAATCAAATGGCCATGGACATCGTGCGCACCTGGCGCTAGGCTCCAGGCAGCGAACACGGAGGTACTGATGCAGATCGAGCATGCGAAGACGAAGACGATCCTGGACTGGTTCGAGGCGCTGAGCAAGATCCCGCGCTGCTCCAAGAACGAGGAAGCCATCCGCAAGTGGCTGCTCGCCTGGTCGTCCGAGCACGGCTTCGAAGCCCGCACGGACGAGGTCGGCAACGTGGTCATCGAGGTGCCGGCTTCGGCGGGCCTCGAGAAGGCGCCGGCGGCCGTGATCCAGGGCCACATGGACATGGTCTGCGAGAAGACCAAGGGCTCGGCGCACGACTTCAGCCGCGATCCGATCAAGATGGTCTACACCGACGACGGCTGGCTGACGGCCGACGGCACCACGCTCGGGGCGGACAACGGAATCGCCATCGCCATGGCCCTGGCGCTGGCCCTGGACGAGGATGCAGCCCACCCGCCGCTGGAGCTGCTGTTCACCGTGGACGAGGAGACCGGCCTGACCGGCGCCAGCGCGCTCAAACCGGGCTTCATCAAGGGCAGTCTGCTCATGAACGTCGACTCCGAGGACGAGGGCGTCTTCACCGTCGGCTGCGCCGGCGGCAAGGACACCCAGCTCGCGCTGCCGGTCGAGCTCGCCGACCTGCCCGCCGGCCACAAGGCGCTCAAGCTCGTGGCCGGGGGCATGAGCGGAGGGCACTCGGGGGTCGACATCCACGAGCAGCGAGCCAACGCGCTCAAGATGCTGGCCCGCGCGCTGCTCGGCCTGGTCGACCTGGACCTGCGGCTGGTCTCGCTCGAGGGCGGCACGGCTCACAACGCCATCCCGCGAGACGCCGAGGCGCTGATCGCCCTGCCCGCGAGCGCGGAGGGCGATGCCCGCAAGCGCATCTCTGCCCTGGACGCAGCCCTGAAGAAGGAGTTCGACAAGACCGATCCGAAGATCGCGATCGAGCTGCAGGACGGCGAGTCGCAGGCCAGGGCCATGCCCGCCGCGATGACCCGCAAGGCGATCGACTTCATCCTGGCCATCCCCCACGGCGTGGCCGCCATGTCGAAGGACATCCCGGGCCTGGTCGAGACCTCCGACAACCTGGCCACCGCCAAGATCGAGGCCGGCCAGCTCAAGGTCATGACCAGCCAGCGCAGCTCCAACATGGACCGGCTCGAGCTGCTCACCAAGCGGATCGAGGGCATCGCCCGGCTGGCGGGCGGCGAGGCCGTATCCGGCGGCGGCTACCCGGCCTGGCAGCCCGACATGAGCTCGAAGCTGCTCGCGCGCTGCAAGTCGGTCTACACCGAGCTCTTCGGCAAGCAGCCGGTGGTCGAGGTCATCCACGCCGGGCTCGAGTGCGGCATCATCGGATCGAAGTACCCGGGCATGGACATGATCTCCTTCGGGCCGACCATCAAGAACCCCCACTCACCCGACGAGAAGATCGACATCAAGACCATCGGCCAGGTCTGGGACTTCATGGTCGCCTTGCTCGGGTCGCTGAAGTAAGAGATGGCGAGCGCCGACCAGCTGACCTCCTTCGCCCTGGACGTGCTGGACGTCCGGGATCCCTACACCCGCTGCCACGCGGACGGCGTCGGGGCGATCGCCGCCCTGCTGGCCGAGGCCATGGGCATCGAGCCCGAGCGGGTCGAGCGGATCCGCCTGGCCGGCCGGCTGCACGACATCGGCAAGATCGGCGCGCCAGCGGCCATCGTCAACAAGGCCTCGCGCCTGACCCGCGAGGAGTACGAGATCGTCAAGACCCACTCGGCCATCGGAGCGGACTTGATCGGCGCCCTGCCGGAGCTCGCCGACATGGCCCCCTGGGTGCGCAGCCACCACGAGTACCCCGACGGGCGCGGCTACCCGGACGGCCTTTCCGGCGAGGCCATCTGCCTCGAGGCCCGCATCCTGGGCGTGGCCGACGCGGTCGACGCCATGACCACCGATCGACCCTACCGCAAGCGCATGAGCCTGGCCGCGGCCTGCGAGGAGGTCGAGCGGTTGGCAGGCACCCAGTTCTGTCCCCAGACCGCCGCCGCGCTCGATCGCATTCGGCCCCGGGTGGCGGGCCACCTCGTCGAGCACATGACGCACTACGCGAGCCTCTTCGCCCAGGGCGCGGAGTCGGCCGCGGCTGCGGATACCGCATCCGGCCCGAGCCGCCTGCTCATCGACGCGGCCCTGGACGAGAAGCTCCGGGTGCGCTACGTGGGCGGCGAGGCCGCGTTCCGCCGGCGGCTGCTCGAGCTGGGGGTCGTGCCGGGCGCCGCTCTCAGGGTCATGCGGATCGCGCCCATGGGCGATCCGATCGAGGTGGCCATCCGCGGGGCGAGCTTCTTTCTGCGCAAGGAGGAGGCGTCCCAGGTCACCGTGGAAACCGTGGCCGGGGAGGTGCAGGCCGCGAGAACGCGCAGCGTGGGCGTGCGGCCGGCCTCGCGCCGCTACTTCGCGGCCGTGGCCGGCAACCCCAACACCGGCAAGACGACGCTCTTCAACGTGCTGGCCGATGCCAGGGGCCACGTGGGCAACTACCCGGGCGTGACCGTCGAGCGCCTGACCGGCAAGCTCGAAGGCACAGAGCCGCTCGAGGTCGAGCTGGTCGACGTGCCCGGCACCTACAGCCTCAACGCCCGCTCGCGCGACGAGCAGGTGGCCATGGACGAGGTGCTCGGCCGGGCCGGCTCGCCCGCGCCCGACGCGGTGCTGGTGGTGCTGAACGCCACCGCGCTGGAGCGCTCGCTCTACCTGCTGCTCCAGGTCCAGGAGCTGGGCTATCCGGTCGTGGCCGCCGTGAACATGATGGACGAGGCCCGGCGCAAGGGGATGCGCATCGACGTCGATGCGCTCTCCGCGGCCGTCGGGGCGCCGGTCGTCGGCGTGAGCGCCCGGCAGAACGAGGGCATCGACGCGGTCCGCGACACGCTCGTCGATCTGCTGCAGGGCTCGCTGCCGCCGCAGGCCGCGGCCTGGAGCTGGGAGCCCAGCGAGGATCTGGTCGGCCACCTGGACGAGCTCTTGCCGGCCATCGGCGACCAACTCGGCCCGGGCGCGGAGCTCTCGCGGCGGCGGGCCTTCGCGCTCTGGTGCCTGATGAGCCTGTCGGAGGACGACGACCTGGCCGGCATTCCGGACGAGCTGCGGGCCCGGACCTTGAAGCTCCAGGCCGCCATGCGCGAGGAGGGGCACGACCTGGATCTCGAGGTGAGCCAGAAGCGCTACGCGTACATCGATGACGTCGTCAGACAGAGCGTACAGGCGGCCGACGAAGGCCGCCCGGACCGCAGCCGGCGGATCGACGATTTGCTGACCCATCCGATCTGGGGCATGGGCGTGTTCCTGCTGGCCATGGGCATCGTCTTCGGGGCCATCTTCGACTGGGCCGCGCCGATGATGGACGGTATCGAGGCCGGCGTGGGCGCCGCGGCTGGCTGGCTGCGCTCGGTGCTGCCCGAGAGCTGGCTCGCCGACCTGCTCGTCGACGGCGTGGTGGCCGGCGTGGGCTCGGTGCTCGTCTTCCTGCCCCAGATCCTGCTCTTGTTCTTCTTCATCTCGGTGATGGAGAACTCGGGCTACATGGCCCGAGCGGCCTTCATGATCGACCGGCTGATGCGCAAGCTGGGCATGAACGGCAAGGCCTTCGTGCCCATGCTCTCGGGATTCGCCTGCGCCATCCCGGCGGTCATGGCCACCCGCACGCTGGAGAACCGCCGCGACCGGCTGCTCACCATGATGGTCATCCCGCTGATCTCCTGCTCGGCCCGCCTGCCGGTCTACGTGCTGCTGATCGCGGCGCTCTTCCCGGCCGATCAGAGCGTGCTCGGGCCCATCAACATGGGCATGCTGATGATGTTCGGCCTGTATCTCCTGAGCACCCTGATGGCCTTCGCCGCCGCGGCCGTGCTCGGCCGGACCGTGCTCAAGGGCAAGCCCCAGCCGCTGCTGCTGGAGCTGCCGCCTTACAGGCTGCCGACCGCCAAGGACCTGCTGCGGGTCATGGGCGAGCGTTCCTGGGACTTCCTCCGGACGGCCGGCACGGTCATCTTGATCGCCACGGTCGTGCTCTGGGGGCTTCTGAACTTTCCGCGGACCGAGACCTACAGCCGGGACTACGACGCGGCCGCCGCGACCGCCCGGCAGGCCGGCGACGCGGACGAGGCCGGACGGCTGGCCGACCTCAAGCGCGCCGAGGAGCTCGAGAACTCCATGGCCGGCCGCTTCGGCAAGCTGATCGAGCCGCTGATCGAGCCGCTGGGCTTCGACTGGAAGATCGGCATCGGGCTGATCGGCTCGTTCGCCGCCCGGGAGGTCTTCGTCTCCACCCTGGGCCAGGTCTACGCGGCCGGCGAGGAGGCCGACGAGGAAAGCGCCACGCTGCGCGCGGCGCTCCGCTCGCAGCGCCGCAAGGACGGCTCGCTGGTCTACACGCCCCTGGTCGGGCTGTCGCTACTGGTCTTCTTCATGCTGGCCATGCAGTGCGTCTCGACGCTGGCCATCGTGCGCCAGGAGGCGGGCGGCTGGAAGTGGGCCATGTTCCAGCTCGGTTACATGACGGGGCTGGCCTACCTCGCCTCGCTGGCCGTCTATCAGATCGGACGCTTAATCGGCTTCTCTTAGCGCCGTGCCCGTCAATTGAGGCGCCTCTCGATTTCCCGTAATGTAGTGGGTTCGCGCTGATTGCCTCGTCTGGATGCGCCTGTCGAGGCACTCCGCGCCTCACACAGTCAGAGTGAATTATCTGGTCCTCTCGA
>JAFGRB010000453.1 GCA_016935365.1 Deltaproteobacteria bacterium
GACGCCTCCGCCCGAAGTCGCCAGCCTCCCCCCGCTCGACCGAGAATCCACCCTTCGTGCAACCGGATCCTGACGCGGTAGTCTCACAGTCTCACAGTGAGACTCAGCCGGACTTTTCCGTCTCATAGACCATGGCCCGCGAAGGAATGAAGGCCGCAGTGCCGCATGAGCTCCTCCTCGCCGTCTGCCTGGCAGCGGCCCTGGGCGGCTGCTCGCTGCAGTCGAGGTACGGGCTCCGCGAGCCCCGGCCGGTGCGGGCCGCGCTCTACATCGAGCGCCTGTACCTCGACGAGGGGGCCCACCAGCACCGGGCCGTGTACACGGACGGCATCCGGAAGCTCCTCGCCTGCGCCTTCGACCAGGTGGTGCCGGTGGCGGAGCTCGACCGCGTCGCCGCCGTGAGGCCCGACCTGGTGGTCGTGGCGCGGGTCGACCAGGGCTACTCGACGGCGACCTTCTTCATCGATGTCGAGGCCGAGCTGGAAGTGCGCGGCCTGGACGGAAAGCGCGTCTACGCGGTCCGCCACCGCGAGTCGAGCTGGAACTGGTACAACAACCCGGGCGATCACGAGGACGCCCTCGAAGAGGCCATGGGGCCCGCGGTCCGCGCCCTGCAGGGCTCGGAGAAGGTCGTGGCCTACCTCGCCGCGGCCCGGCCGGAGCTGGCCGCGGTCTACCGGGGCGAGGGGGATACCGCCCCGCAGGGCGAGCCGCCGGCCGGGCCCGCGCCCGCGCCCGCGGCCGCGCCCGCGCCGCCCGCGCCGGCCCCGGCCCGCGCGGCCGAGGGCGCGCCGATCGTCGCGGTCTTCGACCTGGAGCGCAAGGGGGTCGAGCTCCGCCGGGCCGCCCTGGACCGGCTGACCGACCTGCTCACGAGCCGGCTCGCGGCCTCGGGCGCCTTCAGGCTGGTGCCCAGGCAGCAGATCACAGAGCGCCTGGCCGCCCAGAAGCGGGAGTCCTATCGCCCGTGCTACGACGAGTCCTGCCAGGTCGAGATCGGCCGCGAGCTCGCGGCCGGCAAGTCGCTGGCCGCGCGCGTGCTCAAGGTGGGCTCGGGCTGCGTGCTGACGCTCAACCTCTACGACCTCAGGACCGCCACCCTGGAGCGGGCGAGCTCGGTCGAGGGGGGCTGCGACGAGGGCGCGGTGGCGGACATGATCGGGCGGGCGAGCAGGGAGCTTGCGGCCGGGGCCGCGCCGAGAAAGGCCGCCGGGCCGAAGCCGGCCTCGAGGCCCGCCCCGCGCGCCGGGGCCCTGCGCCGCAAGGCGAAGAAGGGCGGCGTGCACCTCGAGCTGCTCGGCGCGCCGGAGGGCTCGAGGCTGCTCGTCTTCTCGGCCAACGCCACCCGGATGAAGCCGGGCTTCGTGCCCTGGCGGGTCCGCTTCCCGGTGGCGAGCTGCCGGGGGCCGGGCTGCGAGCTCGACCTGCAATCGGGCTCCTACGCGGTGGTGGCCGCGCATCCGGGCGGGCGGATCGAGCACAGCTGGATCGACCTGCAGCACAACCGGGCCTGCAAGCTCGACCTCGGCCAGAAGGGCGAGCGCGAGCGAGGCGACGGCAAGACCGGCACGATCCGGGTCGTCGGCACGCCCGCTGCGAGCCTGGCGGTGCTGCTCGGCGAGCAGCAGGTCCGGCGAAGCGGCTCCGCAGACAGCATCCCGATAGACGCCTGCATCGGGCTTCCCTGCCGGCTCGAGCCGCTCGAGCGGGGATCGTACTGGATCGTGGTCACGGCCGACCGGCACCGGAGCGCCTCCCTGCCGGTCCAGATCTCGAGCAAGAGGGACCTCGAGCTCCGGGTCGATCTGGAGCCGATCTGAGAAAGCGGGCCGCCGCCTGTGCGGAGCGAGGCGACGGCTGACGGGAGGTGCGGCGTGCAGGAGGTGGTGTTCTTCCTCGAGGCCAGCGGGGCCTTCGGCTACGCGGTCTTCGGCCTGGGCCTGCTGATGATCGGCATGGGCATCGCCCACCTGTGCGTCCTGGCTTCCTGGAGCCGGGTCGCGGCCGTCGCGCTGGTGCTGCTGCCGCTGCTGGTCGGCGCTTCGGGCTGGCTCGTGTACCGGGGCCGGGTGGCCGACGCGATCGCGTCCATCGACGAGCACAGCGTGGCCATGGCCCGGAGATACGCCCCCCGGGCCGAGCCCCGGGACGCGGCCTCCCTGCGGCGGGAGATCGCCGAGCGGGGCTACGCCGAGGCGCGCTACCCGCTCTACCTGGGCTGCGGCGCGGCCGCCCTGGGCGCGTTCCTGCTGGTGGTTGCCGAGATCCGGCTCGGCGCGAGGCGGCGGCGCGGAGACTCGCTCAGCCCTTGAACACGCTCCGGCCCACGGTCCAGCGGAAGTAGAACGAGATCCCGAAGGCCACCGGCGGGACGTCGAAGGAGTAGCCGTCGCCGGCCGTCATCCGGTCGCGGAAGTGGAAGAGCAGCAGCAGGTCGACCCCGGCGCCCAGGGAGCCGATCGAGGTGTGGTAGACGTACTGCACATAGGGCTTGAGGGACAGCGAGGGGTGGAAGGCGTTGATGTCGAACATGTAGTAGTCGCAGCCCGCAAAGCTCCCCAGGCGCAGCTCGTGCTGCCGGCCCCCGAACAGCGGGATGGTCGCGCCCGCGCGCGCGCCGCCGCCCATGTAGCCGAGCATGAACACGGGGTGGATCTCGATCGCGGTCACGTGCCAGCGGGGAAAGCCGAAGTCGAGGAGCATCAGGTCGGCCTGCACGGCGAAGTGGGTGTACGGCGTGCCGTACGTGTCGCCGCAACCCAGGTCGAAGAACAACGGCCCGGCGCCGAGGTTCATGCCGAACCACTCGATGCTCCAGTCCGAATCCCCCTGCGGGAGCTCCCCGGCCTCGAGGCTCGCGGGCAGGAGCAGGCAGGCCAGGATCAGGGTTGCGAATCGCTGCACGTGCATGGATCGCCTCCTCGAGAGCGGATGATCGCACGCTTCGATTGCAAATGGCAACAGGATGCGGCCGAGGCATCCGCGCTGTTGCGTTTTCACCCCCACCCGGGCTTCGCCCGACCTCCCCCGTCAAGGGGGAGGTGAAATCCGTCCCTCCCCTGGCGGGAGGGATCGGCCGAAGGCCGAGGGAGGGCGGCGTAGCTCGGTCAATCATCTTGGTTCGGCCTGCGGCCGCCCGGAATCGCCTCACAGGAGGGCTTCCTTGCCCGGAGGTGGGGTCTGGCGTTAGGCTGTGTCATCGAATACCACCTCGACGAGAGGAGCGCGAGATGACCCTCCGGACCCTGCTCGCCTGCCTGGCGCTCTCGCTATGCGCCCTGGCATGCGGCTCGAATGACGAGGCGCGCTGCCAGGACGCAGACAGCGACGGGCACGACGGCTACGACGCGGCGGCCTGCCCGGGCGGGGACGATCGCTGCGACGCGGACCCGCACAACTGGACCGAGAGCGGCTGCGCGTC
>JAFGRB010000454.1 GCA_016935365.1 Deltaproteobacteria bacterium
GCCGCTGGGGAAATCCAGGGAATAGCCACCGGACCCTAAAGTGCGCGCGCCGTGTTTCTACCCGACCCCCCCGCTGCTTCGCAGCGGTAAACCCTGCGACGGAAAAGATGTGTATACGGCTCAGGGCTTCGCCCTAGGCTTTCATGTCTCGCCCCGTTGGGGCTTCAAGCCATCGAAGATTCGGTCAGCCGTTTTCGCGCCTTTTGCCTAGTCTTCCGGCTTGCGGGCCCAGCTGCCGTCGGACGACTGGATCCATTGGCCGGGCCTGGCCCGCTCGCGGTTCATGCGGGCGTAGGCGCTGCGGACCTGGGCCGCGTCGTCCTGGGTGAGGTCGGGGCTGGTGGTGACCACGAACTGGAGCAGCACCTCGCGGGCCGCGTTCTCGGCCTCGATCAAGCGCTCGATCCGCGCCTGGACGGTCGGCTCGCTGCGCTGCGGGCAGTCGCGGGCGGCGAGCTTGCCGTCGTAGGCCTCGCCCAGGCAGCCCGCGGCCTTGAGCTCTTCGATGTCGTCCAGCTGGAACTGCTGGGTCTGCCGGGCCTGGATGGCCTGCTTGCGGATCTCGGAAAAGCGCGGCATCTCCTTGCGATCGCCGCTCTCGTCCACGGCCCGCACCGAGGCCACGAGCTGGAGGTCCTGATCCAGCTCCTCGTAGGACCCCAGGATCTGGTTCTCCAGCGCGGTGCGCTCGTCCACCACGTTGATCCGGGCTTTCACGCAGCCCCAGGCCGAGAGACCGGCCAGGAAGAGGATGGCAGATCGCATCGGGCTCATGTCACGAACCTCTCGGCAGGCAAGGCTAGAGGGTTCGACCGGCTCGCCGGGCGCGATATTCAGTCCTCTGTCTGCCTGCAGTTCTCGGCCTCGCTCTCGATGACCTCGGAGTCGCCGAACATGCTCTCATCCCACTCGATCTTGCGGCAGTAGGACTTGGACAGCAGGGGGCAGTATCGGTAGCAGATACAGGCGCAGCACTTGGCATACTCCTTGAAGTCGCACAGCTCGTACGGCGGGGTCTCCTGGTCGGTGCTGAAGCACTCCACATCCCCGGAGACATCGCCGACGGCTATACAGTCCTCGGTGCACTGGGTCTCTGTCGTGTCGCCTTCGCCGCCGCCCCAGGCGGCCTCGTCCTCGCAGCGCATGTTCTCGCCGAAGGGGGCCATGGGCGCGCAACGGTATCCCTTGGGGCAGGAGGCGTCGGACAGGCACTCCTTGGAGCAGTAGCCCTGACAGCCGAAGGCCGCCTGGCCGATGTCGCTGTCCGACTCCCCCAGGCACTCGGTGCGCACGACGTCCGCGGCGCAGCGGCCGTTCATGTGCATGTAAGCGTCCAGCCCCTCGTCGACCTGGGTCGCCACGCAGATCAGGTTGGTGCACTCCAGTGACAGCAGCTGGACGCAGTCGATCGGGCAGGCGTCGCGCGCCGGCTCCTCGCCGAGCGTCTCCTCCAGCGGGTGGCACTGGGGCAGCTTCCTGCAGTCGGTGTACTCGGGGCATTCCTCTGCGCCGTCGCATTCCCCGGCCCCGTTCTCCCCGCAGGCGTTCACGCAGCAGCCCTTGTCGGCCGTACCGCCGGGAGAGCCCGTGCCGCCCTTCGTGCCGTCGCAGCAGTAGCCCTTGCCCTCCGGGCAGATCTTGACCGGCCAGGAGAAGGTGCACGGCTGGCCCACGCCCTCGTCGGTGCAGCTCGAAAGGCCGGCGCCGGCTCCGGCGAGAGTCAGAAGGCAGCAGCAGAGGATGAGGCTCGACGCGCGCATGGGCTCGCTCCCGAATGGTGCTCGCTCGACCCGAGATGCTTATCACGAAAGCCGCTTGTTCGACAAGGATTATTCAGCCGCGGGGCCCGGGTCGCGAAGGCGCGCGGACCGGGACAATTGCCTTGACAGGCGCCGGGGCGGCGTACTATCCTCTTTCTTCAATATGTCTCGGTTTCACAAGGCGAAAGCGGTGAGCCGATCCGTGCGTTCCTTTCACTTTTCGAGAGGCGACAGCGTGAAAAAATCCACCGTGTTCCTTGCGTTGCTCGCGGCGCTGGGGTCGGCGGGCACGGCCGTGGCGGCCGAGGAAGAAGGCCGCACCTTGCGCGACCGCATCAAGAGCGTCACCAGCCGCCTGTACCTCAAGAGCGGGCGGCTGGAGCTGACCGTCTTTCCGATGACCAGCCTGAGCCTCAACGACGCGTTCTACCAGAAGCTCGGCGGCGGCCTCGGGGTCGGCTACTACTTCACCGAGAGCCTGGGCGTGCAGCTGCTGGCCACCTACAGCCTCAACCTGGAGACCTCCAACGCCTCGTACTACGGCCGCAAGGACGAGTACATCCCCTTCGCGGGCAAGCGCAGCATCCTGGTGGGGGCGGACTTCGTCTGGGCGCCGCTGTACGGCAAGGTGAACCTGGCCTCCGAGTACGTCATGCACTTCGATACCTACCTGATGGGCGGGATCGGGCTGCTGGGCGCCGAGCAGACCTCCGAGGCGGGCAGCAGCAGCTTCGGCTTCGCGGCCTCGGTGGGCCTGGGCCTTCGATTCTTCTTCACCCGCATGATCGCGCTGAAGCTGGAGCTCAAGGACTACCTGGTCTTCAACGACACGGTCAGCTTCCGCAACCAGGAGAGGGGCGACGTGCAGCAGCAGCTGCTGTTCAACCTGGGCCTGTGCCTGTTCTTGCTGGAAGGCGACGTGGAGGAATAGCCATGGGCTCGAGCGCACAGCGTATACCGGGCATGCCGCGCGCCGCTTCTGGGCTCGCGCTCCTGTGCTGCCTGGCACTCGCGGCCCCGGCCGCCGCCCAGGGCTCCGAGAAGGCCGAGCCCTCATCCGAGAAGAAGGCCGAGAAGAAGGCCGAGAAGACCGACAAGGCCGAGACGGACAAGACCAAGGAGAAGGTCGAGGTCCGCAAGGATCGCATCAAGAGCATCCAGCGCAAGGTCTTCCTCAAGTCCGGCCGCTGGGAGATGGCGCCGGTCTTCGCCCTGAGCCTCAACGACGCCTTCTACCAGAAGATGGGCGGCGGGGCGTCGGTGGTCTACCACCCCGCGGACAGCCTGGGGATCGATCTCCACGGCGTCTACGTGGGCACGATCCAGACCGACATGGTGGTCTACTTCCAGCAGGCCAACGGGGCGCTGCCCAAGGTCTCCCGCCTGCGCTACTTCCTGACGGCCAACCTGCAGTGGTCGCCGCTGTACGGCAAGCTGTCCTTCATCACCGACGACATCCTGCACTTCGACGCGTACCTGCTGGCCGGCTTCGGCATGGCCTACACCGAGACCGGGGCGAAGTTCGCGGCCGACTTCGGTCTGGGCCTGCGGTACTTCCTGACCTCGTGGTTGGTGGTGAAGATCGAGGTGCGCGATCTGGTCTACACCGAGACCTTCCAGCTGGACGTCTCGCGGACCGAGTTCTCCGACATCCAGAACCACGTGATGCTGAACCTGGGCTTGAGCTTCTTCCTGCCCACGGGCTTCGATTACGAGTATCAGTGATCCTTGATCCTAGCGACCGGGGTGCGGCGATGTACGAGTTGTCCTTCCGATACTTGACGGTGATGGTGGCCGCGGTCGCCCTGCTGGCCGGGCCGCCTTCCGAGGGCTGGATGTCGAGGGCGGCCGCCCAGGACGACGACTGGGGCTTCGACTTCTCGGACGACGCGAGCAAGAAGAAGAAGAAGAAAGAGAAGAAGAAAGAGAAGAAAAAGGACGAGAAGACAAAGCCCGAGCAGAAGCCGGCGGCCGCCCAGGCCGAGGAGATGGATCTGGGCTTCGAGGCCCTGGACGTCTCGGTCAAGAGCGCCGAGAAGGAGGCCATGGAGAAGGCGCTCGACCTGATGAAGGACGAGAAGTACGCCGAGGCGGCCACCTCCTTGTGGGAGATCTACAACAACCCGCGCGCCAAGCAGTACTTCCAGAGCGCCGAGTACCAGCTGGCCAAGGCGCTCTACCGCATGCGCATGTACCACTCGGCGCTGCGCCACTTCGGCCAGATCCTGGAGAAGGGCGTCTCGCACAAGTACTTCAAGACCTCGCTGGAATGGCTCTTCTTCATCAGCCACAAGATCACCGACCAGAAGGCGGTCCTGGGCTACATCGCCAAGTACTCGGACGTCGAGTTCCCGAAGAAGTACAAGGACGAGTTCCTCTTCCTGCTGGCCAAGTACTTCTACTTCCGGGCCCTGGACCTGGAGAAGGAAAAGGTCAAGCCGGAGGCGCCCAAGCCCGCCAAGCCCCCGAAGCCCAAGCCCAAGCCCGAGGGCGAGTTCGGCGGGGGCTTCGACCTGAGCGGCGAGGGCGGCGGCGGGATGGACCTCAGCGGCGAGGGCGGCGGCGGGCTGGACCTCAGCGGCGAGGGTGGCGGCGGGCTGGACCTGAGCGGCGAAGGCGGCGGCGGGCTGGACCTCAGCGGCGAAGGCGGCGGGATGGACCTCAGCGGCGGCGAACAGGCCGGCGGCGGCTTCGAGCTCGACCTGGGTGGCGAGAAGAAGGCCGGGCCGACCGCGCTGCCGACCGACGTGGTCGGCTTCCTGTCGAAGTCCCGGGCCCTGATCCTGCAGGTCGACGAGAAGAGCAAGTTCTTCCCCCGGGGCAAGTACCTGGAGGGGATCATCCTCTACAAGGAGGGCAACTTCACCGAGTCGGTCAACGCCTTCAAGGAGGTCGTGCGCATCCTGCACCCGACCACGGGCAAGTTCCGAGACGACCGGCTGCGCGAGATGGCCTTCTTCCAGCTGGCGCGCATCCACTACGAGCACAAGCAGTTCCACTTCGCGCTCTTCTACTACGACCGGATCGATCGCGACAGCCTCAACTGGCTCGAGAGCCTCTTCGAGGCGAGCTGGGCCTGGTTCCGGCTCGGCAAGTACCAGAAGGCCCTGGGCAATCTGATCACCCTCGACAGCCCCTTCTTCCGCGAGGAGTACTTCCCCGAGGGCCTGGTGCTCAAGGCGGTCACCTACTACGAGAACTGCCGCTACCCGGAGTCCAACCAGATCGTCAAGGAGTTCCGCCGGCGCTACGAGCCGCTGCTCCAGGAGCTGAAGAAGCTGACCAGCAAGGAGCAGGAGCCCGAGAAGTACTACAACAACCTGCTCGCCATCCAGAAGGCCCCGGAGGAGGGCAAGTCGGGCAAGATGCTGCGCCGGATCCTCAAGGTCGCCCTGGCCGACGACGACCTCAAGGTGCTCAACAAGTCGGTGCTGGAGATCGACCGGGAGCTCAAGCGCATCCGCGCGCGCATGGCGAGCGCCTCCACCTCACGGCTGGTCAAGCGCCTCAAGGACGAGCTCGACCGGCGGCGCAAGGAGCTGGTGGTGCAGGCCGGCGTGCTGACCAAGAGCCGCCTCGAGCAGGAGAAGCGCTTCCTGGGCGGGCTGATGAGCCAGGCCCTGCGCATCAAGCTCGAGAACGACCAGAGCGAGCTCGACATGCTCAAGAGGATCAAGGCGGGTGAGCTCGATCTGGGGCCGACGCTGCTGACCTACGAGTGGACGGCCGCCACGGACGACGAGAAGATCTACTGGCCCTACGAGGGAGAGTACTGGCGGGACGAGCTGGGCACCTACGAGTACACCCTGACGTGGGGCTGCCGGGCGAGGGGGGAGTGATGCGAGGACCGAGAGCCGTCGGATTGCCCCTCTGTCTGATCGCGGCCCTGCTCGTCGGCGCTGCCGGGCTGTGGACAGCCGGTCGGGCCTCGGCCTTCACCACGGACAAGAAGGCCGAGGAGGACAAGAAGAAGAAGAAGCGCAAGCCGGTCCTGGAGTACTCCAAGTACCGCCGGACGCGCAAGGTCGACGTGCAGCTGGCCGAGAAGCGCAAGGGCATCCGCGACCAGCTCAAGACCCTGCTCGAGTATGAGGAGGACCCCAAGGAGAAGCCGGCCCTGCTGTTCCGCCTGGCCGAGAACTACACCGAGGAGGCCATGGCCTTCTTCAACCAGGCCATGGAGCTCGACGACGATCTGGCCAAGGACCCCACCAACGACGGGCTGCGCAAGAGAGTCGAGGCCGGCAAGAAGACCCTGCGCAAGGAAGAGGACACCTGGCGCAACCAGGCCATCGACCTCTACAAGCAGATCGTCAACAAGTACCCGGACTACCCGGGACGCGACCAGGTGCTGTTCTACCTGGGCTACTCGCTCTGGGACATGAAGCGCTGCAAGGAGGCGCTGACGATCTACAAGCGGCTCATCCAGGACTACCCCAAGAGCCAGTACATCCCCGACGCCTACCTGGCCTTCGGCGAGTTCTACTTCGAGGATGCCAAGCTGGAGCGCGCCCTGATCGCCTACAAGAAGGCGGCCGAGTACGAGGAGGCCGAGATCTACCCTTACGCCCTGTACAAGCAGGGCTGGTGCTACTTCAACCTCCACGAGTGGGGCAAGGCCAAGGACATGTTCCAGTCGGTCATCCTGCTGGCCGACATGGGCTCGGGCAAGATCGAGATCCGCAAGGAGGCGCTCAACGACTTCACCCTGACCTACTCGCACGACGGCAGCGCCAAGGAGGCCCCGCGGATCTTCAAGCGCCTGGCGCCGAAGGAGTCCCACGTCATGCTCATCAACCTGGCCAGCATGTACTTCGGCGACGGCCAGGACAAGAAGGCCATCATCCTCTACCGCTACTTGATCGGGGAGGAGAAGTGCTCGGCCGAGGTGCCCTTCTACCAGGGCCGGATCGTCGACGCCGCCTCCCGCGTGGGCGACAAGCGCTACGTGGTCAACCAGACCCGCAAGCTAGTCGAGCTGTTCCAGAAGGTCAAGCAGTGCGTGAAGAAGCCCGACGAGAAGCAGAAGAACCGCATCAAGGAGGCGCAGGAGCTGGCCGAGGTCACGCTGCGCAAGCTGGCCAGCATCTGGTACAAGGAGGCCAAGGAGACCAAGCAGAAGGACACCTTCCTCTACTCCCAGGAGATGTTCGGCGACTACCTGGAGCTCTTCCCAGACTCCAAGGACGCCTACGACATGCGCTTCGCCTATGCCGAGCTGCTCTTCCACCGCCTGAACCGCTTCGATCGCGCGGCGGTCGAGTACGGCAAGATCGTGGCCAGCGATCTGGCCTACAAGAAGCAGCATGGCAAGTTCCCGCCCAAGGAGAAGGATCCCAAGAAGCGCGCGGCGCCCGGGACCTACCTCTGCGATGCGGCCTTCAAGTCGATGCAGGCCCACCGCGAGATCATGAAGAAGTCGCGCCGCATGGACAAGAGCAAGCGCCGGAAGAAGGACAAGCGCAAGAAGGACGAGAAGGACAAGAAGAAGGGCAAGCAGGCCTCGCTGCCGATCCCCAAGTTCAAGCGGCGCTTCATCAAGGCGGCCGAGCTCTACATGGACAACTGCCCCACCGACCAAGACATCCTGGACGTCAAGTACGACATCGCCAAGACCTACTACGACTACTTCCACGTCGACGAGGCGGTCCGGCGCTTCGACGAGATCGTGCGCGACTTCCCCGACAAGGAGCTGACCGTCTACGCCGCCAACCTGGTGCTCGACGCGCTGAGCGAGTCGGGCGACTTCGAGCGGCTCAACACCTACGCCCGCAAGTACTACAAGAACCAGAAGCTGATGCAGAACGAGCGGCTGCGGACCGACCTGTCCAGGCTGATCCCCAACATCGCCTTCAAGCGCATCGAGGGGCTGGACAAGGTGCTCAGGACTCCCCCCAAGGGCGCGAAGCCCATGCCCGAGCAGCGCATCCATTCCAAGGTGGCCTACGCCTTCGTCAAGTTCTGGCGGGAGTTCCCCAAGCACGAGCTGGCCGACGAGGCCCTGTTCAACGCCTCGGTCAAGTACGAGCTGGCCGAGCGTCTGGACAAGGCCCGCAAGGCGCGGCAGCTCCTGATCGACGAGTACCCCAAGAGCGACCTGGTGCCCGGCACGATCTTCAACCTGGCCGAGAACTACGAGCGCATGGCCGACTTCGACTCGGCCGCCGGTCTCTACGAGCGCTATGCTGAGACCTACAAGAGGATGGCCGGCCTCGGCAAGGCGGTCACTTACAAGGACAGGAAGAAGAAGAAGGGCCGGCGGGGCGGGCGGGCCAAGAAGAAGAAGCCCGCCAAGAAGGAGAAGAGGTTCGAGGGCAACCGGCGCACCTGGAACATGGAGGACGCCCAGGCCGCGCTGCTCAACGCCGGCATCTACCGCGAGGCCCTGCGACAGTATGCCAAGGCGGTCAAGGACCGCCTCGAGTACGTCGACCTCTTCCCGTCCTCTCCGGAGACGCCCCAGGTCTACTACTCGCTGGCCCTGCTCTACGAGGCGCGAGGCCAGCATGCCAAGGCGGCCGAGATCTTCGACAACTACGCCTCGCGCTACCTGTCCAAGAACACCGACCGCGCCATCGCCGCCCACATGAAGCGGGCGGAGATGCTCCGCAAAACGAAGCGGCCCAAGTGGAGCCAGATCTCTTCAGAGATCCAGAAGACGCTCAGCCTCTACCTGAAGTACAAGCGCAAGAAGGTCAAGCTCATCGAGGCGGCGGAGGCGGCGGCGCACGCCGCCTTCATCACGGCCGAGCCCGACTACGCCGAGTACATCAAGTACCGCTTCACCCAGGCTCGCCAGAAGAGCCAGAAGGCGGTGGCGGAGCACTTCAAGCGGCAGCTCGACGAGAAGCAGAAGAGGCTGAAGAAGGTGGTCAAGGTCTACGAGGCGGTGGCCAAGCGCAAGCAGCCGGAGTGGACGATCGCCTCGCTGTACAAGCTCGGGCGCGCCTACGAGAACATGGCCGAGACCTACTACAAGGCCCCCTTGCCCAAGGGCCTGACCCCCGAGCAGAAGGACATCTACATGACCATGCTGCGCGAGAAGGGCCAGCCCTGGGAGGACAAGGCGGTGGTGCACTTCAAGGCGGCCGTGGACAAGGGCTCGGAGCTCGGGTATTACAGCCGCTTCACGCAGCAGGCGCTCAAGAAGCTGCAGCACTACCGGCCGGCCGAGTACCCCAGGGAGGAGCTCGGCTTCGCGCTCTCGGTGGTCACCGACGAGGCGTCTCGGGGCCCGCTGCTGCTGGCCTTGTGGGACAAGGCCAAGAAGGAGCCCAAGCTGCTGGACGAGCCCCCCCTGGCCACCCAGCGGGTGGGCGGCGAGAAGGCGAGCCCGCCGCCCGAGAAGGTGAGCCCCCCGCCCGAGAAGGTGAGCCCCCCGCCCGAGAAGGCGGGCGTCGAGCCGGGTGAAGGCGCCAAGCTGGGGGCGGGTGCCGGGGCCGGTGGCCAGGCCGGACCGGGAGGCCAGGCCGGGGGTGCGAAGAGCGCCGGTGCGAAGACCGAGGCCGAAGGTACAGACAAGCCGAAGCCCATCGCGGAGCCCCCGGATCCGGTGGAGTCCGCGATGGAGGAGGAGCCGGAGGACGAGTTCGACTAGCAGGGCAGCGGGCGCTGCTGGAGGGGCCATCCCCGGAGACAGAGAAGCTCGCATCGCACGCGCGGGCGCTTGCGAGCTGGACAGGACAGGACAGACAGCATGGAGAGGACGAGACGGACAGCGACGGTAGCGGTGCTGGTGGCCCTCGGGGCCTGGGCCTGGGCGTGCACGACCCCTCCGAAGAAGGAGGACAAGAAGCCGACCCCCGAGGTCGTGACCAAGACCGAGGTGCCGGTGAAGAAGGTGGAGGTGTCCAGGGAAGCCGAGGGCGCCTTTGCCGAGGCGGTCAAGCTCTACCACAGCCAGAAGAAGTCCGGGGCCTTCGACTACGAGCAGTTGCTCGGGCACTTCCAGGCCGCGCTGAAGCTGGATCCCAAGCTGGCCGAGGCGCACTACAACCTGGGCTGCATCTACGAGGCCATGCGCCAGGACGACAAGGCCGAGCAGCACTACAAGCAGGCGCTGGCGCTCAGGGGCGACCTCACCCTGGCCGCGGCCAACTGGGGGGCGCTGCTGGCCCGCCGGGGCAAGCTGGATCAGGCGCTGACGATCTACACCCGGGCCCTGAGCAAGAACGAGAAGAACTCGCCGGTCCTGCTCAACATGGCCGCCATCTACAAGCGGCAGAAGAAGTACAAGCAGGCCATCGACACCGCGGGCCAGGTCTTGGTCCGCGATCCGACCAACCTGGGCGCATACCGGGTCATGGCCTCGGTGTACTACGAGATGGGCGATATGGACATGTCTCGCCTGATCTGCCTGCGGGGGCTCAAGCTCAAGCAGGACGATCCCTCGCTGCACAACACCCTGGGCCTGACGTTGCTCGCGTTGAAGAAGGTTCCCGAGGCCTTGGCCCAGTTCAGGCTGGCGCTCGCCCAGAAGCCCGACATGGTGCCGACCCTGTTCAACATCGCGAAGATCGCCTTGGACTACAGGGATTTCCGGGTTGCCAAGGAGGAGTTCGAGCGGATCCTGCAGTACGAGCCCCACAACCGGCAGGCGGCCGTGGGCCTGGGGATCGCGCTACGCGGTGTGGGCGAGTTGGAGGCCGCCCAGGCCCAGTTCAAGGCCCTGGCCAGCAAGTACCCCAAGGATCCGACGCCCCAGCAGTGGCTCTGCCGGCTGGCGCTGCGCAACCTGAGCGACTCCCAGCTCGCCAAGAAAGAGTGCGGCAAGTGTGTCAAGCTGCTGGGCGGGGGGGGCGACCAGCATCCCTGCGTGGCCATGTACAAGGAGGCGACGCAGGGGATCGAGATGGAAAAGAAGATGAAGGAGGCCGAGGCCAAGGCCATGGCCGACCAGAAGGCCTTCGAGGAGAAGCTCGAGAGGCTGGCCGCACTGCGCAAGGAGACGGTCGACCGGGCCTGGGCCAAGGCGGAGAAGGAGTGCGGTATCCTGCCGCCTGCCAAGCTCGAGGGTGACAAGGTCGAGTTCGTCCTCGACCCGCTGGCCGTCTCGACCAAGCACGCGACCAAGGTCAAGCTCATCGGCGCCATCTTCAAGGGCGTCAAGCGGATCAACATCGGGACGATCAAGGTCAAGTTCCACGCGATTGACGAGCACACGCTCGAGATGGTCGTGCCCAAGGGCCTGGAGCCCGGCGCCTGGGACGTGCTGCTGACCTTCAAGGACAAGTCGGAGATCTACTTCCAGGGCGGCCTGTGGGTGGGCCAGGAGCGCAAGTGCGAGGAGAAGAAGCCGAAGCCCGAGGAGAAGCCCGGAAAGACAGACGAGCCGGCCGAGGGCAAGCCTGGCGAGGCTGGCCCGGCTGACGGGAAAAAGCCAGAGAATCAAACGGATGCGGGCCAGGGCGCCCAACCCTCTCCTGGCGGGAAAGAAAGCCCGGCCGAGGAACCGAAAGCCCCTGGAGATGTCGAAGACAAGCAGGCCACGGAAGGGAAGGAAAAGGAAGCAGACAAGAAGGAACCCGACAAGAAGGAAGCAGACGGGAAGAATACAGACGAGAAGAATACAGACGAGAAGAATACAGAGCCAAGAGAGCCTCAGGTGTCGCCCTGATGGCGCGCCGAGCATTTCAGGAGGTCCGCGGCATGAAGCGCAAGAGCTGGGTGGTCTTACTCGCGCTGGCCCTGGTCATGGCCTTCGCCTTTTCCGCGCTGGCCCAGGAGGAGGAAGGCGGCGACTCGGTGATCTACAAGAAGAAGACGGTCTACAACTTCGATGACGACACGATCACCGGCGACCTGACCAGGCCGGACCAGGAGTTCTTGACGGGCAGAAAGCTGGCCAGGCACAAGAGCCTGATCCGCATCCGCCAGGACTTCCGCACGAAGGTCCTGCAGTCGGTCAAGGACCTCTAGGTCCGAGGAGGTATGGACATGAAGCCCGAGCACTGGGCAGGCTGGATCGCGCTGATCGTCGTGATGGCGTTCGCCTTTTCCACAGTGGCCCAGGAAGGCGCCGGCAACAGGATCGACAGGCAGACGACGGTCATCGACATCGAACAGGACACGATCATCGGCGATCTTTCCCGACCGGATCAGGAGATCCTGGGCGGCAGGGCGCAGCCCAGGCACCCGAGCTTGATCCGCATCCGCGAGGGCTTCCGTACGAAGGTCTTGCAGTCGGTCAAGGACCTGTAGGCCGGCCGCGCGGCTGCGCGGCTGGGAGGATTGGGCAATGAGTCTCAAGTTCAAGGTCTACCGCGGGGGCGAGCTGATCGGCACCGAGGAGTACGATCGCGATATCATCAAGATCGGGCGCCTCTCCTCCGCGCATCTGAGGCTGGAGGACGTGAGGGTGTCGCGCATCCACGCCGTGGTCGAGGTCTCGGCTGGCGGGGACGTGAACATCATCGACATGGGCAGCTCGGAGGGCACCTTCGTCAACGGCGAGAAGGTCAACAAGGCCTCTCTCAAGCACGGCGACGAGATCCAACTGGGCGACACCCGGCTCGTCTACCTCGTCCCCGGCGGGGCGGAGCCCGAGGAGACCGCCCCCCGGGCCGAGGCGGAGCCTCCGGGTGAGGAGGCGGTCCAGGCCGAGGAGGGCTTCGATGCCCCCGACCTCGGCGAGCCCGAGGAGGAGGAGCAGCAGGGCTACGCGGAATCGGCGCCGGTTCACGACGTCCGCAGTGCCGAGCCGCCCTCCCTCGGCAGTGCAGGCGTGGTGGACAAGTATGCCCAGGTTGCGCGCCAGCGCGTTGAGACCGCGGCCCCCCCGCCCGTGCCGCAGGAGCGCCCGCCTCGCCGGCCAGAGCCCGAGCCGCCCGTCGATGAGCGCGCCGCGGGCTACGCGGATGAGGTCTACAGCTATCGGGTGGCGCTCCCTCCGCCCAAGGAGCTCGGCGAGCTGGACGACGATGAGAGGGTCTCGCACGCCAACTGGGCGCTCGAGGTGCGGCAGCTCTGGGGTACGACCGTGCTGGACGTCAAGTACTTCCGCGCCGACAGCAAGAAAGTCACCATCGGCGATCAGGAGGGCAAGGTCGATTTCTTCTTTCCGGCCGAGGGGCTGCCCGATCGCATCTTCCCCGTGGCGCGGATGGTGGGCCAGGAGGCCGTACTTTCCTTCAACTCCACGGCCACGGGCGAGCTCGTCGACCCCGATGGAAACGTCACCCCGCTTCAGGATCTGGCGCGCGGCGCCCGGGTGGGCCAGGACCCCGAGTACGGCGGCTGCCGGACCTTCACCCTGCCTCAGGGTGCGCAGGCGACGCTCATGTTCGGACACGTGGGATTGAGGATTCGCTACGTGTCCAAGCCGGTCGGCTTCCTGTCCCACTTCACCGATCAGCTCGACTACACATTCCTCAACACGATCCTGCTGATGCTCTTCGTCTTCGCCGCCATGGTGGCCACCTTCCACCTGCGCCCGAAGTCGGTCGAGACCTCGGAGGAGGAGCTCTACAAGGTGCCCGATCGCTTCGTCCAGTTCATCTTGACGCGGCCCAAGCCGGCCAGGGAGGACCTGAACTTCTTGGAGAAGCTCAAGTCCGACATCGACGGCAAGAAGGCCGACTCCGCACCGAGGTACAAGGGTCAGGAAGGCAAGATGGGCATGCGCGGCAAGCCGGATACCGGCCGGCGCTCGGCGGTCCGGGCGATCAAGCGGGACGACAAGGAGATCGTCGGCAACCGGGGCCTGCTGGCCGTGTTGGGCGCCGGCGGCCCCCAGGGCCTCTCGACGGTGATGGGCGGGACAGGCCTGGGCGGAGAGCTGGAGGGTGCCATCGGTGGCATGTTCGGCTCCCAGATCGGCGACAGCGGCGGCTTCGGTGGCCTCGGCCTGAAAGGCACGGGCACCGGCGGCGGTGGTGTGGGCAACACCATCGGGGTGGGCCGGCTGGGCACGAGCGGGCGGGGCGGCGGTCGATACGGTTACGGTACGGGCGTGTCGAAGATCCGGCGCCGCGGTGAGCGCAACGTCAACATCGCCGTGGGCAGGCCCATCATCATGGGCTCTCTGTCCATGGAGATCATTCGCCGGGTCATCCATTCGCACCGCGATCAGATCAAGTATTGCTACTCCCAGGAGCTGACGCGCAACCCGAACCTCTCGGGAAAGGTCTCGATCAAGTTCACCATCAGCCCCAAGGGCTACGTCCAGTCGGCCAAGGTGAGCTCGTCATCCCTCAACAACGCGACGGTCGAGCGGTGCATTACGGGCAAGATCCGCACCTGGAAATTCCCCGAACCGAAGGGCGGTGGCATCGTGATCGTCAACTACCCCTTCATCCTCAAGTCGCAGTAAGTCGGAGAGCCCTGTGATGCGAAGCGTGTCCGTGTTCCCAATGTGCGCAGCAGTGCTCGTCTGCGGTCTCGGTTCCCCGGCGCATGCGGAGAAGAAGAGCCAGCCGCAGGCCCAGCAGTTCCAGGAAGTGGAGCGCGGCCTGTGGCTCAGGGCGACCATGGGCGCGGTCATGACCGTCACCAATGCATTCGGTGAGGGCCGCGAGAGCGCGCTGTGGCCGCCGGGGCCGATGATCGAGATCGAGGCGGGTTACGACTTCGGCCAGTATGCCTCCATCTATCTGGGCGTGTTGGCCGAGCAGCTGGTGGGCTCGCGGGACATGGGCAGCCGGAGCCCGGTGAGCAACGACGCAGGCGCCCTGGCGCTCATGGCCGGCGGGCGCTTCAATGCGCTCACGACCAAGAGGCTGGCCTGGTTCCTGATGGCCGGCGTGGGCTGGATGTTCACCCAGCCGAGCCTGGCGCAGTACGACGGCGGCGTCCTGATCCAGGCAGGCACGGGGATCGAGTACGCGACGAACCTGCGGCATTTCTTCGTCGGTCTGGAACTTTTCGGCCAGTACGACGTGATGAACGGTGGGGCTGGCGTCGGTCTCTCTCCCTGCTTGAAGTACACTTTCTAGCCGTTCATCAAGAGGCGACCCGCCAGCCTGCCGGGGACGCCACAAGCCCAATTTTTCTTTGATTTCCCGAGATCATTGGGGTATAAGGCAAGCGGATTACCAGCTGGGGGAGCTCCTTGTTTTACCCCCCCCTGGCTGCCGGGCAGGAGTCCGCTGCTGTGAACCGTTGTGGCGCGGCTCGCAGGGTGAGGGCGCGCTTCGTTTCGGGAGAGGATCCCTGAGATGGAAGAACAGATCCGGAACTACCAGAAGATCCTCAAATCCAATCCGATCGATCTCCCTGCCTTCACCGCCCTGGAAGAGATCTACCAGGGCAAGGATCGCTGGCGAGAGCTGGTCGAGCTGTACGAGGAACGGATCCGCCACGTCCAGGACAATGCCCAGCGGCTGGGGCTGCACGAGAAGTGTGCCGGGATCTGGCTGAACAAGCTATCGGATGCGAATCGAGCGGAGCGGTGCTACCGGCGGGTGCTGCGCATCGATCCGGACAGCCGCGCGGCGCTCGCGGGGCTGGAGGAGGTCTATACACGGCGCTCCGACTGGAGGCGCCTGGCCGAGGTGCTGGAGAAGCAGTCGGTGATCACGGTCGATGCGGTGGCGCGCGCGGCGATCTTCCACCGGCTCGGCATCCTGTACCGCGATGAGCTCAAGCAACGCGATCACGCCCTGGTCGCTTTCGGTCACGCCCTGACCGTAAACCCCAAGCAGATAGAAAGCCTGCAGCCCCTGCGCGAGCTGCACGCCGAGCTGGGCTACTTCGACAAGGTCAAGGAGCTCATCGATCGGGAGGCCGAGATCGGCTTGACCGACCTGGCAGTCGTGGGCGGGATGTACCTGGAGCTGGGCAAGCAGTTGCTGGGCGAGCCCTTGCTGGAGCAGACATGCCGCGACGCCCTGGAGAAGGCCCGGGAGATGATGGGCGATCCAGCGCAGGCCGAGGCGTCGATCGCCGAGCTCGAGCGGATCAAGGCCGATCCCGATGCGTACATCAAGCAGATGCGGGTTCAGGCCGTGGAGGCGCCCGACAAGAACCGAGCGGTCGATCTCTACAGGCGGATCGCCGAGCTCTACTTCCTCAAGGGCGGACATGACAAGGAAGTCGAGGAGAACCTGGACAAGTGCGCCCTGCTGCAACCGGACAATCCACGGCTGCTCGCATTCATCGAGCGCTACTACTTGAAGAACCGGCGGCACAAGGACCTGCTCGATCGACTCAACTCCATGGTCACCCGCATCAAGAACCCGAAGACAGCGACCGTGCTCATCGAGCGGATCGCCATGTTGACCGCGGTGCACACCCAGGATCGCAAGGCCACCATGGACGCCTACATGAAGATCCTGTGTCTGGAGCCGGGCCACCCATCGGCCGTGGCCTCGCTGGTCGAGTACTACCAGGAGGAGGGGCGTTGGGCCGAGGTGGTCGAGCTGCTCAAGGGCCAGGTGGAGCGCCAGCCCGATCTGGCAGCGCGAGCGTATGTCCTCTTCCAGATCGCGCGCATCACATCCGAGCAGCTGAAGGATCCCGAGGCGGCGCGATTTCTGTACGAGGAGATCCTGCGCCTGGACGAGAGCAACCTGGAGGCGGCCAGGGCGCTGGCTCGCAGCTACGAGAAGGCCAAGGACTTCAACGGGCTCGTCCGCTGCCTCGAGATCCAGCTCGATCACATGCCCGACATCGAAGGACGCCTCGCGATCCTCGACCAGATTGCCGAGCTGAACCGGGACAAGCGCAACGATCCGGTCTCTGCATTCCTGGCCCGTCTGAGAGCCGTGGCCATCGACCCGAGCCAGAAGAAGATCATCCGCGACGTGATCAACCTGGGGCAGGAGACGGGGCGCTTCCAGGAGATGGCCACCGGCCTCCAGTCTGCTCTGGACTCTGACAGGCTCTCCGGCCAGCTGCGCCTGGAAGTCCTCAGCACGATGGCCGACGTCTACGAGAAACGGCTCAACAACACCTCGGAGGCCATCAAGATATACGAGGAGATACTGAGCCAGGATCCCAAGAACATGCCGGCCCTGGATGCCCTGGAGCGCTTGCAAGCGGGCGCGGGCGGCAGCGTGGAGCTGATCGGGATCTACAGCCGGCAGCTCGACCTGGTCCGTTCCGGAGAGAAGAAGAAAGAGCTGCTGTTCAAGCTGGCCGATATCTACCAGGAGCGGATGGCCGACTACCGTCAGGCGGCTGCGACGTACCGGCAGATCATCGAGATCGACGAGAACGAGATCCTGGCCTGGAGCCGGCTGGCCGATCTGCACGAGCGCGAGGGGCAATGGCCAGAGGCGGCAGAGGCCCTGGAGCGCAGCCTGGCCGGCGTGTCCGACCCGGCCCAGAAGCGCCAGTACAGCTTCCGTCTGGCAAGCGTCTACGAGCAGCGGCTGAATGATACGGAGAAGGCGCTGAAGCTCTGCAGCGCGATTCTCGCGGCCGAGGGGCTCGAGCAGGAGCTGGCGGCCAAGACGGTGACCATTCTGGAACGCCTGCAGGGGCGCGGTGTGAGCCCGATGCGCATCGCAGAGATCCTCCAGCCCTACTATGCGCTATCCGGAGACTGGCGGCGGCATATCGACATGCTCGAGCTTCGCCTGGAGGGATGCAACACCCCCGAGGAACGGGTCCACCTCCTCGGACGCATCGCTCAGGTCTACGAGGAGGAGCTGGAGCAAAAGGAGCTCGCCTTCTCTGCAGCTGCACGGGCGTTCCGATGGCTTCCCGGCGATCCGTCTCTGCTGGCCAATCTGCAACGCCTGGCCGATGAGACTGGCCGGCTGGAGGATCTGACGGGCACCATCGAGAACGCGCTGCGCAGCGTGGAGGACGAGCAGCGCATCATCGCCCTCAACCGGGCCCTGGGAGCGCTCTATCGAGACCGGCTCAACCGACCGCAGAACGCCATCGCTTGCTTCCAGCGCATGCTTGAGATGGTCCCGGATGACGAAGAGTCGATGGAGTCGCTAGCCGGGCTCTTCCAGACCACCCAGCGCTGGGGAGAGCTGAGCGAGGTCCTGAGACTCCGGGTGCAGAACACGTCGGATCCAGCTCTCGGCAAGCAGCTCATGCTCGAGCTCGGCCAAGTGATGGAAGACGAGCTCCACGATCGGCCTTCGGCCATCGCCATCTACGAGCAACTGCATGAGGGACTCGGCGATGACATCGACGTGCTCCGGCGGCTCGAGAAGCTGCTGGAGAAAGAGGGCCGCTGGCCCGATCTGGCCGGAGTCCTGGAGCGGATGATTCCGCTCATCGCCCAGGACGAGGCCGCGGAGCTGCAACTGAAGCTCGGCAGGGTGCGAGCGGAGCGCATGGAGGAGCGGGAACACGCAGTCGAGCACTACCGCCAAGTGCTCCAGGAGAAGCCTGGAGACGAGCGCGCCATCGAGGCGCTGGAGTCCCTGATGGAGCGGCCGGACAGCGCACCCGCTGCGGCCGAGATCCTCCAGCCGATCTACGAGCAGAGCTCCGACTGGGGCGGGCTGGTCAGGGTCCTCGAGGTCCGGGCCGAGATTGCGGATGACCCCGAGCGGAGAGTCGAGACCCTGAAGCGCGTGGCGGAGATCTGCGACCGGCAGCTCGGTCAGCTCGACCGCTCCTTTTCCGCGCTGCGGAGAGCTTTCCGCGTCGATCCCAGCCGACAGGACGTCCTGCAGTACATGCAGCGCCTGGCGGACAAGTCTGGCGCCTACGAGGGGCTGACCGCAGCCCTCGAGGAGTCCATCGACAGCCAGGGGGATGTGGAGCACCAGGTCTTTCGGCTCCAGACGCTGGCGGGGATCTACCGCGACGTGCTGAGGCGTAGCGATCTGGCCATGGCCAGCCTGCGCCGGCTGTTGGATTTCGATCCCAAACACGCGTCGACGCTGGCTTCCCTGGATGCGATGTACCGGGACGCCAAGGCCTACCAGGATCTGGCCTGGGTACTGGTCAAGCAGGCAGAGGTGGCCGCGGCTCCCGAGAAGCGCCGCGACCTGCTCGTGCAAGCCGCGCAGATCCAGGAGGAGCAGCTGGGCGACCTGGACTCGGCCGTGGCATCCTACCAGCAGGTCTTCAGCCTGGACGAGAGCGACATCCATGCCGCCAAGCAGCTGGATCGGCTCTACCAGGCGACCAATCGCTGGGAGGAGCAGGCTGCGCTGCTGCCGAAGCTGGCCCAGCTGACCAAGAACGTACTGGGCGCGATCGACTACAGCAACCGCCTGGCGGATATCTATGCCGCCCAGCTCGACGATCCCGCCAAGGCGGTCCAGATCTACCAGCAGATCTTGCAGCAGAAGCCCGGTCATCCCGGGACGGTCGAGCGTATCGAGAAGCTGCTGGCTGACGAGCGATGCCGTCTGGGAGCGGCCGAGGCGCTCGAAGGCGTCTACCGGTCGAGGTCCGAGTGGCGCAAGCTGGCCGCCATTCTCGAGATGCGCCTGAATGCCTCGACCGAGCCGGCCGAGCGATTGGGCTACTTCGCCCAGCTCAAGGACCTGTACGAGAACAAGATCGATGAGCTGGCGCTGGCCTACAACACGGCGGCCAGGGCCTTTCGCGAGCAGCCGGCGGACGAAGGCGTCCGCAAGGATCTCTTCCGGCTCGCGGAGGTGGGGGATTTCTTCGATGAGCTCGTGAGCGTCTACAGCGACGTCGCCGAGAAGCACGTGGGCACGGAGCTGGCCATCGAGCTCCGAAAGCAGATCGCTTGGATCGAGGAGCGGCATCTCCACAAGCGAGCCGAGGCCATCGCCCAGTGGGAGCAGCTGCTCGAGTCCAATGCGTCCGAGCCCGATGTCCTCTCGGCGCTGGAGAGGCTCTATCGCGAGGAGGGCAACTTCCCTTCTCTGGTCGAGATCTACCGGCGGCAAGTGGACCTGACCGAAGAAGAGGACAAGAGGAAGGATCTCCTCTTCCAGATGGCCGCCACGCTTGCAGAGGGGGTCGAGGATCTGGACGCCGCCGTCTCGGTGTACCACCAGATCCTTGATTTGGCCCCGGACGATCGCCGCGCCCTGAGGTTGCTCGATGAGCTCCTGGTGTCGCAGGAGCGCTGGGCCGATCTGTCATCCGTGATCGAGCACGAGGTTACCCTGGTATCGGACAAGGAACCCGCGGAAGGGGAAATCGACGAGGGCATGGACCTGCTGCTGCGCCTGGCCCACCTATACAAGGACCGGCTGGGCAGCCCCGACAAGGCGCTGGGCGCGTTGCAGGCGGCCATGCAGCGCGATCCATCGGAGGAGCGAACCGTCTCGCTCATCGAGTCACTGCTCACGGATGCCTCGATCCGGGTTGCGGCAGCCGAGCTTCTCGAACCTGCGTATCGAAAGGCGGGTGAGCACAGGAAGCTGGTGGCCATCATGGAGGTGCGGCTGGCCGCACTCGAAGACGGTGCAGAACGCCTGGCGATCTATCGCGAGCTGGCGCTCTTGTACGAGCAGGAGCTGAGCCAGAAGCCGTTGGCGTTCATGGTGGTCTGTCGGGCTTTCCGCGAGAACCTCCAGGATGAAGGTGTGCGCGCAGAGCTCGAGCGGCTGGCCCAGGAGACGGGCTCGTTCGAGGAGCTCGCCAGCGTCTACGAGGAGATCATGCCTCGAGTCGAAGGCAGCGAGATCGGCGCACAGATCGGACGGCGCCTGGCCCAGCTGACCGAGGCGTATCTCGACGACAAGGACGAGGCCGTGTCGCACTGGCGACAGGTCCTCGCCAACGACCCGGACGACATGGAGGCGCTCAAGTCGCTCGAGCGACTCTACCGCGAGAGAGCAGCCTTCCCGGAGCTGGTCGGCATCCTGCGCCACATGGCCACGATGGAGAAGGACCTGGATCGCAAGAAGGACTTGTTACACGAGGTCGCGACTCTGATGGAAGAGCGGCTGGGGCGCAACGACGGCGCCATCGACGCCTACAAGGAGATCCTCTCCGAGGATCCGAACGACGTGACCGTGCTCAGGCTCGTGGACCGATTGCTGGCGAGGGAAGGCCGTCACGAGGAACTGCAGACTATCATCGAGATGCAGATCGAGCGCGCGGAAGGCAGCGACCTCGCGGCGCTCACACTGCGCCTGGGTGTGTTGCTGCGAGAGCAGCTCAAGCTGTTCGACAACGCCGTGACGGTGCTCGGCGACCTGCTGACCCTGCAGCCCGGTCACCCCGAAGCCGTGGCCGCGCTGGTATCCATGTTCGATGCCGGCGAGGCCAAGGAGGAGGCGGCCCGGGTGCTCGTCGTTGTCCTGGAGCCCCTGGAGGATTGGAGACACCTGATCGCAGCGCTGGAGACCTTGCACGACGCGAGCGAGGAAGATGTCGAGCGCAAGCAGGCATTGATGCGCATCGCCGAGATCTACGAGACAAAGCTCGAGCAGAAGGAGCTCGCCTTCAACGTCCTGGGTCGCGCGTTCCAGGCCGACCCCTCGGACGAAGAGGTCCGCTCGACGCTCGAGCGGCTCGCGGCCGAGACGGAGGAGTACGAGCTGCTGGCCGCGATCTACTTCCGCCGGCTGGAAGGTCTCGAGGACAAAGGCGTGACGCTGGCCATCCACCGGAGGCTGGCGCGTTTGTTCGTGGAGAAGCTCGGGGATGCCGAGAGTGCGGTGGATAGCCTCGAGGCCATCGTGGAGCTCGATCCGCATGACCAGGCCAGCATGATGGTCCTGGAGCGCTTCTATCGAGATCGAAAGGACCATGATGCCCTGATCGAGATCCTGCGCAGGCGTCTGAAGATGGCCGGCGATCCGGAGCAGGCGTCGCCCATCCTGTACGAGATAGCGAGAATCCACGAGCAGCAAGGCGATCTGGGTGGCGCCATCCAGGCTTACCGAGAGGTACTGGAGCGGACTCCTGGCGACCTGGCGGCGCTGGAGTTGCTGGACCGTCTGTGCGGGCAGCAGGGCCGCCACAAGGAGCAGGCCGAGGTGTTGGTGAGCCGCATCGGAGTCCTGGACCAGAGCGGTCAGATCGCCGAGTCGCTCGATCTGCGATTTCGCCTGGCCCAGCTCTACGAGCAAGAGTTCGGCGACATGGAGCGCGCCGGGAGGCTCTACCAAGACATCCTGCAAGCCAATCCGACTCATGAGGCCACCATCCAGCACCTGGAATCGATCATGGGCGAAGGGCGCAGCTTCGAGGGTGCCAATGAGCTGATGGAGGCGGCCTACGGGCAGACCGGTGACTGGAAGAAGTACATCGAGATTCTGGAAGGCCAGGTCCGCCAGAGCCGGGTGATGGCTCGACGGCTCGAGCTACTTCGGGCCATTGCGAAGATCCAAGAAGAGAAGCTGGGTATGGCCTTCATGGCCTTCAATACCTACGTGCGCATGTTTCACGAGGACCTGAGTGACTCCAGCATTCGCGACGGCATGGAGCGGCTCGCCACGGAGGATGACAACCTCGAGGCGCTCGCGGCGGTGTACGAGGAACAGCTCGACAACATCGAGGAGCCGGAGGTCGGCGCTGCCATCGCGTTGAAGGTGGCCGAGATCCAGCGAGAGCAGCTCGATGACGAGGAAGAGGCGGTTCGTTTCTACAGGGCTGCCTTGCGGTTCCAGCCTCGTCACCTCAAGGCCCTGGCTGCCCTGGAGCTGGCATACGAGAAGCGGGAGGAGTGGGAGAACCTCGTCGATATCCTCTCTCGGGAGGTCGATCTCGTCATCGAGCCGGAGGATCGGGTCCGCGTGCTCTACAAGATGGGGGCGGTGATGCTCGAGCGCCTGGAGCAGTCCTCCAAGGCGGTGGGCTACTTCCGGCGCGCCCTGGACATCCAGCCGGACCACGTCGAGAGTCTCAAGCTGCTCGAGCGCGCCTTTGCCGAGCAGGGTGAGCACGAGCAGCTCTACGACGTCCTGAAGAGCCGGCTGGAGCTCTCTCACGATGCTGACGAGCGGGTCGAGCTGGTGGCGCGGATCGGAGATCTGGCTGCCGGCGTGCTGGAGCGACCCGGAGAGGCGGTCGATCTCTGGAAGCAGATCCTGGTGAGCGATCCGGGCAGTGAAGATGCATTCGAGGCGCTGGACCGGCTCTTCGAGCGGACCGAGCGCTGGGCCGAGCTGGCCAGCCTCATCGAGAACCGTATGGGGCGGACCGCCGATCCGGAAAAGATCGCCGACCTGTCGAGCCGACTGGGGTGGGTCAAGGGAGAGAAGCTGGGCGAGCTGGAAGACGCCATGAAGAACTGGCAGGAGGTGCTCCGGCTCGATCCCAAGAACGAGCAGGCGCTCCAGGCGCTGCGCGGTATCTACAACTCCAGCGGCCAGTGGGACAAGCTGCTGGCGGTGCTGCGCAAGCTGGTCCCCCTCCAGGAGGACATGACGGGCGTCAAGCGGATCCGCTTCGAGCTCGCAGAGATCCTGGGCGAAAAGCTGGGACGGTGTGACGAGGCCATCGAGGCGGCCAAGCGAGCGCTGGACATCGAGCCGCACACGGCCGCCGATCTGAGCCGTCTGGGGCGCGTCTTCGAGGCCAACGAGGCCTGGCAGGATGCGGTTTCCGTTCTCGAGCAGAGTGTCGAGATCGAGCAGGACACGGCTGAGAAGATCGATCTTCTGCTCCAGGTCGCTTCTCTCTGGAAGGACAAGATCAGCCGCCCGCTGGGCGCCGCACCGGCATACGAGAAGATCCTGGAGCTGGAGCCTTTCCACGAGGAAGCCTATCGGGTCGCCCAGGACATCTACCGCTCCAGCAAGGAGTGGCGGCGCTTGACGAACCTCCTCGAGAATCGCCTTGGCCACATCCGGGAGCGGCGAGATCGCCTGGAGCTGATGAAGGAGATCGCGGATATCTACGAGAGCCACCTCGCGCAGAAGGAGCTGGCGTTCGCGCGTTACTGTGCGGCCTTCCGTGAGGACTTCTCGGACGACCTCGTGCTGAGCAAGCTGGAGACGCTGGCCGAGGAGACCGAGGACTACGACACGCTGCTCGAGGTGCTCGAGGATGCCACGACAGAGGTCACCACGGGGCGCAGGGCCGTGGGCTTGCTGCAGAAGATCGCCGACATCTACCACGGCCGGTTATCGGAGGACGAGAAGGCAGAGGAGTACCTGAAAAGGGCTGTCGAGCTCGACAGGCAGGACATCTCGTCTCTGGACTCTCTCGCGACCCTGTACGAGGAGCAGGAGCGCTACGACGATCTGATCCGCATCCTGGAGAAGAAGTACGAGCGCAGCGACGAGCTCGATCAGCGAAAGTCGGTCCGGAGCCGGATCGCACGCCTGCAAGAGGAGAACCTGGACCGGGTGGACCTGGCCATCGATAGCTACAGGCGCATCCTGGAGCTCGATGGGCGCGACAAGGCGGCCATCCAGTCTCTGATCCGGCTCAACCAGATGGCCGGAAGGTGGGAGGAGCTCATCACGATCCTGCGTCGGGCGGCCGATCAGGCGGACGAGCGCAGCGAGACCATCCAGTACCTGCACAACATCGCCTCGATCTGGGAGACCGAGCTCGACATGGACGAGGAGGCCATCGACGCTTACCGGGACGTGCTGGAGTTCGAGCCGACCCACCTGGCGAGCCTGCAGTCGCTCGAGCGCATCTACACCCGCCTGGATCGTTGGACAGAGCTGCTGCAGGTCTTCGAGCAGGAGGTCACGCTCGTAGATGACCGGGAAGAAAAGATCAAGATCTACAACAAGATGGCCTCGATCTGGGAGGAGAGGTTCTCTAGCCTGGAGCGCGCGGCTGCTTGCCACGAGGCCGTGCTGGAGATCGAGCCGGGCAACCTGCATGCCATCAAGGCCCTCGAGCGGCTCGTGGAGCGGATGGGCGACTACAGCCACCTGATCGAGCTCTACTACATGCATATCGATCTGATCGATGACCGGAGCGAGATCGTGGATATCCACCTCGCCATCGGCGAGGTCTGGTACCGGGAGTTGAGCCGGGTCGACAAGGCGGAGGATGTCTTCACCAAAGCCCTGGAGATCGACGATCACTCCAAGGAAGCCATCCACGCACTTGGGCAGCTCTACGAGAAAAGCGGCAACTGGTTCAATGCGATCGAGATGCTGCAGCGGGAAGCCGAGCTGTGCGGCGCAACGCCCGAGGCGGTCGACCTATTCTATCGAATGGGCAAGATCAACGAGGACATGCTGCTCGACTCCAGCGCCTCCCGGGAAGCATACTCTCGAGCCCTGGCGATCGATCCTTCCTATCTGCCGGCCATCAAGGCGCTCAAGCTCATCCACTTCCTGGACAAGGAGTACGAGCGCTACCTGGAGATGATGGTCCAGGAGGCCGAGCACACCGAGGACATCGAGGAGAAGACACGGCTGTTCTACGAGATCGGCAAGTTCCTCCAAGAGCAGCAGGACGACTCGGGCCAGGCTGCGACATACTATGAAGAGGCCCTGCACCGCACACCTGACTACATGCCCGCGGCCAAGCCGCTGGCGGATATCTTCTTCCGCTCCGAGCAGTGGGAAAGGGCGGAAAAGATGATGGAGGTCGTGGTCGCAGGGCTGGATCGCAACACCGAGGCACGCGAGCTGTGCCGCCAGTATTACCGCCTCGGCTACATCACCGAGAAGCTGGGCAAGGAGGACAAGGCCCTCGAGCACTACCGCATGTCCTACGAGCTGGACGCCACGTACTTGCCGGCCCTCGAGGGCCTCGGCAACGCTCTGATCAAGACGGAGCAATGGGAGGACGCGTATCGGATCTACCAGACGATACTGATCCACCACCGTGACAGTCTCTCCGACGCGGAGGTGGCGGAGCTGTACTGGCAACTCGGAGACGTGAACTATCAGATGCAGGAGATCGAGCGCGCCATCGGGAGCTTCGCCAAGGCCCTGGAGATCGACGAGGGCCACCTGGCTTCGCTACAGTACCTGGTTCGGATCCACGAGCAGGAGCAGAACTGGGAAGAGGCCTATGACTACGGCATGCAGATGGTCGATTCCCTGGACGAGGACGATCTTTTCGAGCACTACGTGCGAATGGGCGATCTGTGTCGCGACAAGCTGCAAGACCCCTTCCGCGCCGTCGACGCGTTCCAGAGCGCCATGCAGCTGCGTTCGGACAGCCTCGAGGTCATGACGCGCCTGCTGGACCTCTTCGTCGAGACGAGACAGTACCCCCGGGCGGCGGACATCCTCGATCGGATCCTGCAGGTGGAGGGAAGGCCGAGCAAGCTGGTGGAGTACAACGTCCAGCTGGCCGAGATCCTCCGGGACGAGCTCCGGGACGAGATACGAGCCGTCGAGCACTTCAACCGGGTTCTCGACATCGATCCATCCTATGTGCAAGCCTTCCAGGCGTTGAGCGAGATCCTGTCACGCCGCAAGGACTGGCCGGCGTTGAAGGATAACTACATCAAGATGATCAAGCGGCTGCCCGGCGAGGCTCGCAAGACCAAGCTCGCGCTATGGCGTGACCTCGGTGAGCTTTGCCGCGTGGTGCTGCGCAATCTCAACGAGTCGATCGATGCCTATCGCATGATCACCGTGCTCGATCCCGAGGACGCTGATGCGATGGCCACCCTGGGAGACCTCCTGGCTGCCAAGCAGGGCGGTGGAGACGAGGCGGCCGAGTGCCATCACAAGGTGGTGTCCGCCCATCCGGATCGGATCCAGAGCTATCGGGCATTGTGGAAGCTCTACAACAACAAGAAGGAGTACGACAAGGTCTTCGTGCTGACCTCCATCCTGCGCTACTTGAAGAAGGCTGACGACGAGGAGCAGAAGATCGTCCAGTACTTCACCCGCAAGGCGCCTCAGGTGGAGAGCGCCAAGCCGATCACCGACGCGATCTGGGCCAAGCTGCTGGCTCACGAGGATGCCAAGGTGCCATTCACGCGGATCTTCGGCGTGATGTACAACCTGGCAGCACCCATGTTCGTCCGGGAGCACAAGGACATCGGCCTGAAGCGCAAGGAGCATCAGATCGACCTGGCGCGCGACAGGCGTCTGTTCACCCACTCCTTCCGGATCGCGGCCAAGGTGATGGGCGGACCGAACGTGGAGCTGTTTGCGTTCAAGGATCGGACCTCGCCCGATCCGGACGTCCCGGGTCTGAGCGTGGCGCCCACGCGGCCGACGGCCGTCGTGGCCTATCGGGACATGTTTGCAGCCGACAAGAAGAAACCCCTGCTGTTCTACATCGGGCGCCAGCTCGCCATGACCCGACCGGAGTTCATCCTGGTCACCATCTTGCCCAAGCCCATGGTGGAGCTGAACTACTTGCTCCAGGCAGCCTGCTTGCTGGTCAACTCGAGATACGAGGTCCAGGACGAGGCCCAGGTCGTACCTCGGATGCGAAAGCTCAAGAAGTCTCTCGACGACAAGGGCTTCGGGATCCTGCGCTCGGCGGTCTCGGAGTATCTCAAGAAGCCCAGAGAGTACAACCTCAAGAGCTGGGTCGAGGCGGTGGAGCACTCGGTCAACCGGGCGGGGATGGTCGTGTGCAACGATATCTCGGTGTCCCTGGCCATCCTCCGGCGGGAGAAGACATGGCTCAGCCCCATGCGTCCGGTCACCAAGGCCATGGAGTTGCTGAAGTACATTTCGAGCTCGGACTACTTCAAGCTGCGGGAGGTCTTGGGCTTGAATGTGAGTACATGAACTTGAGGGCCCGACGAGCGTTGTGGTATGTTCGTGGAGGTGCAGATCCTGCTGGCGGCTGGCGAGTCTAAGGAGTAGTGCCGCGAGCTGGACGGGACGGATGCGATGAAGTTCGTCTGTGACAGATGCTCGACGCAGTACCAGATCGCTGATGAGAAGGTGGGGGGCAGAGGTGTCAAGGTCCGCTGCAAGCGCTGCGGCAATACGATCATCGTCCGCCCGCAGATCGAGCAAGAGGAGAGCGTCATCGTGACCGATCGGGGGGGGGAGCCATTACAGCCTGGAATGGCCGGCGGCGGCGACGAGGTGGGCAGAGCATTCGACGATCTGCTGCAGGGGCAGTTCGGCCTCGATGGAGGGGAGCCCGAGGACTCGGAGGACGAGGCCAGGGCCACCGAGATCTTCCGCATGGAGGATCTCCAGCGCATGCATCAGGAGGAGAGCTCGGACGAACGCCTAGACGAGGCATTCCACTCGCCAGACCCGGCGGCAAGTGCTCCCGACGAGTGGTACGTGGCCATCGCCGACGAGCAGGTGGGCCCCATGAGTATACAGGAGGTGCAGGATCGCTGGTCGGCCGGTGAGATCGACTCGTCGATGCTGGCATGGCACTCCGGGATGAGCGAGTGGAGGGTCATCCAGGAGATCCCCGAGCTGGCTCCGTTCCTGTCCTCCGGCCAGCCCGCAGCCGGCTATCGCGAGTCGACCGACGTCGACGCCCCACCGGCATCGGAGCCGCCGGAGGAGGAAGGGCTGGAGCGAGATCTTTCCGCCCCTAGCCAGCCGGCGGACGAGTGGGCGCCCTCGAGGCGCTCCGATCTGGCGTCGCTGGTCGAGGAGGAGATGAGCTACTCGCAGCCTCCTGAAAAAGAAGAGGAATCCAGGGCGCCGGACCCCCTCGAGAGTCCCGGTCTCGGCGGAGAGCCGGAAGACCTGCCGCCGTGGGAGCGCGAGGGGGAGCTTCCGTCCGGGGAGGTGGCCCGGCCGTCCGACAGCCTCTTCGATTCCACCCTGGATTCCTCGGAGAGCAGTTCCAACTACTTCGACGTGGGCTACAGCCGCTCCGGCAGCGGGCTCGCTGCGCCGGCCTATCTGGGCGGCGAAGAGAAGCGGTCCAACAAGGGCATGCTGTATGCAATCGTGGGTCTGGCTGCCGTGGTCGTCATCGGCGGGGGCATCGGCGGCTACGCGCTGCTCGCGAGGCCCGAGCCAAGGCCGGAGCCAGGTCCAGTCCTGGATCCGGGCAAGGGCGAGCCGCGGGGCGATCGACCCGGCGATCATGCGACAGGCGTACCGGACAAGAAGCCGGCCGAAGGGAACGGGAAGACGGGCGTGGGGGAGAGGGGTTCTGCAGACGCTGGCGAGCAGGGCGGCGCTGGCAAGGACAGCACCGGCAAGGACGGCGCGGACGAGAAGCCGGGAGAGAAGAAGGGCGATGATGGCAGATCGGACGAGATCGTCGTCAAACGCCCTGACGAGAAGCCGGACAGGCCCGCCGTCGACCCTGAGAAGAAGCGCAAGAAACGCCGGCGCAAGGTCGTCGCCGACAGGAATCCAGGCACGGGATCGCGGAATCCACCTCCCGACGACCCCAGGCCCAAGCCGCCTCCCCCGAAGGAAGAGGCTCTGCCCGAGGGGCTGACCAAGACCCAGATCGTCAACACGATGCGCAAGTACCAGAAGGCCATGAAAGGCTGCGTCATCCAGCAGAAGCAGCGCGATCCTTCGATCAGCGGCACGATGGCCATCTCCTTCACCGTCCAGACGAGTGGCAAGGTGAGCTCGGTGCGCGTGCTGACCTCGGAGCACCAGAAGTCATACGTCGCGGGTTGCATCAGCTTCATCATCAAGTCCATGGTCTTTCCGAAGTTCTCCGGCAAGCCCTTCACGGTCCCCCGCTTTCCCCTCAAGCTCGGCGGCTGAGCCAGACCGGTCCGCCGGCAAAGAGGCCTCCGGAACGCAGGTAGCGCTTGCATCTGTTTGAACTGCCGTGTTAATGTACGTCCGGGCTCAGGTCGCCGCCTCAAGCCCTTGCGTTCGGATACTGCCTGGAGCTGAGCGGCTCCTTGCAGGAGGCGTCAGGAATGCGTCTGGGAATCTTCTCCGATGTGCACTCGAACCTGGAGGCACTGGAGGTGGTCGTGCAGGCCTACGAGAGCCTGCATGTCGACGAGTACATCTGCCTGGGGGACGTGGTCGGCTACGGCGCCAGCCCGAACGAGTGTTGTGAGATCGTCCGCAAGATGGCGTCGGTGGTGGTGCTCGGCAACCACGACGCGGCGGTCAGTGGGCGCATGGAGTACAGCTACTACTACGACGCCGCGCGCAACGCCCTGGATTGGTGTGTCGCGCGACTCGATCCCGATCACATGGCGTGGCTGAAGGGGCTGGACTACGTCTACCGGCGCGATGGTATCTGCTTCAGCCACGGCAGCCCGATCCACCCCGAGGACTTCGAGTACGTCTTCACCATCGAGCAGGCGGCCGATCTCCTCCCACACCTGGATGATCTCGATCCGGTGAACTTCATCGGTCACTCCCACCTGACGAAGTCATTCGCGCTGGCCCCAGGAGAGGTCAACGAGGTGGTAGCCAGGAGGTTCGGTCTGCGGCGACACCGCAAGTACATCATCACCGATGGCAGTGTGGGCCAGCCCCGCGACTACGACAACCGGGCGTGCTTCACGGTCTACGACACGGAGACACGGATCTTCGAGTACCACCGCGTCGAGTACGACGTCGAGAAGGCCGCCCAGAAGATTCTGGATGCCAAGCTGGCCGTCAACTTCGGCAAGCGTCTTTTCCTGGGCGTATGATGGCATCTCTGGAGTGGATATTTCTCGGGCCCGTCTCCTACTCCGAGGCCCTGGAGCTCCAGGCGAGAGCGGCCAGGCAGCTTGCGGAGCGAGGCGTCCCGCAACTTTTGCTGATGGAGCATCCACCCGTGGTCACGCTCGGCAGGCACGGACGAGAAGAGAGCCTTCGCCTCACACCGCAGGAGTATGACCAGCGCGGGATCGAGCTGCACCGGGTCGAGCGGGGTGGCGATGCGACTTTCCACGGGCCCGGGCAACTGGTCGGGTACCCGATCGCCTCCTTGCGGGCGCTGGGGCGATCGGTGCCGGCTTGGGTGGAGGGGCATGCGGATGCGCTACGGCGCGTCTTGTCGCGCCACGGCATTCAGGCGCAGTGGTCGGCCGCGTACCCCGGTCTATGGATCGGACAGGAGAAGATCGCCGCGTTCGGATTTCGGATCTCGCGCGGTGTCTCGACCCACGGCTTCGCTCTCAACGTCGACTGCGACCTGACGTTTTTCGACACCATCACTCCGTGTGGGCTCGATGGCCGCGGCACGACCTCCATGGCAGGCCAGGGTATCCAGCCTCCGCCCATGGGGATCCTGGCAGCTGAGGTCGCCCGAGAGCTGGCATCGGAGTTCGACCTGGAACCGGTGACCGCGGGAGAGAGCCTTGGGGCCGTGCGTTTTTCGAAAGCCTGACGGGCCGATGGGTGCCGCGCTGGTCTGGATCGGGCTGGTCCTGGTCGCGGCGGCTTGCGATCCGGCCAGCCCGGAGGAGCGCAAGAACGCGGTGGCCATCGTCAGCTTGCAGGACGAGGCATCCAGCGTCGCCAAGGGTGTGAGGTTCAGCCAGCGGCGGGCGCGCCAGTATCTGGCAAAAGCCCTGAGCAGGAGCAGCTCGTTTCTGCCCGTCGAGGATGTCGGTCCGTCTGTCTACCGGGCGGAGTTGCGCATCGCGCTCGCATCCGAACGCGAGGCGGGCGGTGGGGAGACGCTGGGCGTCTACCGCGCAGTGCAGGTGGAGCTGACGCTGAAGAGGCCGGCCAGGGTAGGGGGAGAGGAGCTGTCGGCCATGGGGCGCGAGTTCCTGGTCCAGAACCCGGAGAGCTTCGACCGCGAGGATGGTTTCGATGCCGTCCTGGAGCTCGCCATCGAGAGAGCTGTGGAGCTGATGGAGCTGCAGGTCGAGATCCGGAGCATGACGCCGAGTCGCCTGCGCGAGGCCTTGAAGAAGGAGAAGCCGGAGGTTCGCCTGTACGCACTGCGCTCTTTGCGGGAGCGCAAGCTGCCGAGCCTGGTGCCCGACATGATCGCGCTGCTGGCCGATGAGGACGACGAGATCATGCTCGAGGCGGTCGGCGCACTCGTGGCGCAGGGAGATCGCAGGGCTGTCAAGCCGCTCATCCGGATCTGCCAGGAGAAGGATCCGGTCTTCGTCTTGCAGATCATCACCGCGCTGGCAGAGCTGGGCGGTCCGGAGGCTCGGGGCTATCTCTTCACCCTGGCAGCCGGGCACTCATCAGAAGATATCCGGGTCCGGGCAGCCGAGGCGCTGCGTCAGGTTCAGCAGTCCGGGCCGGGCTCCGCCCCGGTGGAGCTCGCCCTGCCCGAGCCCGCCATGGGCTCGCCCCCAAGAACGGGATCGCCGCCCGAGAGAGGTGTGAAATGAACGCGAGGCATGCGATGCATGGCGCCTGGATCGTGATCGCGTTGGCCGCTTGCGCCCATCAGGGACCTCTGTCGGCGGAGCGGCGGGTGAATCTGGAGAGCTACATGCCGCTCGCTGTCGGCAACCGCTGGACATACGAGACTTCGTTCCAGCAGCAGCCCCAGGCCGACCTGAGCATCTCGATCGTCGCTCTGAAGGATGGCTGCTTCCTGGACGACAGGCCGGAGCCGAGCCGCTTGCGTTTCGACGGAGAAGGCTTGCGGGACGGAAACGTGCGCTATCTGCTCAAGGCCCCTCTCGTGGAGGGCACGAAGTGGATGTGCGTGGCCGACGTGCGGACCGTCGAGCACTACGAGATCGTATCGGCGCACAGGAAAGTGCAGGTCCCGGCCGGCGTGTTCGAGGACTGCGTGACGGTGCGGATGACGATCCACATCAACGAGACGCGATCCATGTTCAACGAGATGACCTTCGCGCCCGGCGTCGGCATCGTCGAGATCCGGGCCACCTTGCGGGACGGGAAAAACGACTTGCCCCAGAGCCACTTCCGGCTCAAGCGCTTCGACATCCATCCGCAAAAGAGCGCAGCGTCCTGATCGCGAGCCCTTCTCGCCACCGGAGCGAGCTAGATCCAGTCGTAGTGGACCGAGGGGTGGATGGGAGCCGAGCGGACGCCGCCGTCGCGCTGGATGATGGTATCGAGCAGGCGATCGTCGGCTTCGGGATGATCCAGCGTGTAGTGGAGCCCGCGGCTCTCGGTCCTGTGCTGTGCCGAGCGGATGACGAGCTCGGCCACGACGGCGATGTTGCGCAGCTCGACCAGATCCGAGGTCAGGAGGAAGTTCCAATAGTACTCCCGGATCTCCTCCTGCAGGATCTGCATGCGGCGCAAGGCGCGCTCCAGCCGCTTGTCGGAGCGAACGATGCCCACGTAGCTCCACATGAAGCGCCGGATCTCGTCCCAGTTCTGGCTGACGACGACCATTTCGTCCGAGTCGGTCGCGTCGCCCGGATCCCAGCTTGGCGGCTCGCCTGCTGGCGCAGGTGCACGTGCGGCCCATTCGACAGCGTCCTTGGCCGCGAGGCGCCCGAAGACGACCGCCTCGAGCAGCGAGTTGGAGGCGAGTCGGTTTGCACCGTGCAGGCCGGTGTTGGCCAGCTCGCCGATCGCGTACAGCCCGGGGACCGAGCTGCGGCCCCGGGCATCGGCGCGCACGCCGCCGCAGAAGTAGTGCGCCGCGGGGACGACCGGCAGCGGCTCGGCGGTCATGTCCAGGCCGTACTCGAGACAGCGCCTGTGGATGTTGGCGAAGCGCTTGACCAGGTAGTCGGCCTCCAGCGCGGTCATGTCGAGCAGCACGCAGTCGTCACCGCGCTTCTTGAGCTCGAAGTCGATGGCGCGCGCGACGATGTCGCGCGTGGCCAGCGAGCCCCGCTCGTCGTAGTCCTCGAGGAACTCGCTGCCGTCGGCCAGCCGGAGCTTTCCGCCCTCGCCGCGCATGGCCTCCGAGAGGAGGAAGGACTTGGCCCTGGGATGATAGAGGCAGGTGGGATGGAACTGGACGAACTCCATATTGCACATCTCGGCCCCTGCCCGGTAGGCCATGGCCATGCCGTCCCCGCTGGCCATGTCGGGGTTGGACGTGTAGACGTAGACCTTGCCCGCACCACCGGTGGCCAGCACGGTGCAGCTTCCGAGATGGGTCTCGATCTGGCCGCTGTTCTGATCCAGGACATAGGCCCCCCGGCAGACCCCCACAGGGTGGTCCGCTCGTTCTACAATCAAATTGACGGCCAGCCGATCCTCCAGCAGGCGGATGCCGGGCTGGGCGCGCACGGCCTTGTGCAGCGCCTGCATGATCTCGTGGCCCGTGAAGTCGCCCGCGTGGAGAATGCGGCGGTGAGAGTGGCCACCCTCCTTGCCGAGATCGTAGGCCTGCTGGTCGTCCTGCATGCGGCTGAAGGGCACCCCGAGCGACTCTAGCTCCGCGATGCTCTCCGGCCCTCCTTGGATGCAGAGCCTGACGATGTCCTCGTGGCACAGGCCGGCTCCGGCGCGCAGGGTGTCCCGTTCGTGATCCTCGAAGGAGTCGTGCTCGGAGACGACCGAGGCGATTCCGCCCTGCGCCTTGTCCGAGGCCGAGCTGGTGGACCGGCCCTTGGCCAGGACGGTGACCGAGCCGTGGCGGGCTGCGTGCATGGCAAATGTCAAACCGGCCAGGCCTCCGCCGATGACCAGGAAATCCGTCTCGTGACTCACGTCGACCTCCGCGTGTTCGCAGGTGGGGGCAGTCCCCGCGTACCATACCAGGAAGCAGGCTTCGGTCACAGGAAAGAGCGCATCGCGACCGGATCGTTCACCCTGCGGCTTGCGCGTCGATGCCGATTCTGGTCTTCTTGCTGTCACGAGGATGGAAAGGCGCATGCGATCATCGAGATCGGCGAATCCGCGCTCGACGGCCTTCTTGCTGCTGGCCGTGCTCGGGGGCGTGTGGCTCGCGAGCCAGCTCTGCTTTGTCGCGGAGCCTCCCGGCCGAGACCAGTACCTGTTCATGGCCCAGGCCGACCGCTTGCTGGCCGGCGACGCGCTATACACGGACGTCTGGGAGCACAAGCCGCCCGGGATCGTCTGGATCTACGCCCTGGCCATGGCTCTGCTCGGCCGGGGCTGGGGGGCGGTGCAGCTGGCCAGCGCGGCGGCGGCTCTGATCGCGGGCTGGGGCCTGGCCTGGCTGCTGTGGCGCAGGACCGGGCTCCGCGCCCAGGCGGCCCTGGCGGGCTGCCTGTACATCCTGTTCCACTCCGGGCCTGCCTTTGGCGCTTTCTGGGCCACGGCGCAGCCCGAGGTCTTCATGGATCCCCTCCTGGTGGCAGCCCTGGGGCTGCTGTGGGGCTGCGACGGGCGGCGCGGGATCGTCCGCGCCGCCGGAGCGGGCCTGTGCGTGGGCCTGATGGTCCTGCTGAAGTACTCGGCCGCGCCGCTGGCCTTGATGGGACTGGGTGTCTTTGCCCGCCGCGCGCTGCCGGTAAGCGCACGCTGGGCCCGGGCGCTGGCTTTCTGTGGGGGAGGAGCCCTCGTGGGCCTGGCTCTGCTGGCGGCGCTGGGGCTGACCGGGGGGCTGGGCGCGTTCTGGGAGGCCACGATCGAGTTCAACCTGGTGCACCGGCGCGTGGCGGCCGCTTCGGCCCTGGACTCGCTCGGCTCCAAGCTCCTGTTTCGACTCGTCCTGCTCGCGCCGCTGTACACGGGCATGCTGGCTGTCTGGCTGCTCGCCCTCTGGCGCTGGAAGCGAGGGCCGCGCTCGTTCGTCTCGATGGGCATCTGGGCGCTGGCCCTGTGGCTGATGAGCCTGGCCGGTGTGTTCTGGCAATCCAAGTTCTGGATCTACCACTACCACGTCATCCTGCTGCCCCTGTGCCTGGCGACCGGTGCCGCGCTGGCCGGTCTGGCGGAAGGCGCACCGTCGCGAAGAGGCGCGCGGGCCGCGCTGGTCGGGGCATGCGCGTTGCTGCTGACGACACCCCAGATCGCGGCCCTGACGACGTACATGCAGGATCACAGGCTGCTCGAGTACTGCTTGTGTGGCCTGGAACGGCAGGTCTACGAGGGGACCTATACCTGGGGGGGGACCGACTACGATGCTGCGGATACGCGTGCGGCTGCGCAGCGCATCAGGGCCGAGACAAAGCCGGACGATCCCATCTTCGTGTGGGGCTTCGAGCCGGGTGTCTACTTCCTCTCCGGCCGGCGTCCCGCCTCGCGCTTCCTGTACGACTACCCCCTCCTGCCCCAGTTCGGCGCGCTGCAGGAGCGCTTTGTGGCCCGTCTCTTGGCCGATCTGCGCGCACGTCCCCCGCGCCTCTTCGCTGTGATCCGCCGGGATCCGAACGACCTGGAGGCGGAGGATTCCTTCGCGCAGCTGAAGCGCATTCCGCCTCTCGCCGATCTGCTCGCGCGCGAGTATTCGTTCGCCTGGGAGCAGGGTGACTTCACGGTCTACCGGCGCAGCGGTCTCGATCGTCCGGTTCTTGCCCCACCGCAAAGCCGCATGCTAGAATCGCCGTGACTTCCTCGTTCCTCATGAGCCGGGAGCGCTTGGATCGAACGATGGGTATCCAGCCGAGAAGTCTGGGATTGTTGCTCGCATGCGTCGGCCTGGCCGTCGGGGGACCCGCTGCGCGGGCCGAGCTGTATCGCTTCGTGGATGCAGACGGCGTGGTGTGCTACACCAATGTGCCGCCGGCGGACAATCGCTACGAGCGGATCGACTGGCACTGGACCGGAGACAAGAAAAAGAAGCGACAGAAGAAGAAGCGGCCGAAGAGTTCCACCAAAGGAAGCCAGCCCAGGGCGAGAGCGCCCATCCCCCGCATCGCGAGCGGGTACGATGACTCCATCCACGAGGCGTCCGAGCGCTTCAACATCCCGGCGCCGCTCATCCGAGCGGTCATCGCCGTCGAGAGCAACTTCAATCCGCGCGCGGTCTCCTGCGCGGGCGCCAAAGGCTTGATGCAGCTGATGCCGGGTACGGCGAGAGAGATGGGCGTGGAGGACATCTTCGATCCGCGGCAGAACATCTTAGGCGGCACACGCTACCTGCGCATGCTGGCCAACACCTTCGAAGGCGATCTCGTGCTCACCCTGGCCGGTTACAACGCCGGGCACGAGAGGGTGTCGAGACACATGGGTATCCCACCGATAGCCGAGACCCAGCGGTATGTCCGTCGCGTGCTGCAGCTGTACTTCTACTACAAGAAACAGCACGAGAGCCGGGCCGAGTGATCACCGTGCGGAGGCGTCCATGGCCGACAATCCCTTTGACTCCGACCTGCTCGAGGAGGACTCGGCTGCCGAGATCGAAGACGATTTTCTCTTCCACCTGTCCCAGGGCGGCGAGCTGCTGCGAAATGGCAGGGTGGTGGAGGCCAAGGAGCACCTCGAGCGCGCGACCTCGCTGAAGCCCGAAAACGCCCGCGGCCAGAACCTCCTGGCGGTCGTGTACTTCAAGCTGGGGCTCTTCCAGCGGGCCATCGAGCTGGCTCGCGGGCTGGTCGAGCGCTACCCGGAAGACGCCACCTTGCGGGTCAACCTGGCCATGGTCTTCTTCAAGGCGGGCCAGATGGAGGAAGCCGAGCAGGAGCTCCGCCGGGCGCTGGAGCTGGCAGGGGATCACGAGAATGCCCACCGGTATCTGGGCCTGGTGCTGGTCAAGCAGGCGAGGCACGAGGAGGCCCGGCAGCATTTCCTCAAGGCGGGTGTGAGGAATCTGGATCGACTGCTCGTCGAGGAGGCCGGCGAGGCGCGGCGCAGCGCGGCGGATCACGAAGCCCTCGACGAGGTGGCCGAGCAGGGTTACCGGGACATGGAGCAGGTCGGTGAGTTCCGGGCGGTCTCGGGTCCGATTCCCACTCCGCCACCGGGTCTGGATGGCGCGCCGCTCAAGGCGGTCAAGCCGGTCGAGGCCGTCGAGCCGGTCGTGCCGCTCGGTGTCCGGGGGCAGCCTTTTGCTGTCGAGGGAGAGGGCTTGCGCGTCCGGGCTGCGGGCCGCGTCTACTGCCGGCTGACCCAGCTCGCGTGGATCGAGGGTCAGCTGACCTTCACCTCGGTCTTCAAGCGTTTCGGAGGCCAGGAGACGCGGCATCCATTCGATCGCGGAGACCGGGCCATGGTGCTCGTGGAGGGAGACGGCCTGGTCCGGCTCGCGGCTCAGGAGGATCGGCAGTACGCGCTCATCGAGCACGACAGCGGATCGGCCTTCTTCATCGAGGAGTACGTCTTCGGATTCTCCGGCACGCGTTCCTGGGAAAATGGACGGCTGCCGTCGCGCAAGGGGGCCGAGCTCGCCATCTTTCATCTCTTCGACGCGGCCCAGCTGGTCTTGTCCTGCCCGCGGCCCATCGACCGGCGCGGCCTGTCGGGCGGGGAGCGGTTCTGCCTGCACGTGCGCAGGCTGGTGGGCTGGCGAGGCGATCTGGTCCCGCGGCTGTTCGAGGCGGAGCATCCGCTGCCTGGCGGATTGTGGATCGAGCTGAGCGGCTCGGGCGAGGTGCTGTGCCTGGACTGAGCGGCACCCTGACACCCATGGAAGACGACCGAGGTGGGAGATGCGGACCACGCTGAAGGAGGAGTTCTTCAACCTGCCCAACATGCTCACGCTGGCGCGCATCGGCGTGATCCCGCTGGTGTGCGTCTTCGTGTATTACGAGAGCCGGGTGAACAGCTTCATCGCCGCCTGTCTCTTCGCCGGGGCCTCGATCACCGATTTCTTCGATGGCTGGCTGGCGCGCCGCCGGGGCCTGATCACGGTGCTGGGCAAGTTCCTCGATCCACTGGCGGACAAGCTGATCGTCATGTCCACGCTCGTGATGCTGGTGCCGCTGGGGCGCATTCCGGCCTGGGTGGTCGTGCTGCTTCTGGCCCGCGAGCTGTCGATCACCGGGCTTCGCAGCATCGCCTCGACCGAGGGCATGGTGATCGCCGCGAGCCAGGGCGGCAAGTGGAAGACCGCCTTCCAGCTCACCGGCATCCTCGGGCTTCTGGTCCATTACCCCTACCCGGTGGCCATCATCACCCCGGGCCTGCACGACCTGGTGGCCGGCACCTGGTTGCATCGCCTGCTGGCCGACTGGAGCATCCCGGTGCGCCCATGGGTCGACTTCCACGTCGTCGGCCTGTGGCTGATCTACCTGTCGCTCTTCTTCTCGATCTTCTCGGCCTGGCAGTACATCGTGCGCTTCGTGCGCGCGGTCAACGCCAAGGCCCGGCAAGCGGATGGACAGGCGTGAGTGCGCCTTTTTGCTTGACATGTCGCTCGCCCTGGGGGAAAACAAGCTGCCGTGTTGCGGGTGTAACTCAGTGGCTAGAGTGCAACCTTGCCAAGGTTGAGGTCGAGGGTTCAAATCCCTTCACCCGCTTATACTGGCGCCATAGCCAAGTGGTAAGGCAGAGGTCTGCAAAACCTTTATCCCCGGTTCGAATCCGGGTGGCGCCTTGGATGAGCCGGTCTCGAGACCGGCTTTTTTTGGCCTCGGTGGGGATGAGATGCCCAAGCGAATCCGCAAGGCGGTCATGATCGTCGAGCACGACTCGAAGAGGCGCAAGGAGCTCTACGAGGTGCTGCGTCTGACCCGGGTGGACGTCTTCTCGGCGGTCGACAGCGAGGCGGCCATGGAGACGGTCCGCCGGGAGCAGCCCGAGCTGATCCTGCTCAACATGTACTCCCGGGAGACCAACGGCATCGAGTTCCTCAAGCAGCTTCGCTGCTTCGGCCTGGGCCAGAAGATGATCGTACTGGGCATGGCGGGTGACGAGGACCCCGAGATCCAGCGCGCCGCCTCGCTCGCAGGCGCTGACAAGCTGCTGGAGCGCAAACCCGCCCCCCACCTGGTCCTCGAGCTGGTGGCGGCCTACCTCGGCATCCAGAAGATCGAGGTCCCTACCCGCATGGTCAAGGAGGTGGGCACGCGCGAGGTCAAGGCCGCGCCCCGGGAGGCCCTCGACGCCGATGTGCTCGAGGGCGATACCAAGCCCATCATCAAGAGCATCGGTACCCTGCTGCGCTTGACCGACGGCCGGCGGCGCTGAGCCAATGCCTTCAGCGCCGGTACGCAGGCGCAGCCGTGAAGCTCACCACCTGCCGGAAGCGGCGCACCGCCGCGATGAAGCCCTCGTAGTAGGCCAGCTCGTCGAAGCGCGGATCGGTCTGGTCGTACTGCTCGGCCTTGTCCCGGAGCCACGGAGCTGTCTCCTGGCCGAATACGTCCCGCTGGCCGATCTCCTCGGGCCCGAGCAGGCTCACGGACTGGGTGTCATTCGGGTGCCCGTGGCGGGCCCAGATATCTCCGTCCGCCTCCCCCAGCAGGTAGCTTCCGTCTAAGTCGTGGCTCATCGTCTCCCTCCTGTCCATTGGGCTCTCTCCGCTCCGCACTCGCTCACAGGTGCGGCTCCAAGGCAGCCCAGATCATTCCGAGCGCCTGGGCCCAACCCCGTAGGAAAGCCGCCTGGTCGAAGTCCGGCCGGCCTGCGTGGGCGCGGAGCGCTTCCTCCAGCGCAGGCGGCGGGTCCGACTCGATCAAGGCCAGGCGATCGGACGCGAGGCCTACCTGCCGCAGGCGGGTGTAGTCCGCCTCGGCCTCCACCCAGGCCTCTGCCGCCCTGGCGCCCTCGGCGTGCCACTGCAGCGAGAGTCGCTCCTTCTGCTCGCGCAGCCTCTCCAGTGCGGCTTGGAGGCTCAGCAGGTCGCCGGGCAGCTGGAGCAGCCGGCGGGCCTCCCGGCGGAGCGCTTCCTGGCAGATCCTCGAGATATTGACGGATTTCCGTAGCGCGGGGCTCGCCAGGAGCGCTTTGAGATCGGCCGGGATCGAGATCGTGATGCGTGGCATTTGGATACATAATTAATGTCAGTAAAATACATAACCGACAGCCGGTCCGGAGTCAATTTTTCGGCCCCATTTTTCAGGGGACCTTGCCAGCTCTGCGGGAGTCGTGATAGGAAGTCCGAGGTCTGCTTCGAGACGCCGAGGGTTTGGCTCTTGCGTTTTCCCGGCCAGAGGATCGCCAAGCACTACTTCCCCGTGACCCAGAAGCGCGTCCGGGCGGAGCTCAGTGGTGCGCCGGAGGAGCAGCGCCGCTGGTACCTGGTCGGCCTCGATCAGATCCTGGTGGACGTCGAGGTGCGAGACGAGTCGCTCGGGCGGCAGATGGGTCTGCGGGTCAGCGAGTCGGTCCTGCTTGCCGACGAGGTCTATGTCCGGATGCGAGACCAGCTGCGCTGCTGCGCGTGCACCTATGCGGCCGGCGGCGCGGTGGGCAACACGATCAACAACTACACCCATCTTTCGGGAGAGCCGGCGATCTTGCTCGGGGCGATCGACGAGTGCATCCGACCGGGCGAGGCAGCCTTCCACTACGTGGCCCAGACGCCGACGTACGTGGATCTGAGCCACCTGGTCCCGGCACCCGGCACCATCGCCACCGCCTTCACTTTCGTGGCGACCGACGGGGAGCGCTCCTTTGCGGTGGCCCCGGGCAACTCCAACGCCTATCCGCCCCAGGCCCTTCCGCTGGATGAGATCCGCAATGCCTCGGCTGTCCTGACGACGCTCTACTGCCTGCGCGATCCGGACTGGCCGATCGCCAAGGCGGCGCTGCGCATGATGGAGGTCGCCAGCGAAGCGGGTGTGCCGGTCGCGCTCGGCATGGGCACGGCCAGCCTGGTGAAGGAGCGCAGGCAGGAGGTGTGCTCCGTGCTCGAGCGTTTCGTCACCGTGGCCGCGATGAACGCGGCCGAGTCTGTGGCCCTGACCGGCAGCGACGACGTGCTGCTCGCCTGCCGCCAGATCCTGGACTGGGTCGACATGGTCATCGTGACGGAGGGGGCCAGGGGCTTGACCATGGGCGGATGGGTGGACGAGGCCTACAGACGGCAGACGCGCCAGGCGCTGCGCTCGAAGTCCATCCCCGAGTACAACCGCTGGGAGTACAGCCGGCTCATGCGGCGGGCGGAGTGCCAGCGTCCTCAGAAGATCTACACCCACATCCATCCGTATCGCGGGGGCCCGGACCGGCTCACGAACACCAACGGCGCCGGGGATGCGGCCCTGGCAGCGGTCCTGCACGACATCGCGGCCAACCAGTACCACCGGGATCGGGTGCCCGGGAGCGACAAGCACGCGGCGCCGCTCGCCTTTCTGACCTACTCATCGCTGTCCCGCAACGCCCAGTACGGCAACCGCGTGGCCTACGAGGTGCTCAAGGGGCACTCGCCGCGCCTGAGCGCAGCGGTCGGGCACGACGAGGAGCGCTGAACGCTCGGCTGCGCGCCGCGCGCTCAACCCGCCGGCGTGCGGCTCGGGCGCAGGAGCACGTAGACGGCACCCGCACCGCCGTCGCAGGCGCGGGCCGTGCAGAAGGCCAGGATGCGCTTGCGGATGCTGCGCCGGGTGAACCAGCTCGCCAGCGCCGTCTTGAGAACGGGTATCCGGCCGGCCGAGCCGCGGCCCTTGCCGTGCACGACCAGCACGCAGCGCAGCCCGCGGATCTCGGCATCGGACAGGAAGGCCGCCACGGCCTCGCGGGCCTGCTGGCGGTTCATCCCGTGGAGGTCCAGGTGATCCTGGACCGCGAACTCGCCTCGGCGGAGCCTGTGGAGCAGGCGCGGATCGACGCCCTCGGCCAGGCCCTCGATGGCTTCGTCGGTCTCGTGGATGGCCAGGGGCAGCACGCCGTCGACCAGATCGCGAAGGGCCTGCATGACCGAGGCCTCCTCGCGCGCCAGGCTGCCGGGTGTGGCTGGATGCGGCAGATCGGGTGGGGCTGGGCGCCCGGCCAGGGGCGAGACGTCCTGCATGGCCCTGGAGAACACCTCCCGCTCGTCGACCGGCTCGCTTTCCGGCTCGCGGGGTGGGGCGGCTGGCGGTGGAGGAGCGTGAGCCCCGGAGCCGGCTCGCAGCTCCTTCAGGGCGGCCAGAGGCCGGTGCTCGAACGTACTCTCGGCTACCTCGCGCCGACGCGTCTTGCGCTTCTTCCGCGACAAGGTCGGCTCCCCACCGCGGGAAAGGGCGGGCCGCGAGCGGGCCCCGCTCGGCTCAGAAGGGCGGACAGACCGAGACGTAGCGGATGGCGTACGCCTTGTCGCCCGAGTCGTTGCAGTAACAGGTCGTCGGGTCGTCCGGATCGTCGCAGGTGACCACGCAGTTGCTGATGTAGTTGGCCACACAGCCGAAGCGTTTCTCTCCAGCCGCGTCGATGACGAAGTGGCCCTCGGTGGTCAGGATCTCGCCACCCTCGTCCCAGGGCTCCTGGGAGATGACCGTGGTCGCCTTGCGGGCGAGCAGGTTGCCGTTGCCATCCATGGCCCTGAAGACCAGCGCTTGATCGTTCGGGTGATCGCCGCGCTCGATCCAGAACACGCCCAGCATGTCCTCTTCGGGGTCGTAGCCGGATGCACCGCCGTATGCATCGTGGCGGCAGTGGGAGTTGACCTCGCAGCCCACGCGGGAGAAGGCCTGCTTGCAGATGCCCTCGGTGCAGACACCCGCCTCGGTGGTCCTGGAGACCTGGAAGGGGCCCTTTTCCACGCCCGAGCCGTCCGACCGGAGCCAGACCAAGTAGATCTCGCGGCTGCCGTTGTTCTTGAGGGCGTCGAAGGTGATCGTGAAGCGATTCCCTGCCCGGGCCAGGGTCGGGTGGCGCGCATCCGTGAAGGGACCGGAGATGGTGTACTTCTCCTTGGTCTCCATCCACCGCGTCCAGTAATCCCACCAGGACCAGAACCACCACCAGTCATACCAGTGGTTGTGCATCTCGTAGCGCACCCTGGCCACCTTGATCTGGTGGCTGCTGCCGCTGCCTTCCACCCAGGCGATGACGAAGTTATTGCCGTCGTCGGGCAGGCCCTCGATCTGGATATCGGAGGGGTAGCTCGCGGTCGTGACCTGGTGCCAGAAGTAGTGGGACGGGTAGCCCCAGCAGGGATCCTCGTTCCAGTCGCCGTCGCAGGTCCGGCCCCCTCCGCCGCAGTCCGTATCCTCGAGGCAGTCTCTATCCGGACACTTGCCCGCCTGCGTATCGCAAGCGCTGGCGTCCGGGCAGGCGCGGATGCCCTGGCAGGACTGGCTGTAGTGGCAATCGCCGTTCGACCAGCAGGAGCCGCCGACGCAGGTGCCGCTCGAGCACGTCCCGGCACCGTCCGGACAGGGATGTTCGGCATCGCAGGACCCTCCCCGGCAGGTGCCCGCCCAGCAGGAGTAGTCGCTGCATGTGCCGTAGTAGACCTCGGTGTAGTAGTCGTCCGGATCGGCCCACGGGTATCCGTAGCAGTGATGCCAGGTCTTGATGTTGCCGTACTCGTCGAGCGGGGCGGCCAAGATGCGGTTGACGTAGCCCCAGACGAGCAGGAAGCCGCCGTCGGCCTTGGCCAGGTTGGGCGAGCGCCGGTTGTTCTGGCACCAGCCGAACCAGGAGTGCCAGCCCCAGTCGTTGCAGCCGTCGAGCGGCTGGACGATCTGGCCCTTGAAGCCCGTCACGCCCACGGTCCGGAACTGGATGGCGTCGCTCTGGACCCAGACCGTGCCGAAGACGTTGCGATCCGAATCCCAGACCATCTCGGGGTTGATGGCCGCCTGCCACTTGTACCCGGCCGAGAGGCGCTCGTCCTGGGCCTCCTCCAGGCCGCCGGGGCAGGACGAGCCCTGGATGCAGTCCGCGCTGGTCATGCAGGAGGGCTTGTCGCAGCTCGATCCGGAGGGGCAGTCGGAGTTCGTGCCGCAGGTGGGGTAGACACAGGTAGCACCCGAGCAGGGGTTGACGCCGGAGCAGTAGGCGCTGTTGCAGGTCTGGTTGCCGGGGCAGTCGTTGTTGAAGGTGCAGGAGCTGGCGCAGCGCCAGTTGTCCGGGGTCTGCTCCACGCAGGTCTGGCCGGATGGGCAGACGAAGAAAGGCGGAGCGCAGGACTGGCCGCTGCAGCTGCCGTTGTTGCAGCGGCCTCCGGTGCAGGTGCCCAGGCTGCAGATGCCGTCCTTCTCACAGGTGCAGGTGGAGAAATCTTCCGGATCTGTGCAGTGGAAGCGGCACTGCCCGTTGACGTCGAGCTGGGATTCGCCATCTCCGTCGACCGAGTAGGTCACCCAGTCGTAGAAGACCTTCAGCTGCTCGTTCTTGTCGTCGGTCTTGCGCTTGTCCTCCCAGACGAAGCCGACCGACAGGCCATCCCCGGTCAGGTCCATGCGCGGCCGCGCGCGGACCTTGGTCTCGGCCGTGATCTCTCCGTGCAGCATGGTGCACTCGCAGCCGTTCTCGAGATCCCCGTCCACGTCCAGATAGGGCCAGTAGCACTTCTGAATCTCGCAGTCGTCGCCCTCGCAGTGGATGGTGACCACGCCCGGCGGGATCTCTCCCTCTCCGAGCCCCGGGCAGGTTCCCAGGCAGGACGTGCAGCGGAACTCGGCGCAGTTCTCCTTGGTGCAGTGCTCGCCGGCGTTGCAGTCCGCGTCGGTCTCGCACGACTCGCCGGTCATCATGTCCATGCAGAAACAGATCAGGTCGTTCGGGTCGCAGCTGCCCATGCAGTTGCCGCCCTGGCACATGTCGCCGTCCGGGCACTCGCGGTTGCAGCCGCCGCAGTTTTCCGGATCGCTGTTGGTGTCCACGCAGCCGCCGCCGCAGTTGGTCAGCCCGGCGCTGCACGATCCATCACAGTGGCCCTGGTTGCAGACCTGGCCTTCCAGGCAGCGGTTGTTGCAGCCACCGCAGTTGTTGGGATCCTGGTCGACGTCCACGCAGATGTTGTTGCAGGCCGTATAGCCGTCCGGGCAGCTGGAAGAGCAGCTTCCGCCGACGCAGACCTGAGTGCCCGGGCACTGCTGCTCGCAGCCGCCGCAGTTGTTGGGATCCTCGGACACGTCGATGCATCCGCCCGCGCAGGCCTCCTCCTGGTAGCCGCAGTCGTCATCGCAAGCCCCATTGGAGCAGACCTGGCTTCCCCAGCACTGGTTCCCGCACTCGCCGCAGTGGGAAGGATGGGACTGGGTATCCACGCAGGCCCCGTCGCATTCGACCAGCCCATCCGCACAGGACGAGTCGCAGCTTCCCTGGTTGCAGAGGTAGCCCTCGGCGCAACCGCGGCTGCAGCTGCCGCAGTTGCCCGGATCGGTGCGCAGGTCCACGCACGAGCCGTTGCAGTTGGTGTATCCGGGCTCGCACGTGTAGACGCATGCGCCGCGCTGGCATGCCATGCCCGGGCTGCAGGAGCGGTTGCAGCCGCCGCAGTTGTCGGGGTCGTTGGTGATGTCGACGCAGCCCGAGCCGCAGAGCTCCTCGCCGGGCCGGCAGGTGCTCTCGCAGTTGCCCTCGACGCAGTGCTCGTCCACCGCGCAGTAGTGGTGACAGCTGCCGCAGTGGCGGTTGTCGTGGGCCGGATCGACGCAGTAGCGATCGCAGTCCTCGAAGCCGGGCGGGCACTCGTCGAGGCAATCCCCGCCGAAGCAGACCTGGTCGAGCGGGCAGGCGTGACCGCAGAACCCGCAGTTGTACGGGTCGTTGTCGATGTCCTTGCAGGAGCCGCCGCAGGAGGCGTTCCCGTCGAGGCACTCGTCGAGGCAGGTGCCGCGATCGCAGACCAGGCCCGCGCCGCAGCGGTTGAAGCAATCACCGCAGTTGTCGACGTCGGAGACCACCTCGACGCATCCGCCCGCGCAGGCGATCTCGCCGGGATCGCAGCCATGGCTGCACTGGCCATCGTTGCAGACCATGGAGGCATCGCAGGCCGTGCCGCATTCTCCGCAGTGATACGGGCTGGTCTGGAGGTCGACGCAGCTCTCGAAGCAGGCGACCGTCCCCCAGGGGCAGTCGCTCGAACAGCTGCCGTCGCCGCACAGCAGGCCCGGCGGGCAGGAGTTGCCGCAGCCGCCGCAGTTGTCGGGGTCCGAGTAGGGATCCACGCAGCCGCCGCCGCAGGTCAGCGTGCCGTCCGGGCATGGACCGGGCTCGCAGCTGCCGCGCAGGCAGACCGAGCTGGCATCGCAGCCGATGCCGCAAGCACCGCAGTTGTCGCCGTCGGTCAGGGGGTTCGAGCACTGGCCGGAACAGCAGCTGTTCAGCGGGCGGCAGTACCGCGCGCACTGGCCGCAGTGGGCCGGGTTGGTGTCCAGGTCGAAGCAGCTGCCGTCGCACTCGTCCAGGGGCGCTATGCAGGCCGTTCCGCAGCGTCCGCCCGTGCAGCTCTGCTGTGGTCCGCAGGCAGCGCCGCAGTCGCCGCAGTTGTCGTGGTCGCCGTCGGTGTAGACGCAGTCACCGATGCACTCCTCGAAGCCCGGCGGGCAGTCGTTGTCTTCGCCGCCGGAGTCGACGCAGCGGCCGGCCTGGCAGGCCTGACCGGGCGCGCAGCTCCTGTTGCAGTGCCCGCAGTGACCCGTGCTGGACGAGAGGTCCACGCACTCCGAATCGCAGTCGGTCAGCCCGGGACCGCAGGCCGCCTCGCAGACCCCTTGGCTGCAGACCTCGCCCGCGGCGCAGTGGGTCTCGCAGGAGCCGCAGTGGTGGGGATCGCTGTTCAGATCGCTGCAGTCGCGGCCGCAGCGCACCTGGCCCGCGAGACAGCCGTCGCCCTGCTCGACGCAGGAGCCCATCTGGCAGGTCTGGCCTGCTGCGCAGGCGTGATCGCAGCCACCGCAGTGCGCGGGGTTCGAGCCGGTGTCCACGCAGGCCTGGCCGCACGGGCTCAGACCGGGCCCGCAGCCCTCGTCGACGCAGAGGCCATCGCTGCAGTACTGGCCTGCGCCGCAGCGCAGCCCGCAACCGGCGCAGTTGGCCGGATCGCTGTTGAGGTCGACGCACACGTTCGAGCACAGCACGAGGCCCGCTGCGCAGCGCGTCGTGCCCCCGCCTCCGGAGTCGTAACACACGCCCAGGTGGCAGGCCTCACCCGGCTCGCAGTGGTTGCCGCAGCCGCCGCAGTGCTCGAAGTCGCCGGCCGGATCCACGCAGGTGCCGCCGCAGTCGATCTGCCAGTTCGCACAGCCCGCGCTGCATGAGCCGCTCTCGCAGCTGCTGCCCTCGTCGCAGGGCTGGCCGCAGGCGCCGCAATGATCCCGGTGGTTGGCCAGGTTCACGCAGTGGCCGCCGCAGTCCTCGGTCCCGTCCGGGCAGATGCCCATGCACTCGCCGTGGAAGCAGGCCTCCGCCCCGCAGGAGTTGCCGCAGTCCCCGCAGTGGGAGGGGTCGCTCATGATCTCGACGCAGCGGCGGCCGCAGGCCTCGGTCCCTTCCGGACAGGAGCTGACGCACTCGCCGCGGCCGCAGAGCATGTTGTCCGCGCAGGCGTTGCCGCAGCTGCCGCAGTTGTCGGGGTTAGACTGCAGGTCGAGGCAGGCCCGGTCGCAGTTGGTCAGGCCCGGATCGCAGGCGCTGGCGCACTGGGTCCGGTTGCAGACCATGTCGATCGAGCAGGCGTTGCCGCACACGCCGCAGTGATCGGGATCGCTGAAGGTGTCGGCCAGCGAGCCGCTGCAGCAGGCCACCCCCGGATCGCCGGCGTGGCCGCACACGCCGCAGTGGGCGGGATCCGTGGCCAGGTCGGCACACTCGCCGTCGCAGCAGGTCTCGCCGGCCGCGCAGCTGTTGCCGCAGCGACCGCAGTGCGCGGTGCTCGCGTTGAGGTCGACGCACTCGCCGCCGCAGGGGTACTCGCCGGACGGGCAGGCCACGTCGCACACCCCGTCGTAGCAGGCCTGGCCCTCGCCGCATGCGTGGCCGCAGCCCCCGCAGTGGTCGGGATCGGAGTCCAGCCACACGCAGCGCCGGCTGCATTTCTCCATCCCGCCAGGGCAGGCGTCCAGGCACGTGCCCTGGTAGCAGGCCTGGTCCGGCCCGCAGGCATGGAAGCACTCCCCGCAGTGCTCGGGATCGATCTCGGTGTCGACGCAGTCGCTCCCGCAGAGCGTCAGGTCGTCCTCGCAGAAGGTGTCGGAGTCGCATGACTCGCAGGAGGCGAGCAACAGGGTCATCAGCATCGCGGCCGGGACCAGCAGGACCACCGACCACACCCGTCGAGCTCTCGTGTTCATCTCCATGGCACCACCCGTTCGCAAGGGTCCCCGTAAAGAACATATGCTCCATCCTTCCGGGAAGCGGGACAGACCACTGGCCTGGATGGATGGAGATCCGTAGAGGTTATCTTAACCAAAGAGGGAAAAAACCACAATCGGTCAACTGGCCCCCTTCTCTTCGCTTGGGGCCATCCCCTTCCGGGACTGGTCTGCATGGCTCCCCGATACTGGTCACGCAACTTACCAGTATTCGAGAACCAACCGACGCGACATCCGCCTTGAAAAGCGGATAGTTGTGGATAATGGCCCCGTTCATAACGTGACGGCCTGTCGCATGCCAGGCGGGGTATCGAAGACAAGCTCCTGAGCTGGCTTCCAAATCTGGCTGCGCTCTCTCTTGGCACAGTGATTGCGAGTCCTGGCGAGCGATACAGGAGGGATCGCGATGGGTTGTGCAAGGCTGCTCGTGAGCGTGCTCGTTCTTCCCTGCCTGGCTCTTTCGGGCTGCGGTCCCGGGCTTACCGGAGCCTCGGAGCCCGGGGAGCTGTACAACACCGCGGGTCTCGATGGGACGGCGCTCTTCGATGCCGGCGGGCTCGCACCGGCCGTCGCGGCCGCGCCCTTCGTGCGTCTCGGCCTGATGTGGGATGCGCCCTCCCGGACCGTTCTCGAGTGCCGGCTCGCAGACGGGTCCGGCCGCTGGTCGGGGTGGCTGCCCGTGGAGGCCCGCTGGACCCTGGGTATGGCCCACAATGGATACCTGGACGCGCCGGACGGCGTGGCCACCGGGATGCAGCTGCGCCTCGCAGCCGGACCCGCACCCAGCTACCTCATGGCGGAGGCGATCGAGGAGATCGGAGAAGGCTCGCCGCCGGAGTCATCCGGTCATCTGGCCGGGGCCGAGGGGCTGGCCACGACGGCCCAGGCCCTCGGGCCGTCCTGGCTGGTGCACCCGAAGAGCGACTGGGGAGGCCGGGCACCGGTCTGCTCCAGCACCCACAGCCCCTACCGGATCACGATCCACCATACGGCCACGCCGCTTCCAGACAGCCTCTCGCCTGCGGCCCGCATGCGGCAGATGCAGGACTACCACATGGACGCCCGCGGGTTCTGCGACATCGGCTACCACTTCGTGGTGGACTGGAACGGCGAGATCTGGCAGGGGCGCGACGAGAGCCTACTCGGCGCGCACACGGCCAACAACAACAGCGGCAACGTGGGCATCTCGTTCATGGGCACCTACCAGAGCACAGCCGCGACCGCCACCCAGATAACCCAGTCCGCGACCCTCGTCGGCTGGCTGTGCGACACGTTCGGGATCCCGCGCGATCGCAGCCGCATCAAGGGCCACCGGGAGTACGGCGGGACCACCTGTCCCGGCGATGCGCTCTTCGGCCAGATCGACGCGATCGCAGGCGGGGGGAGCGCTGCGCCCGTGCCCCTGGCCGCGGGCTTCGCAGGCCAGGGAAGCAGCGCAGCCGGCGATCCGGACGGGCTCGCCTACTACCGGGTGTGCACGGGCCAGCAAGTCGAGTACTGGTTCGAGCTCGAGAACACGGGCGCCACTTCCTGGGTCGACTGGGCCGGCGAGGAGGGCACTCCCGGCCTGTGGGGTCACAGCGTCCGGCTCGGTCGCCGCGCCGAGTCCGCGGATCCCATCGCCGGGATCCGGCGGATCAGCGTCAACCAGACCGCCAACCCCGACGTCCACCCCCCGAACTGGAACGGCGGTGACTGCAACGACGCGCCGTTCTGCCGGCGGGTGGTGTTCGCGGCCAGCGGTGCTGCGCCTAGCTCGCCCGGCATCTACCGGACCGACTGGCAGCTCGTCGACGAGGGGCGGACCTGGTTCGGGCCGGAGATGTGGCTTTCGTTCAACGTGGTGGCTCCCTGCCAGGGTCGTCAATGCGGCCGCGATCCGATCTGCGGGCTGAGCTGTGGGACCTGCCAGGCGACCTATAACTGCGATGAGTCGGGCCAGTGCGTCCCCCCCGCGGCCCTGGTAGCCGAGCTCGTCAGCCAGGGCAGCGATGCCGAGCCCGACCCGGCCGGCCTCGCCCAGTACAGCGTGTGTGCGGGCGATCGCTTCCACTTCTGGTTCGAGCTGCGCAACCTGGGCTCGGCCTCCTGGGTGGACTGGCCGGGCGACGAGAGCGATCCGGCCAAGCTGGGCCACAACGTGCGCCTCGGAAGGCGTGCCGAGACACCGGATCCGATCACCGGGACGCGGCGCATCAGCCTCAACGAGAACGTCAACAACAACGTCCACCCGCCGTCGAGCGCCTGGCCCGGTGCGGGCGGGGACTGCAGCGATCTGTGCTGCCAGCGGACGGTCTTCTCGAAGGGCGCGGGCATCCTGGCTGCGGCCCCGGCTGTGCCCGGGATCTACCGGAGCGAGTGGCAGCTGGTGGACGAGGGGCGGGCCTGGTTCGGTCCCGAGGTCTGGCTGTCGTTCCGGGTCGTCCTGCCCGAGTGCGGGGACCGGGTCTGCGGGCCCGATCCGCGCTGCGGCGCGAGCTGCGGCAGCTGCCCGGCGGGCTCTCGC
>JAFGRB010000455.1 GCA_016935365.1 Deltaproteobacteria bacterium
GAGGCGCGGAGTGCCTCGACAGGCGCATCCAGACGAGGCAATCAGCGCGAACCCGCTACATTACGGGAAATCGAGAGGCGCCTAAAATGGCCCTGCCAGCCCCACCGCCCGGGGCGGCCGGAGGAGACCCCATGCGCCATCTGCTCGCGCTTCTCGTCCTGCTCTCGATCGCGCCCGGCTGCGAGCGCGACTTTCCGGCGCCCGAGCCCGCGGTCCAGGTGACCGGGCTGAGCGTGTTCGAGGGCTTTCTCGACGACCGCGTCGTGATCCAGGGGCAGAACTTCGCGCCCGGCCTTGGCGACAACCTCGTCACCTTCGGCACCGCGCTCGCGGCGGTCGAGGAGGTTTCGCCCGGCGAGATCGCGGTCCGGGTGCCCGAGCTCGAGATCGGCGCCGAGGTCTACGTCGCGATCTCCACGCCGACCGGCCAGGGCAGCTCGGAGCAGCCCTTCCGCTACCTCGGACCGGGCCACCCGCTCGACGAGTGGCGCTCGCGCCTCATCCGCCTGGAGACCGCCTTGGCAACGAACGGCCCTAGCAGCCCGGATCCGCCTCCGGGCCGGCCAGCTCCCAGGCCGGGTAGCGCTCCTCGCGCTTGCCGGCCACCTCGCCGACGCTCCGGGCCTCGGGAAAGTCTGCCTCGACCTGCCGGAAGGTCGTCTCGCTGATCAGCACGCAGCCCGGGCGGGCGGCCGCCTCGAGCCGCTGGGCGCGGTTGACCTGGTCGCCGAGCACCGTATACTCGAGCCTGCGCTGGGCGCCCACGTTGCCCACGATGACCGGCCCGGTGTTGATCCCGATGCGGATCTGGATGGTGTGCTGCCCCTGCGCATGCCAGCGGGCGTTGAGCTGCTCGACTTTCTCGAGCATGTCCAGGGCGCTGCGCACGGCCCTGCGCGCGTGGTCGGACTGGGGCAAGGGATCGCCGAAGAATGCCAGCAGCCCGTCTCCGATGAACTTGTCCACCGTGCCCTCCCGCCCGAACACGCAGCCGACCATCTCCTCCAAGTACTCGTTGAGCAGGGCGTGCACCCGCTCCGGCTCGACCTGGTTGCAGAAATCGGAGAAACGGACGATGTCGGAGAACAGGATCGTCAGCTCCTTGCGCTCACCCCGGCTCGCGATCTCCTGGCCCTCGTCGAGGACCTTGTCGAGCACCGCCTGCGAGAGGTAGCGCCCGAAGGTGCTGATCACCCGGCGCCGGGCGCGCTCGGCGATCACCAGCCGCATACCGACCGCGCCCGCGCAGCCGATCAGCACCGCGAGCAGCGGCGCCGCGGTGGGCAGGACCGAATCGAGCGCCAGCATGGCGACGAGCGATCCGCCCGCGACCGCGAGCAGGCCCGCGATGCCCGCACAGGCGATCGCGAGCAGGGACTGCGCGCGGCTCTGCCAGGCGACCGCCAGCCCGAGCAGCACGCTCAGCGCCCAGGCGAGCCACGCGGGTCCGCAGGCCAGGTGCCGGCCGGCCAGGATCTGGTCCAGCAGCGTGGCCAGCACCAGCAGGCAGGGCGACTTCGCCTGGCTGTCGAAGGGCGTGTTGGCCAGGTCGGTGTTTCCGGTCCCGGCCACACCCAGGTAGCAGACCTTGCCCGCGACCGCCTCGCGCAGATCCGCACCCGGCTCGAGGAGTTGTTCCGCTGCGATGAAGGGAAGCGGCGGGTCGGCCCAGGAGCCGAGGTGATCGACCAGCACCCGGCCCCGGGCGTCGCAGGGGATGTGCACATCCTCGCCAGTCGGGCGCGCGATCTCGATCCGCCCGTCGACGACCCGCACCTGCTCGGGCGCCGCGCCCAGGACGAGCCGGGCCGCTTCGAGCGCGGTGCTCGGAAAGACCTTGCCGTCCAGCCAGGCCGCGAGCGGGATGCGCCGCAGCACGCCATCTTCGTCCATGGGTGCGCCGATGTGCCCCACGCCGGCCGCGGCCTCGAGCAGGGCCTCGTGGGGAGCGAGCACCTCGTCGATCGCGAGCAGGCTCCCCGGCGGCATGTCCTGGGGGTAGGCACGCGCGCGCAGGCTCGGCAAGAGCGGCGTTCCGTCGGCTGCGACGGCACCGTCTGCCGGCCAGTCGCCCGGCGGCAGGAGGCCGACCGCGACCGGGTGCACCACCCGGATCCTTCGGTTCGCGGCGATCAGACTGTCCGCGTCCTCGCCGGCGTGCCGAAAGACGATGTCGGATACGACCAGCCGAGCGCCCAGCCGATCCAGCGCGTCGAGGATCCGCGCGTAGTCCGACCAGCGTCCGATCGACTCGAGACCCTTGTCGTCGACGAGCACCATCACGACCGAGTCGTCGACTTTCCGAGGACCGCGCAAGCGAAAGCGAGCGTCGAGCGAAGCCAGCTCGAGCCCGGGCAAGAGCTCGACCGCCGCCGCGGCGAGCAGCCCGGCCACCAGCCCGAGCAGGACAGCGGCCGGCCAGCTCACCGGCGCGCGACGCGCACGAGCGCGGGGCTCAGTCGTCATGCTGATAGGTCCAGCAGAGGGCCACGATCTCGGGCCGGCCCTCGATCTCCAAGCTCAGGCGCCTGGGCGTCGAGGTCGCCTCGCCTCGCACCACGCCGGCGATCCGCATCGGCTGCTTGAGCTTGCGTCTTCGCCAGCGCTTTCGCTCGTCCCGGCGCGTTCCGGCCTTCCGTCTCTCGGGATCGGTCCTGCTCTTCCGTCGCACGGCCCCGCGGGTGGCCTCGTCCTGAAGCAACTCGCCGGGCGCCAGGTCTAGACAGGCCGAGACGGGCTCTTCGATTGGCTCGCGCGAGGCCAGGACGATGAGCGTCTCCGTGCCGGTTCGTCGATCGAGCTCGAGCCACTGGCCTTCGGCCGGGATCGACAAGAGCTTGCCCGCGTCGAGCCGGTTGTCCTGACCCAGCCCAGAGCCGGGAAAGAGGAGCTGCTGCGCGCCGGCCGCGTCGCGGTAGACCAAGTAGACGTATGCCTCGCGCTCGACCTCGATCAAGACACGCAGCCCGTCTCCGCTGCGCAGGTGCTCGCCGGGTTTGAGCAAGCCCTCGCGCCCGCCAGCGGCGACGTGGTGTGTCAGGACGATCCCATGCAGCGCGAAGGTCTCCACTGCGCCCTGCGCATCCGGCCTGGGCCTCGGAGTCGCACAGGCGACGGCCAAGATCGCGATCCCGGAGATCGGCCATGCGACGCGAGCCCTCATCACACCACGGCCTATAGCACGAAATGGCCTCGGATGCGAATCGAGCCTTGCCTTGGCTGCCCGGATGGGCTCTGCTGTCGAGATGGGCCCGCGTGCGGTTTTCTGTTCCATCCCTGTCTTTCTGGCCTGCGCTCTGGCCGCCCGGAGCGCGGGGGCCGATGAGACTCCCAATCCGCAGGCGGCCGCAGCCGAGAGCGCTGCGGGAGGCCGACTGATCGAGGAGCGGCAGTACGCACTCGCGCTCTCGCACTTCGTCAAGGCCCACGCGCTCGCGCCGGACGATGACCGCTACCCGGCCCAGGCCGCCGTGGCCTGCTGGTGGCTTGCGCGGCACGACGACGCCAGGACCTGGTTTCGCAAGGCCATCCGGCTGGCAGCCTCCAGGCGGGCCTTCGAGCGCATCGATGCATACCAGCAGATGCTGCTCCAGCTCCACTACACCATGCCCGACTGGGCGAACGCGCGGCGTCAGAAGGCCGGGGCCTTGCCCGAAAGGCCTGGCGTCGCGCAGGCGAGTGCGGAGATCCAGCCGTTGCTCCAGCGCGCCACGGCGCTGCTTCGCCAAGGAGAGCTCGATGCGGCCAGGCCGCTCGCCAATCAGGCCGTCCGGATCGCCGAGCAGCACTTCGGCCCCTCCCATCTCCAGACCCTGATGTGCCTCAACACGGTCGCCGACCTGCACCGGCTGGCGGGTGAGCCGCAGGCGGCCGAGAAGACCTGCCGGCGGGTGGTCGCGGCAGCCGAGAAAGCCCTCGGCCCGGATCACCCCGACACCTTGGTCTACTGGAACAACCTGGCCAGCGCGCTCGACGCCCAGGGCGATCACATGCGGGCCCGGGAGATCTTCGAGCGCACCGCAGAGAGCGCCCGCGGGTCCCTGGGCCCGGCGCATCCGATCACCTTGACCTACATGAACAACCTAGCCAATGCGCTCGGGGCCCAGGGCGATCTCGCCCGGGCCCAGGACCTGCTCGAGCAGGCCTGGCGGCAGGGGTCTGCGCTGCTCGGAGACGACCACCCGTACGCCCTGAGCTTCTTGAGCAACCTGGCGGACGTGCTGGCCCAGCGGCCGGACAGGGCAGTGCTGGACCTGATCGAGCAGGGCCTGCAGGCCGCCCGGCGCACCCTGGCACCCTCGCACCCCGTTCGCCGCCGCCTGCTGCAGCAGCTCGGCGAGCACTATGCGAGCCGAGATCGGCTGGACGACCTGGAGCGGCTGCATGAACACACACTCGACGAGCTGCGCAGGTACGAGCCCGGATCGGATCTCATGCGCACCGAGCTGCAGGACTTCGCCGAGCTGCTCGCGGCCCGCGGGCGGTGGTCGAAGGCCGAAAGGGTCCTGAAGGAGCTGGTCGAGCTCGAGCAGCGCCAGAAGGGCGCAGAGCACAGAGACAGCCTCGCGGCCCAGAGCCGACTGGCCGATCTCTACCTCCAGAGCGGGAACTACAGCGCAGCCCAGCCGGTATTCGACGGCGTCCTCGGCCGCAGCCGCAAGCTGCTCGGCTCCGAGCACCCGGACACCCTGGTGAGCATGAGCAACCTCGGGCTGCTGCTCGCCTACCGCGGCGCGTATGCCGAGGCGCGCCCTCTGCTCGATCAGGCCAGCGAGCAAGCGCAACGCGCACTGGGCGTCCAAGATCCGGTCACGCTCTCGATCCTCAACAACCGAGGACTGCTCGCGAGCCTCGAGGGCCAATACGACCGCGCCCGCAGCCTGTACGAGAACGTGCTCGAAGCGCGCAGCGCCACCCAGGGCGACGAGCACCCCGAGACGCTCCGCGCGATGCAGAACCTGGCGCTGGTTTGCGCCCGTCTCGGCCTGTACGCTCGAGCCCAGCTGCTCATCGAGCGCAGCCTGCACATCCGCCGCCGGGTGCTGGGCGCGCAGCACCCGGACACCTTGCGCTCGATGAACGCCCTGGGATTGATCCTGGATGCGCGCGGCGACTATGCCGCCGCCCAGCCGGTCTACGAGAAGTCCTATCTCCTCCGAAGCCGCCACCTCGGCGCCTCGCACCCCGACACGCTGGCATCCATGGGTAACCTGGCCTTCCTCTACCGCCAGCAGGGCCGCTACGACAAGGCCCGCCGGATGCAGGAGGAGGCGCTTTCGCGCTACCGCAGTTCCCTCGGCAAGAACCATCCCCGAACGCTCGAGGCGCTGACGAACCTGGCTGTGCTCTACTGGGACATGGGCCTGCTCGACCAGGCGGCCGCGCTTGTCCTCGATAGCTACAGGACGCGGCAGGTCACCCTTGGCAGCGACCACCCGGACACCCTCGAGGCGCAGAACAACCTGGCCGAGCTGTGCCGCCTGGCCGGCCAACTGGAGGATGCCGAGCGACTGCTGCGGGCTTGCCTGGCTGGCTGCGCGGAGAAGCTCGGCCGGCTGCACCCGACCACCCTCACGGCCCAGGGCAACCTGGCCCGGGTCATCTGGGATCGCGGCGATCACCGCTGGGCCGTGTCTCTGATCGAGGAGACGGCAAAGGCCGAGGAGCGCCTGCTGGGTCCCCTGCATCCCGAGAGCCGCGGGATGCTCCGATTCTGGGCCCTCATGCTCGCGGCCGAGAAGCAGCACGATGCGAGCGAGAAGGCCTGGCAGAAGCACCTGCGGCGTACGACCCGCTTTCTCGATCGGGTACTGTGGAGCGTGGACGAGCACACCCGGCAGAGCTACCTGGCCGGCGAGCAGTTGGGCGCCGACGGGCTGCTTTCGTTCTGCGCCCGGCACACTTCCGATCGCGCTGCGCTGCTCGCGCTCGAGTACGCGCTCGCGCGCAAGGGCCTGCTGCTCCGCGTGGCGTCCGAGATCCAGGCCACCGCGCGGGCGCAGCGCGACCCGGTCCTGTCCGAGATGGCCTCGCGTTTGGCCGCCAAGCGCCGGGAGATGGCGGAGCAGAGCACCGCCGCACTCGGCGCCTCGCCGCAGATCGAATCCCGCATCGATACGTTGCAGGCCGAGATCGAAGAGCTGGAATCGAGGCTCGGCCGCTCGGTGGCCCAAATCCGCCGGGCCTCCGTTCGCATCGAGCCGGCCCAGCTCATCGAGGCGCTGGGCGGCGAGCGCGCCTACGTCGAGTACCTGCACTGGCGCGACCTGGACTTCGAGCGGCTCGAGTACACCCAGGAGCGCTTGATGGCCCTGGTGGTCAACCCGCGCCACAAGCCGGTCATGCGGATCGTATGCCTGGGCCCCATGAAGCCGATCAGCCAGGCCGTGCAGCGCTTTCGCGAAGCCTGCGGGCTTCCGAGCCGGTCCGCGCCGAAGGCCTATATTCGCGCGCAGGCGACGAAGCTCTACGCGCTTCTATGGGCACCGCTCCGAGAAGCGCTCGGCGAGAAAACAAAGATATACCTGGTACCCGACGACGTGCTGCACCTGCTGCCCTTTGCCGCCCTGCAGGACCCGGAAGGCCGCTACTTGGTCGAGAAGATCGATCTCGCCTTGCTGAGCTCGGGACGCGATCTGGTGCTCGGCCCCTGGAAGGCGAAGGCGGCTGGATCGGCGATCTTCGCCTCCCCGCACTTCGACTTCCCGGACGAGACCGGCCCCCCGGCAGCCGATGCCCGCACCAGCGGCAAGAGAATAGAGGACTTTTTCTTCCCGCCCTTGCCCGGATCGGCCAGGGAAGGCGAGCAGGTGCTCGCGCACTTCCGCCGCGCGGGCCGTCAGGCGCGCATCTTCACGGGAGTCGAGGCCAGCGAGAAAGCCCTGGCGTCGATCGCCCGGCCGCGGATCTTGCACCTGGCCACCCACGGCTTCATCTTGGATGAGACCGCATCCGCGCCGCACGCACGCGGGCTTCGCGGCCTGCTGCTCAGCGCCGGCCGGCCGGCGAGCCCCACCCAACCCGCTCTCGAGAAGACGGCCGGCAACCCCATGCTCCGCTCCGGCCTGGCCATGACCGGCGCCAACCGCGGCGTGCGCGGCACCGCCCAGGATGACGGATCGGACGGCCTGGTCACCGCCCTGGAGGTCCTGGCCCTCGACCTGGCCGGCACCGAGCTGGTGACGCTGTCCGCCTGCCAGACCGGCCTGGGGCACCTGCGGCAGGGCCAGGGGATCTACGGATTGCGACGCGCCTTCCTGGAGGCCGGCGCCCGGGCGGTGCTCTCGACCTTGTGGTCGATCCACGACCAGGCCACCCGGGAGTTCATGGACCGATTTTACAGCGAGCTGTGCGCTGGCCGAAGCCCCCAGGAGGCGCTCGCCTCGGTGCAGCGAGAGTTCATCGCCAGCGAGCGGCATCGGCACCCGTTCTTCTGGGCCCCCTTCGCAGTCGTGGGGCCGTGACGGCATCGAATGGAGGAAAGCCAATTGGCCAAACGATCCACGCTCATCGCCGGTCTCGTCGCCGGGCTGCTGCTCGTCGCGACCCTGCTGCTGCTGCTCTTCCTTCGCTGCGAGCCTCGAGCCGAGCCGCCCGCCCCGGAAGAGACCTTCGACTACTTCGCGGCCAAGGCCGCGGAGCTGGCCTTCGACCGCGAGCGCATCATCCGCTTCGTGCAGAAGGACCTGGTCGAGCTCCCCTATCGAGGCGACGTCAAGGGCGCGCTGGGCGCGCTGTGGGACGGCGCGGGCTCGCCCGAGGAGAAGCTCGCGCTCGCCAGGGCGCTGCTCGCCCGCTGCGAGCAGGGCTCGGCCGAGCCCGGGCTCGACGACGTCGCGCCCGGACGCGACAAGGCCGCGGACCCGGCCGGGCAGAGGCGCTACGCGATCGCCATCCGCCACCGCCTGCTCATGCCGCAGGGCGCCGCCCCGAGGGAGAGCCCCGTCTACAGCGGGCCCATCGCTGCGCTCGTGGGCCGCGGGCACACGATCGACGTGCCGGAATGCGGTCGGACGCGCTTTGTCGTCCGCGCCGATCCGCCGGTGACGAAGGAGCTGTCCGCCCTCGGCGGCGTGGGCGAGGAGGTGATCTTCGAGATCGAGCAGCCCGGAGGCGAGCGGCTGACGGTCGTGCGCGAGCTGTGGCGCGCGGACAACCGGACGGGCGCGCTGTTTCCGCTCAAGGGAGACCGGCACGACTTCGCGGTCCTGCCATGCCGGATCTCGAGCCGGGTCTTCGAGAAGGAGCAGGAGCTCGCGGAGCCGTACCGCACCGCAGATCTCGCCCGGGCCGAGCACTACCTCGGCCTGCTCGCCTACTGCCGGGAGTCGGACCTGCGGCTCGAGAAGATCGAGACCGGCCTCGGCGTCCGGGCGACCTTCCAGGCTCCGCGGATCCTCTTCCTGTCGAAGTACGCCGTACCGGAGCGCTTCGGCGGCCCGGCCTACGCCCTCGACCTGCGGCTGAACCGGGCCGCATTCGCGATCGGCGGGCGCGCGGACGCGCATCTCGCCGAGCGGGTGCGGTCCTTTCACGAGGCCGGCCTGGAGCACGCGTTCTTGAAGCGCTGGACCGGCCGAGCGGTCAGCTCCGCCTTCGACGTCCTGTGCCGTATCCGGGACGACTACCCCAACCGGCCGGAAACTCGCGCCAAGGCGATCGCAGAGGCACTTCGCGTGCTCGCGGAGCACTGCGGCGCGGACGGCTCGGTCGCGTTTCAGGCCCTGCTCCCCGACGGAGAGGCCGCAGCAGAGGTCGCTGTCGCCAGGACGGCTGAAGGCCGCTTTCGCGTATCGGGCGGCCCGATCGCAGCCCCGCTCGCCGCCCTGCTGACCGAACGCGGTTTCGGACTGCCGGTCGAGAAAGGCAAGCTATCGGGCGAGATGGAAGCCCTCGGCGACGCCGCGCTGACGGTGGAGAACGGGCTCCTGGCGTCCGGCGGGCCGAAGGCCGTACCCGCCGACTATGCGCTCAAGACGGGCATCGACTGCGGCCGCGAGCCGATCTTCGTGCCGGGGTCGGTGTATCGGATGCGCATTCCGGAAGGCGGCACGCAGGGCGTATTTCGATTCACAACAACGGATGACAATCTCGCTTTCGGCTTCAAGATCTGGAACGAGAACATGGAGATCCCGGGCGAGCTGACCATCACCGAGAAGGCCCGCGCCGAGGCCGTCGACTACCACACCAAGTGGCAGAAAGACAAGCTGACGTATGACGACAAGGTCAGCCTGATCGTGCCGCGCAAGGTCCACGAAAGCCTCGTGGCCGGCCAGAAGGCTGCGTACGAGCAGAACAACAGCCCGAAGACCATGGAGCCGAAGGGCAAGAGCCGGGCCACGGTCGAGGTCAACGGCAAGGCGGTCGCGCTTCCGGTGCTCATCGCCGTGCGGGACGGGAAGGACTTCGTCGTCCTCGACGATGCAGAGGTGCCGATCGCCGGCTTCCAGTACGCCGAGTCCATCTCCACCCGCGTCCGGTGCCGGCTGGTCGACGAGAAGGGTATCGGGATCGCCCACGCCCGGGTCGAGCTCGTCGGGACCGGCGTCGCGCAGACCACCTGGCCGGACGGGGGCTTCCGTCTGCCCCCGGCGCCGGATCGGATCTACGGACAGGTGAAGATGCGGATCACCCGCCACGACGAGCCCTACGGAGAGGTCGATGTCGACCTCTCGGCGCCCGGCCTGGACACGATCGAGGTGCGCGTGCCTCGAAAGCGCATCCACTTCGTCTGGATCGAGCCCGGCCACGCGGACGAGGTGGCTGCGCTCGAGCTGTCCGCCCAGGCGCGCAGGCAGATCCGACGTCACCTGGAAGCAGGCGAGCTGGTGGCCGTACCGGACCGGATGCGCGTCACGCCCGCGGGCGAGACGGTCGCCTTCTTCACCTACCATCCGCCCAGCGGACACGTCCTGGCCGTGTCCGAGGACGGGCTGCACCAGTCCACCTCGGGCCTGGCCGGCAAGTTCGCCACCATCGCCGACGCCGGCATGAAGCTGCGCGGCGCGGTCAAGGATCCCAAGGGCAGCGCCAAGGGCCTGATCAAAGACGGGGCCAAGAAGCTGGCCGGCCGCTTGATCGATCAGTCGGGCCTCTCCGCCGAAGACGCGGCCGCGCTGAACTCGATCACCGAGTGGATCATCGAGAGCGAGGGCAAGCCGGGCATGATCGACACCCTGCACTTCTACCGCGGCTCGCTGGCCGCCCTGTTCGGCTACAGCCGACACCGGATCGGTCAGGACGACAAGACCGATCACGCGCTCGCCGTCGAGAGCACGCTCGCGGAGATGGAAGCGCTCGCCATGGCCACCGACCTGCTGGCGGGCATCGACGAGCTCACGGGAGGCGGCGCCTCCGAGGCCCTGTCGAAGACCCCCTGGGCCGCCGTGGGCGGCGCGAGCGCGCGCGCCGCGTTCAAGCTCGGCTACCTGACCGCCCTGAAGCACATCGACCTGCGGTTCGGCAAGCCGTGACCGAGAGGGCTGCTCGGCGCTGCAGCCACGCGAACGTCTGGAGAGCGACTAGCCCTAAAACAAGCGCGGTTTCCAAACCGCGTTTGTTTTCAGGGCTGGCCGCCCGAAGGGCGGTCGTTTTGGGGTGAAGCTGC
>JAFGRB010000456.1 GCA_016935365.1 Deltaproteobacteria bacterium
GAGGCGCGGAGTGCCTCGACAGGCGCATCCAGACGAGGCAATCAGCGCGAACCCGCTACATTACGGGAAATCGAGAGGCGCCATTATGTTCTCTCCGGTTCCCTGGGGCTGCAGCCCCAGGCTATATCCCATCGCTGCTTCGCAGCGAAAACCCGGATCTCGGAGCTTACCAAGCCCATTCTTTCCTTGCGCTCCGAGATGTATATGAAGCCCAGGGCGAAGCCCTGGGTTTGAGGACATGGAAAGGATCTGAGCCCCAGCGTATGGATATTGCGCCCCGATGGGGCCTCCCACGATGGTCGATCCTCAATCCCGGGGCTTCGCCGGCAGAGCCGGATTCAATTCAGCGTGGCGAAGGCCTCGAGCACCCGGGGGACGTCCTTGTTGAAGACGGCCTTCTCCCCTCCGGCCTCCAGGGCGTAGATCTCATCTCCGTCCACGACCAGGCCCAGCAGGTAGAGGTAGTCGGTGCCGCGGTACTTGCGCGCAAAGCGCATCCAGCGTCCCGGGCCCCGGCTGCAGTGGAACTCGCCCTGCTCCTCGAAGGTGTAGCCCCGCGAGAGCACGAGCTGCTTGCGGGCCGCCTCGGCCCAGTAGGCGAGCGTCCCCTTGTCCTCGTCCTCGTTGTCGTACTTGGCCACGGCGATCACCGAGGCGTCGGTCGAGATGGCCTGGTACTCGTACTCGCCAGTGCGGCTCCGCTCGGCGTAGCCGTCCGGGGTCTTCAGGCTCACGCAGCCGGAAAGCAAAGCCAGCGCCGCGACCAGGCCCGGATTTCGCGAGAGGCGATTCATGGCGTCCTCCTCTCCGCTCAGGGGATGAGCTGCTCGAGGCCCAGGGCGTCCAGCCAGTCCCAGGGCAGGCGGAAGGTACGCCTGGTGCCCGAGTGGGCCAGCCGGAAGGCGACCGTCACCGTGGCCAGGGCCACCTGCTGCTGCATCAGCCGGAGCTGGCCTTCCAGCGCCTCGATCTCCTCGACCACCCGGGCGATCTCCTTCTGGACCTCGAGCTTGTCCTTGAGGCTGCCCGCCTGCTCGAGCATGCGGGTCAGGGTGTCGAGGTAGCGCCTCTTGGTCTTGAGCCTGAGCTCGGCATCCACGTAGCGGGCGGTGATGTCGGCGGCCTGGATCCGGGTCAGGCTGTCGTCCACCCGGCCCAGCTTGCGGAGCTCGGCCTCGATCGACTCGAACTTCTCGGCTGGCACGCGCACGACCATCACGTGGCCGCGGGTCTCCTGCATGTAGCCGCCCAGGCCCTTGACCAGGTCCAAGAGCTCGGCCTGGGCCTTCTTGATCTCGTAGACGTCGACCGTGAAGGAGCCGGTGTAGACGACCTTGCGCTCGACGGGTCCCGGCGCCGCGCCGCTCCACTCGCGCGCGCGCGCGGGGGCCTGCTCGCCGTCATGCCCGCCCGCCGGGCCCGGCTGTCCATGCGCAGCCTGCGAGACGAACGATCTCCCCTTGCCGATCGGGCCGCCCGCGGGCGCCTGGGCCGGGACCGGGCTGTACGCCTTGCCGGCCGCGCAGCCCGGCGCGGCCAGCAGCAAGACAAGGCCCATGCACAGCGTGGACATGCATCTCATGCTCGTCCTCCTCCTCGTTCGCGCTAGGCCATCAGAGCAGATTCCCGTCGCCGAGTCCAACTCGAGAACACACGAGCGATCAGCTCTCGCGATCCGGCGGCGGGACGAGGCGCACCCCGAAGAAGGCCGGGAAGAGGATCTCGTCGCCGGCTCCGACCACGCCCTGCACCTCGGCCCCGAAGGGCAGCGAGTCGGCGATCGGCCGGATGGCCGTCTTGAAGCTCGACTCGATCGCCCGGCCGTTGGGCAGGTCGAAGCGCGCCCGGATCACCGTCGGGACGAAGCCGACGAGCAGCGAGAGCCCGAGGCCCGGTCGCCGCCCGGTGACGACGCCCCGCACGACGCGGCCGGACTGGAGGATCGCGAGCCTCCGAGCCGCGGTGCGGCGGACGTGGCGGAGCAAAAGCCAGCCGAAGAAGATCTCGAGCGCGCTGGCGACGAGCATGATCGGCACCGCGGCCGGCATCTCACCGAGCTTCTCGCGGGAGATGGCGATGCCCAGGGTCAGGAGCATCGACAGCAGCAACAGCGCCCCGCCGACGATGAAGAGCCAGCCCAGGAATACGTGCACCGCCAGCATGTACCTCGCGGGCATCGCCTTCTCGACCGCCTCGGCTGCGCGCGGCGGCTCGGGCTCGAAGAGCTTGTCCTGCAAGCTGTCGGCGGCCAAGTCCCCTCAGATCTCCTTGCCGAAGTGCACGAAGTAGTTGTCCACCACCCGGTCGATGATCTCCTCGGCCAGGAAGGGCTCGGAGCCGTGGTAGGCGCAGAGGTCGACGACCTGGTCGAGCAGGTCGCGCGGCTCGCAGGCGTTGAGCGGGCGGTTCCTGCTCTGGTAGTGGTTTCGCAGCAGGTAGGCGAAGAGCTGGGAATCCCACTCGATGCTGCGCCGCTTGCACTCGCGCTGGAAGATCCGGGCGAAGGCCTTGGGGGTGGGGCGGGAGACCTCGAGCTTGTAGCGCACCCGCCGCAGGAAGGCGCCGTCCACCAGGGACTCGGGATCGAGGTTGGTCGAGAAGGTGACGAAGACGTCGAACGGCACCTGGAGCTTCTTGCCGGTGTGCATGGCCAGGTAGTCGACCTCGCTCTCCAGGGGCACGATCCAGCGGTTGAGCAGGTCCTTGGGCGAGACCTTCTGGCGGCCGAAGTCGTCGACCAGCAGCATGCCGTTGTTGGCCTTCATCTGGAACGGCGCCTCGTAGTACTTGACCTCGGAGGAGTAGGACAGGTCGAGGTCCTCGAGCATGAGCTCGCCGCCGACCACCACCATGGGCCGCCGGCAGCGCACCCAGCGCCGGTCGCCGCCGATGCTGCCCTCGTCCTCTATCGGGTGGTGCAGGGTCTCGTCGAAGACCTTGATGATGAAGTCGTCGACGATGACCGCATGCGGGATGTAGATGTCGCCGCCGAAGCAGTTGGTCATGCGCTGGCAGATGGCGGTCTTGCCGTTGCCGGGAGGCCCGTAGAAGAACAGGGCCTTGCCGCTGTTCATGGCCGGGCCGATGGAGTCGAAGACCTCGTCGCGCAGCACCAGGTCCTTGAAGTGGGGCCGGATGTCGTCCCGGGTGAGCAGGTTGCCGCGGATGGTCTGCTGGCGGACGCCTTGCAGGTACTGATCGTAGGTCACCGGCGCCACACCCACGTAGCGGTCCCGGTCCAGGGAGTGCTGGACGAAGGAGATGCCTGCCTCGGTGATGTTGAAGATCATCCCGCTGTGGCCCACGCCGGCCCCGCTGGAGCCCTTGACCTCAACGAACTGGGACTTGCGCAGCCGGGTGAGCAGCTCCTCGACGATCCCGGCCGTCAGGCCCGTGCGCGTGTTGAGCTGCGAGCCGCGCAGCTCGCCGGCCTGGAAGAGGTGCTTGAGGATCAGCTCCTCCATGTAGGACTGGCTCAGGCCGCACTCGAGCACGGTCTTGGGCTGCTTGGGATAGAAGCGGGATTTCTCTTGCCGGGCGATCGGCCTGGCCTTGGACTTGTGCTTGCGGGGCCGCTCGGTTTCCTGCTCGTAATCCATGGGTTCCTCTTCGACGTAGGGGCTGGCCTGGACCGACGTGGAGTCCGTCTCGCCGTCGCCGAGAGCGTCCTGCTCCATCTCGTCGTCGTCGAAGTGGAAGCCGTCGTCCTGGCTCATGCGCCTGCTCCTCGGATACTCTGGAAAGCCGACTGTAGCGGTGTCGGGGCCGGGTGTCAATGCGACGTGCGGTCTGATCGACAAGCCCCCACGGGGCGGAATAGGAGCATCTACCTGCGTGTGCCGGTGAACGACACGCTCAACCTGGGCGCGATGGGGGCCGGGGCCACGGCGAGGATGCCGCCGAAGCCGGGGGCGCTGGCCAGCGTATCGGCCTTGCCGTCGCCGTCGCTGTCGGCGTAGGTCAAAAGGCCGCCGACCTGCACCCGGGTGTCGAGCGCGAACATGCCCAGGACCCGGTCCTCGATGAGCGTTCGGGCCGCGTCGCAGGCGGCGATCAGATCGGCGCTGGACAGGGATACACTCCACTCCTGGTAGCCGATCTCGAAGGCGGCCTGGCCCCCCAGGAGGGCGTCGACGATCCGGGCGCAGTCGACCGCGGCCAGCACGTCGGACTCGAGCTCCTGCTGGCCGGTCGCGTCCACGACCTGCGAGACCGCGCGCGCCACGAGCTCTCCGTACTGGATGTTCAGGCCGTGGGGATCGATCTCGAGCTCGCCCTCGTCTCCCTCCTCGCCCTCCCAGTCGGCGCCCATGGTGATCCCGGCACCTGGAAAGAGATCGCCAGGCGAGATGTGCTCGGGCGTGCCCTCGTGATCGTACTCGAGCGCCGTCACCACCTCCGTGCCCTCGAGGTCTCCTGGCAGCAACCCCTCCTCGAGCTCAAGGCTGCTCTCGAGCCGCACGTCGGCCAGCGATGCGGCCAGCGCCCGGGTCACGTCGCCGTCCGGCGCGAGCGCAGCCGGCGCGTTCTCGTCGACCAGCGACTTGATCTCGTCGCGGATGCTGTCGGAGACGATCTCCTGGACCGTCTCCTCGAACATGGAGGGCACGCCGCTCGCCCCGACGATCTTCTCCACCAGGAGGTCGGCGATGGCGTCGCCGACCGTGCGGTCGTCCGTCAGAGGACCGGACAGGTTCCACTGGCCGCTCAGCTGGTACTGGCCCGGCCAGGTCGGCTCGTCGCCGCAGGCGGCCAGGAACAGCATCGAGACGATTGATACGAGTTGTTTCATCGGGCCTCCTATCGAGTTCTTGTAGCATACGACGTATGGGATGGTACTGGAATTCTGGGGACGCGTAGCTCGGTCAAATGCCTCAATCCCGTTCCATCGAGCATCAATCGAAGAGCGGGCGGCCCGCGCCCTTTGCCGGCAGGCCGAAGTGGCGGCGGGCCGTGTTGGCCAGGTCCAGCAGGCTCGGATCCTCGACCCTGAGCGGCGCGCTGGCCGCCAGGAAGCCGGGCGTCTCGACCGCGTCCGAGGCGGCGTGATCCCCGCACCAGGCCTTGGGGTTGTCGGCCAGCAGCGCACTGCCGGGAGGCGGGGCGCCGCCCAGGGAGGTCTCCCAGGAGCTGCGGTAGCCGGGCGCGAAGGCGATCTGCAGGTCCGGCGCCCGCCCGGCCAGCTCGCCCTCGACCCCTGCCCCGACCGGGTAGACCGCCCGGACCGGCCGGCCGCCCGTGGCCGGGTCGCGCAGGGCCAGCAGGCGTTTGGTGATCTCGGCCAGCAGGGCGGCGAGCTGCTCCCGCCCGAGCGAGCCGCGCGCCTCGCGCCCACGCAGGTTGGCGTAGACCTGGCCGGCACCGAGGGCGTAGGCCCGGGTCCGGGCCCAGTCCACGCCCCGCAGAAAGCGCAGCCGGTCGGGCTTCTCGCGGGCGAGAAAGCCCTCGGCCTCCAGAAAGGCGTTGACGTGCAGCATGCGGTCGAAGGCGTGGAAGCCGTGATCCGACATGACCACCAGGCGATCGCGCGGGCCGAGCCGGGCCGCTGCCCGGCCTGCGATCCGGTCCATGGCCCGGTAGACCTCGCGCAGCGGGCCCCCGTCCGGCCGCGTGAGCTCGCGGTAGAAGATGTGGCTCGCCCGGTCGGTGCCGGTGAAGACCGAGACGACCAGCCCGGCATCGCTCTCGAGCTCGCTCTCCAGCAGGTCGGCCCGGGCCTCCATGGTGTCAAGCAGGGCGCCCAGGAAGACCTCCCGGGGCAGCGCGCCCGCGTTGACCGCCGAGGTGTCGTGGACCCAGCCCAGGGTGGGCAGGTCGTGCTCGCGCACCGCCCGCTCGAGCCAGTCGGCCGGCCCCCCGAGCGGCAGGGCGGGCCTGGCCGGATCGATCTGGATCGGAGAGGCGTAGAGGCTGAGCTCGGGCTCGATCGCGAGGAGATGGAAGCGCAGCCGGCCACAAAGCAACAGGCCCTCGGCTTCGAAGCGGACCGGAAACCAGCCCGAGCGAGCGCCCGGAGCCAGCTGCTCGCCGCGCCCGCCCAGGTGGATCTCGAGCCTTTCTGAATCCTTGCGCGCCAGGTGGAGCTCGGCCTCGAGCGGCCGGCCTCCCGGCCCCCGGGGTCCGCCGAGCGCGGTCCTGAGGCCCGAGGCGGTCGGAAGCCCGTCCAGGCGCACGATCCGGCCGCCGGCCACGCTGTCCTTCTCGCCCGGGGCGGCCCTGGCCGTGGTGAAGAGGGTGAAGGAGGAGTTGGTGAAGCGCAGATCGGGCGTGCCCAGGCCGGAGAGAAAGCGCCCGCAGGCCAGAGAAGGCGGCGGGTAGGCATAGGGCACGCACAGCAGGCTGCAGGCGATCTCGCGGCGGTCCAGCTCGATCCAGAAGTCCTGGCCCTGCCGCAGGCTCGCGGCCCGGGCCGGCTCCACGCCCGCGGGCCCGAAGCGCGGCGCGGAGATGGTCAGCGGAGCCATGCCGGGCAGGTAGCTCTTCGGATCCCGGCGCAGAAAGCCGAAGACCCCGTGCTCCCTCGGCTCGAGCCCCGTCATGAAGGTGGACCAGGCCACGGGCGAGTTGGGCGGGCAGGTCGAGCCGAGCCGATGCAGGCAGCCTCGTCTGGCCAGCCCGGCAAGCTGCGGCAGGTCTCCGCTCGAGAGCCAGCGATCGACAAGCCTGGGATCCGCGCCGTCGAAGCCGAGGATGATGAGCCGGCCGGGCCCTTTTTGCTGCGGCCGGCTCTTCGGCTTGCAGGCCTGCGATAGCCCGAGGGCGGCCGCACCCAGGCCCAGAAACTGGCGTCTGCTTAGCTCCATGGGGCTTGCAATCCCTCTCGGATCGATGGTAAAAGAGTCCAGGAGCGCAGTCAAGTCCTCGTTTTACTTGAGCTGTGAAATCTTATTGTACGAAATATTAGAGCCGTATCCATTCCGGAGAAGACGATGCCCCGCAGGGTCCTGCTGATCGGCCTGGACGGAGCCACCTTCGATCTGCTCGACCCCTGGGTGGCCGGGGGCCGGCTTCCCGCCCTGGGACAGATCCTGGGATCGGGCGCCAGGGGCAGGCTCGCCTCGACCGTGCCGCCCACCACGCCGCCCGCCTGGGCCACCTGCATGACCGGGCTCGGGCCGGGACAGCACGGGATCTTCGACTTCAGGCGCTCGTTGCTCGAGGATCCCGAGCGCGGCCTGGTCCACTCGGGCCACATCCGGCCGGAGAAGGTCTGGCAGCGGCTGAACCGCGGCGGAAAGACCTGCTCGGTGGTCAACGTGCCCCTGACCTACCCGGCGGCGCCCCTCGACGGGCAGATGGTCACCGGCATGCTCACCCCGGAAGGGGCGCCGGACTTCACCTGGCCCTCCGAGCTGGCGGATGAGCTTCGCCGCTGGGTGCCCGACTACCGGATCAACATGGACATCCCGCGCTACGACACGGCCTTCGAGGAGGACGCGATCGCCTTCCTGCGCGGGCTGCGAGCCATGTGCCGGGCCCGGGGCGAGCTCGTGCTGCGCCTGATGCGCGAGCGGGCGTGCGACTTCACCTTCGCGGTCTTCGTGCTGCCCGACCGGATCCAGCACCTCTTCTGGAAGTACCTGGATCCGGCCGATGCCGGCTGGCGCGCGAGCCCCGAGGGCGGGCGCATCGCGGCCGCGGCCCTGGGCGCATACCAGGAGCTCGACCGGGTCCTGGGCATGCTGGCGGGCGAGCTCGAGCCGGACGACCTGCTGCTCCTGATCTCGGATCACGGCTTCGGGCCTACCCGGGCCTACTTCAACGCCAACCGCTTCCTCGTCGAGCTCGGCCTGCTCGCGCTCCAGCCGCTGGCCGCGGCCCGCAAGCAGCTCTTCTTCCAGGCCGCCGATCTCGGCGAGCGGGACTGGCTGCGCCGCGCCTTGCCCCGCAGGCTGCAGCGCGAGATCCGCACCCGGCTTCGCAAGCGGCGCTCGTCCACGGCCGACGAGTTCGCGGGCGCGGTGGACATGGCGCGCAGCCAGGCGCTCTTCGTCAGCGTGGCCACCCAGGGCTTCTACGTGATCGGGGCCGGCCTGGCTGCGCGCGAGCGGGTCCGCGATCGGATCGCGGTCGAGCTGGAGGCCTTGCGCGGCCCGGACGGCGAGCGCCTGGTGGACTGGGTGCGCCCCCGGGAGGAGGTCTACACCGGGCCCAGGACCGCGCTGGCGCCCGACCTGCTCTTCCAGGCGCGCGGCTACGCCGTGCTCGGACGGCACCACCTGGGCCCCCGGCGCCTGTTCGACACGGCCGAGCGCTCGCCGGTCGGCTTCCACCGCCCGGACGGGGTGCTGGTGGCCTCGGGAGACGGCGTCGAGCCCGGCCGCGAGCTCGAGCGCGCCTCGCTGCTGGACGTGGCCCCGACCGTGTGCGCGGCCCTGGGCGTGCCCGCGGACGGAGCCTTCGAGGGCCGCGACCTGGCGCCGGAGTGGGGCTGATGGACCGCGGGCGAATGATCCGCTGGCTGCTCCGGGCCGCGGTGAGCCTCGTCCTGATCGCGCTGCTGCTCTGGTACGCCGACCTCGAGCACGCCGCGGGCCGGCTGGCCCGGCTGGATCTCGGCTGGATGCTCGTGGCTTTGCTCATCAAGGGCGTCGGGATCACGGCCGGCGTGCTGCGCTGGCGCCTGCTGCTCGGGGGCCTGGGGCTCGCGCTCGGCACGGCCAGGCTCTACGGGGCCTACCTGGTCGGGCGCTTCTTCGGCTCCTTTCTGCCGAGCACCATCGGGCTCGACGTCTACCGGACCTACTACGCGGCGGTGCGCACCCGAAAGGTGGCCTCCTGCGTTGCCGTGACCGCGGTCGAGAAGGTGGCCGGCCTGTTCTCCCTGGGCGTGCTCTGCCTGGCCGCCTTGCCCTTCGGCTCGCGCATGCTGCCCGAGAGCGTTCTGTGGCTCATCGGCTGCGTCACCTGCGTGCCGGTGCTGGCCGCGGCCTTGCTGCTCGTCTACCCGGATCTCTTCCGCCACCTGGCCGTGTTCTTCTCCGGGCGCATGGGCAAGCTGGGGCAGGCACTGGCAATGGCCAGCCAGGCCGTGGCCCGCTGCGGTCACATGCGCGGCCGGCTGCTCGTGGCCATGGGACTGGGCCTCGTGGTCCACGGCGGCACGGCGGCCATGTTCGTGGCCACGGCCAGGGCGGTGGGCGTGGATACGCCGGCGGGCGAGATCCTCTTCGTGGGCCCGCTGGCCATCGCGGCCACGCTGGTGCCGCTGTCGATCGCCGGCATCGGCGTGCGTGAGGGCGCGTACGCCTTCTTCCTGACGACCGTGGGCGTGGATGTGGAGACGGCCGGCCTGCTTGCCTTCCTCGGCTTCCTGGTGGGCGAGATCTACTCCCTGGGAGGCGGCGCACTCTGGCTGGCCACCCCGGCCTCGCGGCCCGAGGACGGCACCAGCCTGGCCCAGGTGCTGGCGCGCGCGGCCGGCTGGCTCCGGGCCGGCAGGGCAGCGCCGGAGGGCGGCCCATGAGGCGCAGCCGGATCGCCGCCGGCCTGCTCCTGCCCGCGGGCGCCTGCGCCGCGGTCGGCGGCGTGCTGGGCGCGGCCGAGCTCGTCTATCACGGGCTCACGGCCGCGGGTCTGGCCTACGCCTTCGGGCTCTACGGGCTGGTGTCGGCCGCGGCCGGGGCGGCCCTGGGCGGGCTTGGCCTCTTGCTCGGAGCCTTGCGGGCCGGGTCCCGCCGCGGCGAGCAGGTGAAGGAGACAGGAGGATGGACCGGCGCCCGGCGCCTTGCGGGCCTGGGCGCCGCGATTTGCACCTTCGGGCTCGTCTTTCCGGCGGCGGCCTTCTTCGTCTTTCGCGATCTCTGGGCCGAGTCGCTCAAGGGCGCCGGCCTCGCGGGCTGGGCCGCGATGCTCGGGGTTCTGCTAGGCGCCTGCGGCCTGGCCGCGGCCGGCAGGCTGCTGGGCCGGGCGATGGCGAGCTCGCGGCTCGCGGCCGCGGTCTGCCTGGCCGCGTCCGCCCTGGCGCTCGGCCTGGGGCTCGCCGCCTCGGGCCCGGGCGGGGCGCAGGCGATCGCGCCCGGCCGGCCGGGCCCGGGCCCGCCGGTCGTGATCGTGGTGGCCGACGCGCTGCGGGCCGACGCGCTCGGCGCCTACGGCGCGACGAGCGGCGACAGCCCGGCCCTGGACGCCTTTGCGAGCGATGCGGTCGTCTTCGAGGAGGCCTGGTCGAGCTCGAGCTGGACGCGCCCGGGCGCAGCCTCGATCCTGACCGGCCTGCGCCCGGCCGGGCACGCCTGCGAGAACAAGCGCGACCGGCTTCGGAGCGAGGTTGAGACCCTGGCCGAGCGCCTGCGCGAGCAGGGCTACGCGGCGGCCGCGTCGGTCACCAACGTGAACCTGGCCCCGGTCTTCGGGCTCGGTCAGGGCTTCGAGCCCTGGGCCTACCTTCCGCCCGCAGCGCCGCTCGGCGCGCCGTCCACGGCCCGCGGGCTCTTCCTGGTCGAGCTCTACAGGCTCGTCCGGCTGCGCTTCTTTCCGGGCGAGCGCAGGGTCGAGGACTACTACGCCCCGGGCGAGGAGGTCCTCGGCCAGGGCGAGCGCCTGATCGAGTCGCTCGCCGGGCAGGGCGCGCCTTTCTTCGTCTACCTGCACTTCATGGAGACCCACGACCCCTACTTCGCCCATCCCGTGGACGGCCGGGCCGCGGCCCGAGTGGAGCAGCCGCAGCCGCCGGTCTCCAGCCGGGACGCCATCTTCGCGCTCTACCGCCAGGAGCTTCGCCACCTCGACGCCCTCTTCGCCCGGCTCGTGGCGCGCCTGAAGGCGCACGGGCTCTACGAGCGCGCGCTGCTGGTCGTCACCGCGGATCACGGCGAGGAGTTCGCCGATCACGGGGCCTTCTGGCACGGCACCAGCCTCTACCGCGAGCTGGTCCGGGTGCCGCTCCTGGTGCGCTTCCCGCGCGGCCAGGGCGCGGGCACGCGCCGCAGCGATCCGGTCGAGCTCATCGACCTGGCTCCGACCGCGCTCGCGCTCGCGGGCGGCGACGCGCGCGACCTGCCCGGACGAGCGCTCCAGGCCGAGCCGCAGCCCGAGAGGCCGCGCTTCGCCCGCCTCTCACACCAGGGCCAGCGCATGCAGGCCGTCCGCCGGGGCCCATGGAAGCTGATCCTGGCCAAGCACGACAACCCCCGCGGCCTGCCGGCCCGGGCGCTCTTCGATCTCGCCGCCGATCCCGAGGAGCGGACGAACCGCATCCACGAGCAGCCCGCCATCGCGAGGGAGCTAGAGTCCCTGCTCGAGGCCGGCCCCCGGGCCGCGCCCGAGGGCGAGCAGGCCGAGATCGCGCCAGAGATCGCCGAGCAGCTCCGATCGCTTGGCTACACCGAATAGCCTCCGCGTTATCTGTGAAAGATGCGGGGGTAGTACGGACGACCACGCGATGACCGGCTCCGGGTAGGCGCGACGAGAAAGCCCATTCACGGATCATGGGGACTGTATCCTCACGATTGACCTTCAGCGAGCAGCACGGAGGGAAATGACGCCCGCCCGTTCACGTCACTCGCCCTTCATCTACTCTCAGCACGCACTCTTGTTGCCTTTTAATGACGCGTACTGTCACCACCAGGAGACCGTCGCATGAACCAACGCGACCTCATCGCCCTCGTCGACCGGCTGCGTGGGCTTCCGACCGAGACAGAGTGGTTCGATTTCAAGCGCAACTACGCCGATCCGCAGGAGATCGGTGAGTATCTATCGGCGCTCGCGAACGAGGCGTGCCTGCGCAGTCAGCCGCGTGGCTATCTGTTGTTCGGCGTCGACGATGCGACGCACGAGGTGGTGGGCACGACCTTCGACCCCTATGCGATCAAGGGTAAGGGCAATCAGGATCTCATCCCTTGGATCAGCGCACATTTACAGCCGAACCCCGGCGTGGAGCCCTGGATTGTGGATCATCCAGGTGGTCGAGTCGTGCTGCTGGCCGTGGGGCCGGCTCAGAACCGCCCCGTTCTGTTTTCGGGCAAGGCATACGCTCGCTCCGGCACGAGCAAGGTCGAGATGAGACGGCACCCTGAGAAAGAGCGCGCCCTGTGGACGCTCGGAACGGATTGGTCTTCCGAGGTGTGCGACCGCGCGAGCCTCGATGACCTCGATCCCGAAGCGATCGCCAAGGCGCGCGAACAGTTCCAGGTAAAGCACCCAACGCAAGCAGGAGAGCTCGAGCGCTGGGACGACCTGACCTTCCTGAACAAGGCCAAGCTGCTCAAGCAAGGCGCGGTTACACACACAGCGCTCGTGCTGCTCGGATGCCCCGAGGCCGCGACGCTGCTCGCGCCTGCCTTGGCGAAGGTGTCGTGGATCCTCAAGGACGCCGACAACCACGAGATGGACTACGAGCATATCGGCCCGCCTTTTCTGCTCGCTGGCGATCGGTTGCTCAAGCGAATCCGCAACCTGAAGGTGCGAACGCTCCCGAGCGGTACGCTCTTTCCGCAGGAGCTCACGCAGTACGACCCCTGGGTGCTCCGCGAGGCTCTGCACAACGCCATCGCCCACCAGGACTATCGCCGGCAAGCGCGCGTTACGGTGGTCGAGTTCCCCGATCGGGTTCTGGTCGACAACGTCGGCGAGTTCCTGCCCGGCAGCGTAATGAACGTCATCGAGCAGGACGCACCGCAGCTCTTCTACCGCAATCCCTTCCTCGCCGACGCGATGGTCGAGCTGAATCTTATCGACACCCAAGGCGGCGGCATCAAGCGTATGTTCGAGACGCAGCGCCGTCGGTCTTTCCCCTTGCCGGACTACGACCTCGGTGTGGCGGCACAGGTCAGCGTCACCATCCCAGGCAGAATCCTCGACGAGAAGTATACGCGGCTGCTGATGGATCAGAGCCAGCTCACGCTGGTGCAGGTCATCCTTCTCGACCGCGTGCAGAAGAAACAGCCCATCGAGCATGATGCTTACCTGCGCTTGAAAGAAGCCGGTCTGGTCGAAGGCCGCTTCCCGAGCATCATGTTGTCGGCGGAGGTCGCCCGACAGACTGGCGATGCGGGCAGGCATATTAGGGAGCGTGGTTTCGACAAGCAGTACTATGTCGACCTGATCCTGGCGCTGTTGTGCGAGCACGGGCCGGTAGGGCGTAAAGAGGTCGACCAGTTGCTCGTGCCGAAGCTGCCGGATCGCATGACCGAAGAGCAGAAAAGGCGCAAGGTCAACAACCTTCTTCAGGAGTTGCGCCGAACTGGACGCATCTCAAACAAGGGCACGAGGGCCATGCCGAGATGGGTGGTGGTCGAGTCAAAGGGGGGCCATTCATGAACACCCGATTACTACTGCTTACTGCTATAAAAGCGAATTAATCTGAAGGATAGAATGGAAAAGACTCACGTAAACAAGTAGATAGTTCTTTACTAGGGCGGACGGTTGCGCGTTCTCTAGTAAAGGATTTAGTAAAGGACCTGGCGCAGACGTACACGACAACGAGCCTGTGGGTGGAACACAGCCGCTGTGTTGTCAGCGTTGGCCGTCGGCGCCAGCTGGCAGGATGTGGCGCTCGAGACCATCGATGCAGAGAACATCTTTGGGAAGGAACGCATGACCGACGAGAAAAAAGTGCCCATCGATCATCGAATCCGGCCCGGCTTTACAGCCTTGCTTGCAAGGGATAAGGTCGCTGGCGAGGAAGGAGGCTCGTGACTGTCAGGCGCTTGCTGATGGTGGGCTGGGACGGGGCCGATCCGGACAGGCTCGCGGCGCTCATGGACCGGGGCCGGCTGCCGGTGCTGGCGGACATGCGCCGCCGCGGCGTCTTCGGCCGTCTGGAGTCCACCGTGCCCCCGAGCTCGCTTCCGGCCTGGACCTCGGCCTTGACCGGGCTCGGGCCGGGGCGGCACGGGCTCGTGGACTTCGTGCGCCGGGCGCCGGGCGCCTACCGGCTCGAGCTGGTCGGCTCGGCCGATCGGGAGGCATCGCTGCTGCCCTGGATCGCGGGGCAGGCGGGGCTCCGCGCGGCCTGCCTGGGCGTGCCGGGCACCTTTCCGGCCGAGCCCCTGCCGGGCGCCGTGATCTCGGGCTTCGACTCGCCCGCGGCCCAGCAGGCCGGCGGCCGGGCCTTCTTCCCGCGCTCGCTCGGCGAGAGGCTCCGCCGGAGGGGGATCGTCTGGCCTTACGGCGGCCTGGATGAGCTGGCCGTGGGGCCGGGCTGGCACCGCCGGGCACGAAGGCGGCTGCTCGTGAACATCGAGCAGAAGACCCGGGCGGCCGAGCTGCTGCTCCGCGAGGAGGCCGACTTCGATCTCTTCGTGCTGGTCTACAGCGAGAGCGACACCGCCGCCCACCACTTCTGGGCCTTCGCCGATCCCGGCTCGCCCCGCCACCGGCCCGAGCCCCGGCTGGCCGACACCCTGGACGCGGTCTACGAGGCGCTCGACCGGGCGCTGGGCCGGCTGCTCTTACAGCTGGAGCCGGACGGGACCGCGCTCGCGCTCTCGGATCACGGCGCGGGCGGCGCCTCGGACACCCTGGTCCACCTGAACCGCTTCCTGGCCCGCCAGGGCTGGCTTCGCTTCGCTCCCCGGCCGATCGCGGCCCGGGCGGCTCGGGCCTTCAGGGACGCGGCCGCGCGCTGGCTGCCTGCCGGGCTCAAGCAGGCCGCGCTGCGCTTCGAGCCGCTCGCGCGCCTGGCGCTTCGCACCGACGGCCTGGCCCGCTTCGGCGATCTGGACCTGCCCGCCAGCCGGGCCTTCTGCGACGGCCTGCCGCAGAGCCCGGGCATCTGGATCCATTTGCGGGGCCGCGATCCGCTCGGCTGCGTCGCGCCGGAGGACTACGAGGCGCTTCGCGAGCGCATCGCCGCGGCGCTGCTCGACCTTCGCGATCCGGCCTCGGGCCTGCCCGCGGTCGCCCGGGTGCGAAGGCGCGAGGACGCGCTCGAGGGGCGCTTCGCCGGACGCGCGCCCGACCTGCTGGTCGAGCTCGCCGCCTGGGACGGCTACCGGCTGCTCGCCGCCAGCGCGCCCGGCCCGGGGCCCGAGATCGAGCGCCTGGGCCCGGAGCGTCGGATCGGCTCCAAGGGGCTCGGCACCAGCGGCGTGCACCGGCGCTTCGGCTTCCTGGCCGCGGCTGGACCCGGGGTGCAGGCCGGCGATCCGGGCGCCGCCCGGATCGAGGACGTCATGCCCAGCGCCTGCGCCATGCTGGGGCTCTGCGTGCCCGCGGGCCTCGACGGCCGGGCGCTCTCCAGCCTGGCACCGGATGCCCGGATCGGCCAGAGCATCCAGGGCGCCGGAGCGGGCTCCGTCTTCTCCGCGGACGAGGAGGCGGCCATCCGCAAGCGACTGGAGGGCCTGGGATACCTCTGAAAGTCGCCATGGTCGCAGCCTGCCCCTTCCCGAGCGGCCAGGGCACCCAGGCCCTGATCGCCGAGCTGGCTGCGGCGCTTAGCAGCCGCGGACACGAGATCCACCTGGTCTGCTACGGGCACGGCCAGGGCTCGAGCGACGGGCTGCCTTTCCGCATCCACCGCGCGCCCGGCCTACCCGGCTACAGCCGCCTGCGCTCGGGGCCCGACTGGGTCAAGCCCTGGCTCGACGCCCTGCTGGCGCTCACCTGCCTGCGGGTCGTACGGCGAAACGGCTGCCAGCTCATCCACGCGCACAACTACGAGGGCCTGGTGGCCGGCTGCCTGGCCGGGCGCCTGGCGGGCGCACCCGTGGTCTACCACGCCCACAACTGGATGGCCGACGAGTTGCCGCAGTACGCAGACGCCCGGGCGCTCCGCGCCCTGGCCGCCCGGGCGGGGGCCTGGCTGGACCGCAGCCTGCCGCGGCGGGCCGACCGCGTCATCGCCCTGCACGCGGGCATCGCCCGGGCCCTTCGCGCCGCGGGCGTCGAGGAGGAGCGGATCGCCGTGGTGCTGCCGGGCATCGACGCGGCCGCCTGGGCCCCCGGGCGCGGGGCAGAGCGCGAGGCGGACACCGTCGTCTACGCGGGCAACCTGGACCGCTACCAGCGCCTGCCGCTCGTCTTCGAGGCCCTGGCCCGGCTGCGGGCGCGGCGAGCGCGGCTGCGCTTCCTGCTCGCCACGCCGAACCCCCTGGCCGAGGCCGGGCGCATGCTCGCGCGGCACGGGATCGGCGACCGGACCGAGCTCGTCCAGGCGCCGAGCCTGCAGGCCTGCCGGGCAGTGCTGCACCGGGCGCGGGTCGCGGTCAGCGCCAGGACCTCGCCGTCGGGCTTCCCGATCAAGGTGCTGGACTACGGCGCGGCCGGGCTGCCCGTGGTCGCCTGCCGGCCCTGCGCGCACGGGGTCGAGCACGGGCAGAGCGGGTTCGTGGTCGAGCCCGAGCCCGAGGCCCTGGCCCGGGCGCTGGATGGGCTGCTCGCGAGGCCCGCGCTCGCACGCCGGATGGGCGAATGCGCGCAGCGCATGGTCCGGGAGCGCTACTCGGCCGGGCGGATGGCCAGAGAGGTGGAGGAGCTGTGGTGCAGCGTCTCGCCGCGCTCTGCCTGACCTGGCTGGCCGCGGTCCCGGCCGCCGCGGGCGGGCCGGCGGGGCAGGGCGCCGCGCCGGGGCCATTCCACGTGATCCTGGTGACCGCCGACGCCATGCGGCGAGACGCGCTCGGCAGCGCGGCCCGCACGCCGAAGCTCGAGGCGCTGGCGGCCGAGGGGCTTCGCTTCACGCGGGCCTACTGCAACATCACCACCACGACCCCTTCGCTCGCCACCATCCTCAGCGGGCTCTATCCCCGCGATCACGGGGCCTACGAGAACACAGCCCGCCTGGACGGCGAGCTGTGGACCCTGCCCGAGATGCTCTCCAGCCACGGCTGGCTCACGGCCGCGATCGTCAACATGCCCTGGCTCAACCCCGAGGTCTCCAACCTGACCCAGGGCACGGACGAGCTCTTCCGCTGCACCGAGATCCGCGCTGCGGCCGAGACCACGGAGCTCGCCCTGCGCTTCCTCGAGAGCCGCCGGGGCGAGGGGCGGCCGTTCTTCCTGTGGATCCACTACATCGATACCCACACCCCCTACCGGGCGCCCGCCCGGCTCGTGCGCCGCCACGACCCGCCGGCGCGCGATTCGCAGCCCGGCTCCCTGCAGGCCGTCTGGCCGCTCTTCCCCGCGCATCACCGGGACAACCCCCACTTCCAGGCGTGGCTCGCCGGCGTCGACGACGTGGAGTACGTGCGGGCCAGCTACTGGGCGGCCGCCAGCGCCATCGACGAGGGGGTGGGGAAGATCGTCGCCAGGCTGAAGGCCCTCGGGCTCTGGGAGCGGACGCTCTTCGTGTTCACGGCCGATCACGGCGAGAGCCTGGGCGAGCACCGGATCTGGTTCGCCCACGCCGGGCTCTACGAGGCCACCGCCCGCGTGCCGCTCGTGATCCGCTCGCCCACCGGCCCTGAAGGCCTGCGCGTGGACATGCCGGTCGAGCACGCCGATCTGCTCTCGACCGTGCTCGGCCGGCTGGGCCTGCCGCTGCCCGCCCGCGTTCGGGGCTGCGACATCTGGCCCCGGCTGGGGAGCGCGCGCGGCCGGCCGGTCTTTCTCGAGCACGCCGGCGCCCAGATGGAGGCGGTCGTGTCCGGCCGCCACAAGTACATCCGCCACCTGCGCAGCATCACCGTCCACCCCGGCTACCCCGTGCAGCGGGGGCGCGAGGAGCTCTACGACCTGGAGGCCGATCCGGCCGAGGCGCGCGACCTGACGGCCAGCCGGCCGGACGTGCTCGCGCGCATGCGCGCCTGGATGAAGCGGGTCGAGCGACCGATCGGTGAGCGGCGCGCGAGCAGGGCGCCCATCGACGGGCAGCTCCAGGAGAACCTCCGCTCGCTCGGCTACACCGAGTGAGCGCGCCTTCTCGAACCTGGGGCTTACGCCCTGAGCCTTATACCCATCTCGGAGCGCAAGGAAGGAATGGGCTTGGCAAACTCCGAGATCCGGATTTTCGCTGCGAAGCAGCGGGGGGATAAAGCCTGGGGCTTCAGCCCCAGGTACAAGAAGGTTAGATTATTGCGAGCGAATACCACGGCCTTTGGCCGTGTGACCCAAAGAGGTTCGACCGATCCGTGGTGAAGACAGTGGGTGGGACCA
>JAFGRB010000457.1 GCA_016935365.1 Deltaproteobacteria bacterium
GAGGCGCGGAGTGCCTCGACAGGCGCATCCAGACGAGGCAATCAGCGCGAACCCGCTACATTACGGGAAATCGAGAGGCGCCATTAAAAGGACGTGTTCAGGTCCTTGCAGCAACATGATGTGAGGTACGTGGTCATCGGTGGCGTGGCCAGCGTCCTGCACGGTGTGCCTCGGGCGACATTCGACCTCGGCATACTCATCGAGGCGAGTCAGGAGAACTGCGGTCGCCTGCTAGAAGCTTTCCTGGACGCGGGGCTGGGCACCGCTTCCTTGACCAGCGCCGATGAGCTCCTCGCGCACGAGATAACCATCTTCAAGGATCGGGTCCGTGTCGACGTGCAGACCAGGACACCGGGATTGGTCTTCCAGGAAGCCTGGGACCGGCGAGAGACCATGAGCTTCCAGGAACAGGAGTTCGAAGTTGTTTCCAAGCAGGATCTGATCGCCTCCAAGCGAGCCGCCGGACGCCGTGTCGATCTCGAGGACGTCCGCCTGCTAGAGATCCAGGCAGAAGAGTAGCCGCAAATGCCAGGGAAGAACGACCCAATCTACCTCGCCGGTCCAGAGGTGTTCATCTGCGAGGTCGCTTGACCGCTTTCAGTAAGACTTTCCGACATCGCGGATGCCTCGATGCAAAGAAGTCCCGCCGGAGGTAGAATGCCGGGCTGCGGAAGCGCGGTGGTGCGAGTTCATGATCGAGAACCGGGAGTTCAGAAGGATCTACGCCCTGCAGGTGCTCATCGCCGTGGCGGACGCCATGGGCATGAGCTTCATGGCGCTCTACGCGGTCAAGCGAGGCCTCCGCCTGGAGGATCTCCTGGAGGCGATGACGCTGGCCTTTGCGATGCCCGTGATCCTGATCGCCCTGATGCGGCGCGCCCGGGCCAAGCTGTCCTTCTGCTTCGCGTTCGCCGCCAAGGTGGCCGCCTACGCGATCGCGTTCTCCGGGCTCGGGCCCTGCACGCTCGACCTGGTCTACATGAGCAATGCCCTGGTGCTGGTCTTCTTCTGGATCCCCTACAACCTGGAGTTCTTCTCGTACGCGTCAGAGAGGTCGAGGGCGTTCTCGGGCAGCCTGGCCATGGCGGTCTACCCCTTCGTCGGCTGCCTGGTGCCGCCGCTGGCGGCCCACGTGTGGGCCGCATACGGCTTCGGGGCCAACATGCTGGCCGCCGTCGCGGTGCTCGTGGGGGCTTCGGCGCACGCGCTCCTGAACAGGTCGATCCGCTTTCGCGCCTTCGACTACCGCATCGGGCACTCCCTGAGAAAGCTCGTCCGCTACCGGGCCCTGTTCCTCCTGCAGGGGATCTACGAGGCCTCCGTCCTGGTGGGCGTGCCGGTCTTCACCCTGCTCTTCATCCGGACCGAGGTCCGGCTGGGCGTCTTCTTCTCGTATCTCGGCCTGCTGAGCATGCTGGCCACCATCGCCCTGGCGAGGCTGTCGGACCGGACCCGGCGGCGGACGGCATTCCTCTACCCGACCGTCTTCCTGGCCGCCGGCGCCACCATGGCCATGGCGCTCGGGAGCTCGGCCCCCGTCTGGGTAGGGCTGGCCGGGCTCTTCCAGCTGTCCAACATCCTGGTGGTGCCGTTCCTCATCTCCGTGGCCCTGGACGCCCCGGTCGGCGGGATCGACATGTGGGCCGGCAGAGAGCTGCTGCTCAACCTGGGCCGTGCGCTCGGGTCGGTCCTGATGCTGATCGCATACCGCGCCCTGCACGATCACCGGCCGGCCTTCCTCGTGCTGGGCGCGGCCCTGCTGGCCTTTGCGCTCCTGATCCACATCCAGCGCATCTACCCTAAGGTGACGATCGTCCCGGCCCAGCCCGCGAGGTGAGATCCGGGCCTCATTGACAGGCGGGCGCGCCTGTTGTACCCAAGGTGGGGTCGTATCCCGAGGAGGCATGCATGGCGAGTCAGCTCAAGGATCGACTGGAAGAGCTCGAACACAGGCTCGAAGCGTTACGGGGGCCTCTTTGACATCGCGGCCAAGAGGCAGCGCATCGCGGCCATCGACGAGGAGATGGGCAAGCAGGCCTTCTGGGACAACCCCCAGCGGGCGGCCGGCGTCCAGAAGGAGCGGGCGGAGCTCGCCGAGCTCGTCGACGCCTTCGGGGCGCTCGAGTCCGGCCTGAAGGACCTGGTGGAGCTCAACGAGCTGGCCGAGGCCGAGGGGGACGAGGAGTTCGAGTCCGGGATCGTCTCCGAGATGCAGGATCTGGAGGCGGGCCTGCGCAAGATGGAGCTGCGGCGCATGCTCGGTGGCCCCAACGATCACCGCGACGCCTTTCTGTCGATCAACGCCGGTGCCGGCGGGACGGAGTCGTGCGACTGGGCCGAGATGCTGCTGCGCATGTACCTGCGCTACTGCGAGCGGCGCGGCTGGGCGAGCTCGGTGACCGACTACCAGCCGGGCGATGAGGCGGGCGTGAAGTCGGTCACCGCGCACGTCGCGGGCAGCAACGCTTACGGCTTCTTGCGGGCCGAGATGGGGATCCACCGGCTGGTGCGCATCTCGCCCTTCGACGCCAGCAAGCGCCGGCACACCTCGTTCTGCAGCGTCTTCGTGTACCCGGAGATCGACGACACCATCGAGGTGGAGATCCGGGACGAGGATCTGCGGATCGACACCTATCGCGCTTCCGGCGCCGGCGGCCAGCACGTCAACAAGACCGATTCGGCCGTGCGCCTCACGCATCTGCCCACGGGCATCGTGGTGGCCTGCCAGAACGAGCGCTCCCAGCACCGCAACAAGGCCACCGCCATGAAGCTGCTGCGGGCCAGGTTGTACGAGAAGGAGATGGAGAAGCGGCGCGCCGAGGAGGACGCGCTCCATGCCCAGAAGAAGGAGATCGCCTGGGGCTCGCAGATCCGCTCCTATGTGCTCCAGCCTTACCGGATGGTCAAGGATCACCGCACCGGCACCGAGGCGGGCGACGTGGACCGCGTGCTCGACGGGGATCTGGACACCTTCATCGAGGCCTACTTGATCCAGGCCGGCTCGAGCGGCTAGCGCGGTCAACGGGCCTGGACAGCGCGGAGGCAGTTTGGAGAGACGCCGCACATGGGCTTCGTTCGGCCTGGCCTCGGCAGCGGGTATACTGGCCAGCGTCGGGCTGATGCTCGCGGCGGAGCAGCTGATCGCGATCTTCTTTCCGGCGCTCGATCCCACCGGCCCGGCCGCCTACATCTGCATCGGCCTGCAGGGGATCGGCATCGGGATCCTGCTCGGATCCCTGGTCGACTACTACCCCAGCATCGAGGGCTGGCTGGCTTCCTCCTGCGTGCTCGCACGCCTGCTCGTCCGCGACGACTTCCAGGTCGGGATGGGCAACGCGATCGAGCTGGGCCTCAAGTTCGAGGTCCACTTCGCCAGCGTCTTCGCAGCCGCTTTCGCCGTCTTTCTGATCCGCGGCGGCGGGCTGTACTACCCGTTCTTCGTGGGCATGCGCTACCTGCGCTTCAAGATGATCACCGCCATCTCGGTCGTCGGGGTGGCCCTGGGCGTGGCAGCCCTGATGGTCGTGCTGGCGGTGGTCAGCGGCTTCGAGTCGGACCTGAAGGAGAAGGTCGTCGGGACGAACGCCCACGCCATCTTGCAGAAACGGGGGATCGACTTCGGGGAGCACGAGCTGGTGATGGAGAAGCTCGGCCGGGTCGAGGGGGTCGCAGCCGCTACGCCGTTCACCTACAACGAGGTCATGGTGACCTCGAGAAAGAACCTGGCGGGTGTCTTCATCCGGGGCGTGGATCCGAAGACGGTCGAGGGCGTCACGCCGCTCGAGCTCGATGCGGGTCGGCTCGAGTGGCTGGAGCACCCCGAGCGCATCCCGATAGCCGATGGTCCTCGGCCCGCTCGTCCCGCAGAGGCCGGAGAGGGCTCGGACTTCGTCGCCGATCCGGACGCGGGCGAGGTGCCCATGCCGGGCGCGCTGAAGGCCGGGCGCGCGCGGGCGAGGTACACACCGGGCATATTGCTCGGCCGCGAGCTGGCGGAGAACCTCGGCGCGCGTCCGGGCGATCCCGTCAAGGTGATCTCGCCGCTCAGCGAGGATCTCGGGCCCTCGGGCCCGGTGCCGCGCTCGCGCGCGTTCCGGGTGGCCGGCATCTTCCACACGGGCATGTACGAGTACGATGCCAAGTCGGTCGTGGTCTCGCTGCGGGCGTCGCAGGACTTCTTCGGCATGGGTGAGACCATCACCGGGATCGCGCTGCGCTTCCACGACGTGGACCAGGCCGCGGAGCGCTGCCGGGACATCCTGGCCGTCCTGGACGGCTACCCCTACTTCACCCGTACCTGGTACCAGATGAACAAGAACCTCTTCTCGGCCCTGAAGCTGCAGAAGGTGGGCATGTTCATCATCCTGGTCGTGGTCATCCTGGTCTCGGCCTTCGGGATCATCTCCACACTGATCATGCTGGTCTGGGAGAAGATCAAGGAGATCGC
>JAFGRB010000458.1 GCA_016935365.1 Deltaproteobacteria bacterium
GCCCTTTCAGGGCGCATGATTGTGTTCTCTCCGCTTCCCTGGGGCTAAAGCCCCAGGCTATATCCCATCGCTGCTTCGCAGCGAAAACCCGGATCTCGGAGCATGCCAAGCCCATTCTTGCCTATCGCTGCTTCGCAGCGAAGACCCGGATCTCGGAGACTCGTCAGAAGGCAGTCCGCTCAGTCCGGCAGATCGCTGTCCGTGAACGGCCTCGCCCCGGCATCCAGCTGGACCCGGAGGTAGCGCGGCAGGTTCGCCATGTGCAGGTGGCACCCGGCGTCGTAGTGGCGGAGCTCGCCGTCGATCCGCTCGGCGATCAGCGCATCGATGCGCCCGGGCGCGGGCCAGGCCCCGGAGCCGCGGGCCCTGAGGAAGGTCCAGGTGTCGGCGAAGGAGTGGATGTAGGCCGCATACGGCTCGACTGCGCCGAAGACCGCCCCGAGCCCGGCCGCGGTGCGCGGGAAGAAGGCGCCCCGGCCGTCTGCCCGCACGAAGGCCGGGCCCGCGTGCATGGCGAAGACGCCGTCGGGCGCGAGCTTCCGCCGGGCGATGGCGAAGAGCTCCCGGGTGAAGAGCCTCTGCGAGGGCCGATCGGGGCCGGGCTCGCTCAGGTCGAAGATCACCGCGCTGAAGGCCCCCTCCGGCTGCCCTTCCAGCCAGGCCCGGGCGTCCTCGATGTGCAGCTCGGTCCGGGGATCGTCGAAGGCCCCGGCGTGGAAGGTCTCCAGGTGGCGGCGGCAGAAGTCGACCACCTGCGCGTCGATGTCGACCATGTGCGCGCGCTCCACCCAGCGGTGGCGCAGCACCTCGCGCAGCGTCGCGCCCTCGCCGCCGCCGAGCACGGCGACCTCGCCGCGCGCCGGGCAGGCGAGCAGCGCCGGGTGGACCAGGCTCTCGTGGTAGATGAACTCGTCGGCCTCGGCCGCCTGGAGCAGGCCGTCCAGGATCAGGCCGCGGCCGTAGGTGAGCGTCTCGACGATCTCAGCGAGCTGGAACGGGGTCCGGGCCCGCTGGAGCCGCTCGCGGATCTCGAGCGCCACGCACTCGCCCTGCTCCGCTCTCTGGAAGAGCCAATCGCCCTCGAGCGCGCTCACGCGCCCTCCCCCAGGTCGAGCGGCAGGCTGGCCGCGGCCGGCCTGGACTTGCGGGCGGCCGGGATCCCGCGCGGGATCTCGCGGACAGCGTAATGCTCGGGCTCGAAGGACTCGACGATGGACTCGATCGCCTTCTCGGGCATGGCCTGGTCGCCGCAGGTGAACACGTCCACCGCGGCGTAGCCGTGCTCGGGCCAGGTGTGGATCGAGCTGTGGCTCTCGGCCAGCACGACCACCCCGCTCACCCCCTGGGGCGAGAACTTGTGGAATGATGCGTCGAGCACGGTCGCCTTGGCCTGGGCGGCTGCCCGGACCAGGGCCCGCCGGACGAAGTCCACGCTGTCGAGATCCTCGAACCGGCAGCCGGTCAGCTCCGCCACCAGGTGCGTCCCCATGTGCTGCATCCGAATCCACCTCCTCACGGCGGAGCTTCCGCCTCCGCCACCGCGTGGCGCCGCGCCGCATCGTGTCCTGCTGTCCGGGAGAGGAAGGCGAGAGCGAGGAGGGTCGAGGCCTGGCTGGTCCTAGCTCCCTGGCACCGGGCGCGGTCGATATGAGATCTCGTCCATGAAGAGCCGTCGCTCCATGGGAAATTGGACACGGCTTGCCATGTTAGCGGACTCCGGCTCGATTGCAAGCAAAAAGCCCGCCGCTTCCCGTGCCACTCAGGCCGCTTGATCTTGTCTATTATATCGGTTACGATTTTCATATCGTGATCGTTATATCGGTCACGAGGAGGCTACATGCTCGAGGTGCTGGCCCGCTGGAATCGCTGGGATGGCGGCGACTGGAAGACCGGATTTCCCCGCCGCGCCGCCGAGAACATCCTCAATCTCATGGATGCCCCCGAGATCCTCTGCTTGGTGGGCCCTCGGAGGGCGGGCAAGACCACGGTCCTGCACCAGCTCGCCGCGGCCAGGCAAGCCGGGGGGCGGAGCGCGACCAGCATCCTGCACGTCGACTTCGAGGAGCCCCTGCTGGCCGTGGACATGGGCGTGAAGCTGCTGGAGGACGCCTACGTCTCCTTTCGGGAGAAGGTCTTCCCCAAGGGCCGGGCGCTGCTGCTGCTCGACGAGATCCAGCACGTGCCGGGCTGGGAGCGCTGGGTCCGGGCCCGCAACGAGAGCGAGGACGTCAAGATCGTCGTCACGGGCTCGAGCTCCGCCCTGCTCGGCCGCGAGTTCGGCACCCGGCTGACCGGCCGGCATCTGTCCCTGCCCATCTGGCCCCTGGACTTCGCCGAGGCCCTGCGCTTCCGCGGGCTTGCGATCCCGGCGCATCCGGCGCGCACGGCCCGCCCGGCCGCCGTCGTCCAGGCCCTGGCCGATCACCTGCGCTGGGGCGGGTTCCCCGAGGTGGTGCTGGCCGAGGACGAGCAGCGAAAGAGCGCCCTGCTCAAGCAGTACTTCGACGATCTGCTCTTCAAGGACGTGGCCCTGCGCCACCGGATCCGCGATCTGGTGAGCCTGCGGGCCCTGGCAGTACACCTCATGAGCCAGAGCGCCAGGCTGGTCAGCTTCCAGCGTCTGTCCCGGGTCTTCGGTGTATCGCTGGACATGGTGCGGCACTACTGCCAGTACCTGGACGAGGCCTTCCTCATCCGGCTGCTGCCCTACTACTCCCTCAAGGCCGGCGAGCGGCAGAGGCGCCCCCAGAAGGTCCACGCCCTGGACACGGGCTTGCGGAACGCCGTGGCCCTGAGCGGCTCGCCGGATCTGGGGCACGTGGCGGAGACGGCCGTCTTCTCCGAGCTGCTCAAGCGGGGCGATGCGGACCTGCACTACTGGAAGGGGCGGGGCGAGGTGGATCTTCTGCTGCGCCGCGGCACGCGCGTGCACCAGCTCATCCAGGTGGCGGTCGAGGGGCTCGAGCGGGAGGAGGTCCGGCGGCGCGAGCTCATGGCCCTGGAAGAGGCCCGCAAGCGCTTCCGCAAGGCTGAATCTCTGCTGCTGTGCGATCGCGCCCCGGAGGGCCTCGAGATCGAGGGCGCCAGACTGGAGGAGCTCTGGCGCTTCTTTCTGGACTAGCCTGCCGGGCCGTCACCTGGCGCTACATCCTTTCTAATTCTATCTTTGCATCCCGTTCGAGTAAAACCTCCGGACGATGAAGATGCAGCGAGACGCAGAGATGGCAGGTCTCCGAGAGCCCCGCAAGGGGCGCAACAAGATAGCCCAGGGCGAAGCCGGCTTTGCCGGCGAAGCCCTGGGAAACAGTACGAGCAATCACAAAA
>JAFGRB010000459.1 GCA_016935365.1 Deltaproteobacteria bacterium
GGGTTCTCCCCCCCCCCCCCCCCCCCCCCCCCCCGCTCGTGCTCGCTTCGCTGCGCGCGCTCGGAAGGCCCTCAAGCCGGCTACGCGCCGACAACTACCAGCCAGTACATGCAGGGCTCAGTAGGCGAGCTCCGCCGTCGTGTTCTGCCACGACGGCTCAGTGCTCGTGGTCGTGAGGCTCGCTGGCGTGGTCTTCGTGATCGTGCTCGTGCAGAGGCGCGCCCTCTCGCGGATGCTCCTTTGCGTGGTCGTGCTCATGGCTGTGCTCGTGGCTGTGCTCGTGGCTGTGCGCAGTGCCGTCGGCATGCTCGTGCTCGTGGCTGTGTACGTGGCGATGGGTGTGTCTGTGGGATTGTCTGCTCACGGGTTCTCCTTTCGTCCAGCCGGCAAAAGATCGTGTTGTATTCTCGCATGTTGGCGGATTCGGACGGGCATGTCAATCCAGCGCGTCTTCCGGGGTGTAAGCCGCGAGCGGCGCGCGCGTTTACAGGCTGGACACGCGCTGACAGACGCGAACACGAGGAGGACGACATGCAGTCTGGAACTCGCACGATACGGAATGGCACGCTGGTCTTTGCCCTGGCCCTGGCTGTCTGGACCGCGGGCTGCGCCGCGCGAGCGCCGCTGGCCGGCCCGGTCATGAAGCCGCTCGCGCTGGCCGAGAGCATCGAGGCCCGGCCCGCGGTGCTGGAGCGCAACCACTTCACCCGCGATCGCGCGGGCTCCATCTCGGAGGCGGACCTCAGGAAGGTGCTCGCCGCGCCGGTCTTCCTCGAGGAGCGGGCCCGGGTGGGCATCGTCCAGGTGGCCGATCGCTACGATCCGGACGCGGACCTGCCGCTGGTGGACATCCCGGCCCGGCTGTGCGCCGAGCTCGAGGACTCGGCTGTCTTCGAGGTGGCGACCGAGATCTCGACCGACTGGCCGGCGGATCGCGGCATCTCGGGCCTGCGGGAGCTCGCGGCCCGCTACCGCACCGAGTACTTGCTGCTCTACCGGCACCGATTCGAGGAGCGCAGCTACGTCAACTCCTGGGGCTGGACCTGGCTTACGGTGGTGGGCATCTTTGCCGCGCCCTACCAGACCCTCGAGGCGGCCGGGGTCATGGAGGCCACCCTCTTCGACGTCAAGACCGGCACCATTCTCTTCACCGTCTTCGAGCGGGTCCACGGGCAGGCCGACGAGAATGCCTACCATCACGAGCGCAAGATGCGCGCGCTCAAGGAGAAGCTGCTCGCCGAGGCCGCGGATTCGCTCGGCCGCGAGGTGGTCTCCAAGCTGAGCTTCCTGGTGGCCGCCCGACCGGACGCAGCCCAGCCCGAGCGCCGGGCTGCGCAGGCGGGCCAGGACCAGGCCGAGCTCGCGCGGAGCGAGATCGGCTCCGTGGACGTGATCTCGCCCTGAGCCCCGGGCATGTCGCGCGCCCGTTTTTTTGCGCATCTCGCGCCCCTCTGGTAAACAATCCCTTGATGAACAGATGGCTCCGCCGCATCTTGTGGACCGGCCTGGTGCTGGCCGGGATCGCACTGGCGGCCGCGGGGTGGTGCTTGATCACGGAATGGCGCCCGGACACGCAGATGGACATGCCCATCTATCACGCAGCGCGGGCCGCTGCCCAGCCCGCAAACCGGCTGCGGCTGCTCACGTGGAACATCGGCTACGCCGGGCTGGGCAAGACGGCCGACTTCTTCATGGACGGCGGGGCCAGGGTCAACCCACCCCGCGAGGAGGTCGAGGCCAACCTGGCCAACGTGAGCGCCTTCCTGGCCCGCCAGTCCGGCGCGGATGTGCTGCTGCTCCAGGAGGTCGACCGGGACTCGGCCCGCAGCTTCGGCATCGACCAGGCAGCCCACCTGGCAGCCGCCCTGCCCGATCACGCCTACTCCTTCGCGCCCAACTTCAAGGTGGCCTTCGTGCCCTACCCGCTCACGGAACCCATCGGCCGCGTGTACAGCGGGCTCCTGGGCTTCAGCCGGCAGCGCATCGATCGCGCGGTCCGTTTTCAGCTTCCCGGTAGCTACGCCTGGCCGGTGCGGGTCTTCCACCTCAAACGCTGCATCCAGGAGATCCGCTTGCGCGCGCCGGACGGCAGGGACTGGGTCGTGCTGCACCTGCACCTCTCGGCCTTCGACTCCGGCGGCACGCTGCGCAGGCAGCAGATGGACTTCCTGCGGCGCCGCATGCTGCAGCTCTATGCGGACGGCCATCATGTGCTGGCCGGCGGCGACTGGAACCAGGCCTTTCCCGGTCTGGACGCGGCGAGCTTCCCGCACCGGGCCCATGTGCCGGACTGGTTCCAGCGCGTGCCCGAGGGCTGGACGCCCGAGGGCTGGACCTGGGCCTTCGACCGCGAGACGCCCTCGCTGCGCGCCACGAACCGGCCCTACATGCCGGGCGAGAGCTTCGTGACCAGCGTGGATGGTTTCCTGCTGGGCCCGGACGTGGAGCTCGTGCGCGTCGAGACCGAAGATCTCCACTTCGGGCCCAGCGATCACCACCCGGTGATCGTCGAGGTCGCGCTCCGCGCTGCCCCGCCGTGAAGCGGCTGCGGCAACTCGTGCATCGTCACAGTGATTTCGATACCAAACAGAGCGTTGCAGCAACGCGTAGGTTTCTCTGAAAACGACGCTAGAGCTTGACGTTCAGCGCGTTCTCGAGCAGGGCCAGAAAGATCTTCATGTCGCCGATGTCGCCCACGCTGGCCTTGAGCGTGCTGCCCCAGCCGCCCTGGGCGGGCTTGACGCTCAGCCAGCCCTGCTGCAGCGAGATCTCCTTGACGTCGGCGGGCTCGAGCCGCCGGGGCTCCTTCTTGAGCCCGAACTCCACCCAGCCCTTGCCGATGTCGATCCACTTGCCCTTGCCGACGTTGAAGCGCACCGTACCGCCCCTCTCGACCTGCTCGAGAACCTTGGGCAGCCGGTAGTGGAGCCAGGCCGCCTCGGCCGAGGAGGCGAAGTGGATCCCGTTTTCCCTGGGGACCGGCTTGCGGGCGCTCTCGCGGAAGACGCCGTTGATCTTAAACCGCGAGTAGCCATCCTCGCCCAGCCAGTCGAAGAAGAACTGGGTGCCGGAGTAGACGCCGTTGACGTACTGGCGGATCTGCCGCTGGCGCAGCTCGGCCGCGTCGGCGAAGCAGAGTATGGTCTTTTGCACCTTGCCGTCCCGGCGGCGCACCTTGGCCAGGCCCCCTTCGCCCACGAAGGTCGCCTCCTGCCAGGGACGGAACCAGTAGCCGAAGAGCACGGCGCCGACCAGGGCGAAGCCGCCCAGGCCCACGGCCAGGGCGGTTTCCTCTTTCACGCCCAGGCCCTCGTGGAGCACGGCCGCGACGATGGCGCCGACCAGAGGGCCGAGGATCAGGCCGACGAGGATCATGCCGATCCGCTTGCCGGTCCAGCGCCGAAAGCCCCGGGTGAGGTTGAGGTTCGTGTTCGCGCTCAGCAGCTTGCCGATCTCGCCGATCTCGCCGAAGAACACGTCATCGGGCTCGTTCGGCTGGCCGTCGTGGCTGGGTACATCGAGGGGGAACTCGGGAATCATGGACTCGCTCCTCGTGGCATCTGGGCCAGACCAGAAGACGGACGATTCGAGGACTTTCACTCCTTCAACCGCGCGAGCACGTCCCTGGCGACCCGCTCGACCAGCGCGACCAGCTCCGGCTCGGCCTGCGGCCTGCGGGCGGATGCCTCGGCCTCCGCGGACAGCACCGGACAAGTGCCCGCCACCTCGCAGGGCAGCACCCGGCCGCGCAGGCCCATCTTGGCGCGGACGGCCTGGAGCTTCTCCACGTCCGCCGCCGAGAGCGGCTGCACGCCGCCGAGCTGCAGGGCATGCATCGTGATCCGGGCGGTGTGCTCCAGCGTCTCCATGCGGAAGTAGGCCCCTTCCAGGCTGTCGGCCCAGCAGACCGCGCCGTGGTTGGCCAGCAAGACCGCGTCGCAGCGCGGCACGAAGGGCCGGATGCTCGCCGGGATCTCCTCGGTCGAGGGCGTGCCGTAGGGGGCGACCGGGATGGCGCCCAGGCTGAGAACGCTCTCGGGCAGCGCGCACTTGTCGAGCGCGACGCCAGCCGCGGCAAAGGCCGTGGCCACCGGCGGGTGGGCGTGCACCACGGCCCGCACGTCCGGGCGCAGGCGATAGATCTCGAGGTGCATGGCGAGCTCGCTCGACGGGGCCCGATCGCCTGCCAGCAGCTCGCCCTGCATGTCGCAGACGATCAGCATCCCGGGCTCCATGAAGCCCTTGCTCACCCCGGTGGGCGTGGCCAGCACGCGGTCCTCGTCGCAGCGCGCCGAGATGTTGCCGTCGTTGGCCGCCACGAAGCCCAGCTGCCAGAGACGGCGGCCGAACTCGCAGATGTCCTGTTTGAGCTGCCAGAGCATGGGCTGACTCGATGCGGCCGCCGCTCAGTAGCCCGAGCCGCTCGCTCCCTTGCCAGCGGCGATGGCCACCGAGGCCGAAGCGCCGATGCGCGTCGCCCCCGCGGCCACCATGGCATCGGCCGTCTGCCGGTCCCGGATGCCGCCCGAGGCCTTGACGCCCATGTCCGGCCCGACCGTCTCGCGCATGAGCGCGATGTCCTCGACCGTGGCTCCGCCCGAGGAGAAGCCGGTGGACGTCTTGACGAAGTCGGCCCCGGCCATCTTGGCGAGCAGGCAGGCCTTGACCTTCTCCTCCCGGCTCAGCAAGGCCGTCTCCAGGATCACCTTGACCAGGGCCTGCCCGCGCGCGGCCTGGACGACCGCCTCGATGTCCCGCTTCACCAGCTCGTCGTCTCCCGACTTGAGCGCGCCGACGTTGATCACCATGTCGATCTCGGTCGCCCCGTTGGCGATCGCATCCCGGGTCTCGATGGCCTTGGCCGTGGGGGTGGTGGCCCCGAGCGGGAATCCGATCACCGTGCAGACCTTGACCGGGCTGCCGGCGAGCAGCTGGGCCGACAGCGCCACCCAGGCCGGGTTGACGCAGACCGAGGCGAAGCTGTGCTCGCGCGCCTCGGCGCACAGCCTACGGATGTCGGCCTCGGTGGCGTCCGGCTTGAGCAGCGTATGATCGATCAGGCCCGCGATGCCGGAGGCGCTGGGCGTGGCGCCCATGGCCGATCCGATGCGCGCGGCGCCCGAGCTCACCAGCGCCTCGACCGCGCCCGGCGACTTCTCCACGCACAGTCCACAGGCGCTGCACTCCCCGCCGTTCGCCAGGGTGCAGGAAGCGGGCAGGCTCTTGCCGCTGGCCGGGTCGACGGTCCTCTCCGGGCCGAGGAGCTGGCCCACCGGACAGACGCTGACCCCCATGGCCTCGAGGTTGGCCAGGATGCGGTCCAGCCGCTCGCAGATCCCCTTGGGCACGCGGGCCGGATCGACGCCGGCCGGCAGCAAGGAGTCGCGGCTCGCCCTCACCGGGATGCCCCGCAGCATGCACTGGATCGCCAGGATGCAGACCAGGCTGTCGGGTGTGAGCCGCCCGATCTTGGAGGCCGCATTGAGCGACATGTTGGGCAGGTAGGCGACCTGCACACCCTCGAGGATGGCTTCGACCTCGCCCGCGGTCAGCACCTGCGCCCCGGGGGCCGCTCTGCGCACGGCCGGCTCGCCGATCACCCGGCTGGCCGTCGTGCTCAGCACGACCGTCACGGCCTGGCTGCGGTCGGCGATCCGCCCCAGCTGGGCCAGCGCCTCGTCCAGGTGCGCATCGCCACCGGTCAGCAGCACCAGGACGCGACCGTTTTCGGGATGGATGGTGCGGCCGGCCTGGGCCGGCTTGCCGGCGGGCCTGGAGCCGGCACCGCCCGGGGCCGCCTTGCCGTCTGCGCCCAGTCGCTCGAGCACCTCGGCCGTGATCCGGCGCAGCACGTCGTCGGAATCCATTCGGACCCTCCTGCGGATCGATGATCCGGTGCCGGCCAGGCCGGCACCGGGTCAGATGAGAACCAGCACGCTCTCGACCGCCGGTAAGCCGGACGGCCGCCTGCGCGCGACCCTACTTCTCGATCCGCGGCAGGATACCCTCCACATCGCTGTGGGGCCGCGGAATCACGTGCACCGAGACCAGGTCGCCGACTTTCTTGGCCGCCACGCTGCCGGCCTCCACGGCGGCCTTGACCGCGCCCACGTCGCCGCGGACCATGACGGTCACATAGCCGCCACCCACGAACTCCCGGCCGATCAGGGTGACCTTGGCCGCCTTGACCATGGCGTCGGCCGCCTCGATGGAGCCCACAAGACCGCGCGTCTCGATCATTCCCAGAGCTTCCTTGTCCACGTTGTACCTCCGTTGCTTCGGTTGTCGGTTGTCGTTATCCGTCAATCATGCCTCGTGATTTCACAGGGCGTCCTCGTTCTTGATCACCCGCATCGCTCCGCCGGGCTCCTGCTCCACCGCCACCTCGTCCACGAAGCCCAGGATGGTGGCGTCGACCGGGTGTGCATCGCCGAGCGCGATGGCCGCATCCCGCTTGAAGCAAAGATAGACCACATCTCCGGGGCCTGCGCAACGCACACCGTCGACCGCCACGAAGGGCTTGCCGGTCGGGGAGAGCGTCTCGTCGAGTCCCTGGACGACGAACAGCCGCATGCCCTCCAGGGACGGGTCCTTCACCGTGGCGATGACCTGGCCGATGACCTTGCCGAGCTGCATCCGCTCCTCCCTCATTTCGAGCGCAGGTACCTGCGCTCCACGGCGTGGATCTTGTCGACTCGATTCTGGTGCCGGCCGCCCGCGTAGGCGGTCCGGAGCCAGGTGTCGACGAGATCGCATGCCAGCCCCCGGCCCAGGACCTGACCGCCCAGGCAGAGCACGTTGGCGTCGTTGTGCTCCCGGCTCGAGCGGATCGCGAAGGGGTCGTAGCCGGCCACCGCCCGGATGCCGGGCACCTTGTTGCAGACGATGGCGCTCGCCTGGCCGATCGAGTCGATCATGATGCCCACCGCGTCGCCTCCGGCGGCCCGGCTGCCCGAGACCGCCTGGGCCACCAGCAAGGCGAAGTCGGGGTAGTCCACGGCCTCGGTGCCGTGGGTGCCGAAGTCGGCCACCTCGAAGCCCCCGTCCTCGAGGTGGCGCTTGAGCGCCTGCTTGAGCTCGAACCCGCCGTGATCGGCGCCGAGGAAGATCTTGTGCGGGCTCATCTAGCACCTCGTCCCGACGAAGTCGGCAGCCGGCCGAGAGCATTGCGCGCAGCCGAGCGGGGATGCTCGGCATTGCAGCAACGCGGACGCGTTCTGGGAGAACATCAGGCACCTCCCCGTCCAGGCGCGGCCGCGGCGACGATCTCGGAGAAGCGCCGCGCATCCAGGCTGGCCCCGCCCACGAGGAAGCCGTCCACGTCCTCCTGGGCGATGAGCCCGGCCGCGTTGTCGGGCGTGACGCTGCCGCCGTAGAGCAGCCGCGCCCGCTCGGCCCACGCCCAGCCGAAGCGCTCGGCCAGCTGCTCGCGGCAGAACGCCATGGCCTGCTGGGCCTGGGCGGCGCTCGCGGTGCGGCCGGTGCCGATGGCCCAGATGGGCTCGTAGGCCACAACCAGCTCGCGCGGATCCGGCGCCGGAGAGCCGAGATCGGCCAGGTCGGCCAGCAGCTGCGCCCGGAGCACCCGGAACGTGGCTCCCTGCTCCCGCTCGGCGAGCTTCTCGCCCACGCACAGGATGGGGCGCAGCTTTGAGCCGAGCGCGGCGGCCACCTTGCGCTGCACCGCCTCGTCGCTCTCGCCGAAGAGCGTGCGGCGCTCCGAGTGCCCGCAGATGACGTAGCGGCAGCCCGCATCCGCGATCATGGCCGGGCCGTGCTCGCCCGTAAAGGCCCCGGAGGGCTCGAAGTGCAGGTTCTGGGCGCCGAGCCGGACCGGGCTCGCCGCGCCCAGGGCGGACGCGAGCACGGGCAGCAGCACGCTCGCCGGGCAGATGACCACCTCCACGCCGTCCGCGAGCTCGAGGCCGGATGCGAAGCGCCGGGCATCCTCGGACAGGTGGTTCATCTTCCAGTTGGCCACCACCAGCGGCGTGCGCCCGTCCGGCAGCGCGCCCGCCAGCTGCGAGAGCGCGCCCTCGCTCGCGGCCAGGGTCTCTCTGACCACCTGCCGCACGATGCGCTCTACCTTTTCGCGCAACTCGGTCGTCACGTCTCAGGGCTCCTCGACGCGCGGCGGCCGCAGCACGCGCTGCTCGCCGCCGCACAGCAGGTGATCGATCACCCCGACCACGATCGCCTCGCAGGGCGCGTCCGGCACCTCCATGACCTGCCGGGCGCTCTTGCCCTCCTGGACCACCAGCACGTAGTCGCCCACGCCGGCCTGGGCGCAGTCGATGGCCACGAGGCTGTCGTCCTTCGGATGCGCTTGCGCGTCGACCGGCTGGACCACGAGCAGCTTGAAGTGGCGCTGCCGCTCGTCCTTGACCGTGGAGACCACGTGGCCGACGACCCTGGCGATCCTCACGATTCCTCTCCCTGCTCGCCGCGACTCGACGGCGCGCCTTTCCCGCGGCCTTTCCCGCCGCCCTTGCGCTTGCGCCCGAGACCCCCGGTCCGCGGTCCGATCACCTCCTCGACCGGCTCGCTCGGCCGGGGGATGACGTGGACGCCGGCGAGCCGGCCCACTGCACGCGCGGCCGCAGCGCCCGCCTCGACCGCAGCTCGCACCGCGGCCACCTCGCCCCGCACGATGACCGTGATCCAGGAGCCGCCGGTGCGCACACGGTGCTGCAGGCGCACCGGTGCGGCCTTGAGCGCCGCGTCGGCCGCCGCCACGGCGCTCACGACGCCTCGGGTCTCGATCATGCCCAGCGCTTCTTCTCGCATGGCTCCTCGCGCGCTTGCCCCTCTCAGAGCAGCTTGGGGATCAGATCGGGGTGCGGTGCCGGGATCAAGGTGGTCCCCAGCAGCAGGCCGTTCTGGCCGCCCGCCTGCGCGCCCGCCTCGAGCGCGGCGCGCACGGCCGCCACCTCGCCGGTGAGCAGCACGTAGGCCTTGCCGCCCAGCGCCCGCGCCAGGCGGATCTCGAGCAGGTCCACCCGGGCGCTCTTGACCGCCTGGTCGCCGGCCAGCACGGCCGACGGCAGGCTGAACGTCTCGATCAGGCCGATGGCCTCGACGCGCTCGAAGCGGGTCATGGCGCTGAAGGCGTCCAGGACCTGCGGGTGGACATTCGGGATGACGATGGCGTCGGTCAGCGTATCGGCTGCTGCGGCCTCGCCCGCGCGCACCGAGCTCGTCACCTCGGCCACCAGGCCGCCGATGAGGACGATGTACTTGCCCGGGCAGACCGGGTTGCAGGCCAGCAGGCGCACCTCGGCCGCCTTGAGCATGGCGTCAGCCGCCTCGATGCCGCGGGCGATGCTGCTCGTCTCCAGGCAGCCGACCGCCAGCCGGCGCTCGGAAATGGACGCCAGCTCGGTCGCCTCCTCGGTCGGATCGGGACAGTTCATCCGTTGCACGGCTCACCCCAGCTCGACAGTGACATGTTCTGGCCCCACCTCGATCACGGTCCCGGCCGCGGCGGAATGCACCCGGGCGCCCAGCTTGCCGTCGGGGATCTCGCCCACCAGCTCTCCGGCGGCGATCTCCTGGCCGACCACCACCTCGGGCACGGCCGGCACGCCCGTGTGCTGCTTGAGCGGCAAGCGCAAGCGGGTCAGCCCGTCCGCATCGAAGGGCCGCAGCGGCGCAGGCCGGTCGTACTCGCTCAGCCCCAGGCGCGCGATCAGCCGCGGCGTGGGCACGCGTCGCAGCGGCCCGAAGACGCGCTCGGCCCGCTCGACAGGCTCCGGCCGCGGCACGGAAGCCTCGGCGAGCCGCGCCTTCATCTGCCGGTTCACGTAGCACGGATCGAGGTTCATGACGCAGCCGTAGACCGCGCACAGGCCGCACTCGGAGCACAGGTAAGCCCCGGTGTAGGCCTCGAGGTCCTCGGCCACCCCGGCCGCGAGCGATCGCATCAAGCGGTCCGGGAACAGCCGGTGGCCCAGCAGGTTGCGCGGGCAGACCTCGGTGCACAGCATGCACTTCAGGCAGGCCGAGCGGGTCAGGTGGAGCTGGCGCGCGGTGTCGCGCAAGCGGCGCTGGATGACCGGGTGCCGCTCCGGCAACGCGAGCAGGATGCTGGTCGTCTTGGTGACCGGGGCGCCCGGCTCCGTCAACACGCCCATCATGGGCCCGCCGGCTATCAGCCTCGCGCGGCGATCGATCGCGCCGCCCGCTGCGCGCAGCGCGAGCTCGAGCGGCGTGCCGACCGGCACCCGGAAGGTGCCGGGCTCGGCCACGGCGCCCGCCACGGTGACCGATCGATGGCACACCGGCTCGCCGCGATCCACGGCCGCGGCCACGTCGATGAGCGTCGAGACGTTGGAGACCACCGCGCCGACCGCCAGCGGCAGACCGAACTCGGGGATGGCCCTGCCGGTCACCTCGCGCACCAGCACGAACTCGTCTCCGGCCGGGTAGAAGTTCTCGAGCCGGTGGAGCCGGATGCGATCCTGGAGCCGCTTGAGGCGGATCAACTCCTCGAGCCGCTCGATGGCCTCTGCGTACTTGGCCTTCAGGCCGATGACGCCTTCCGCCGCGCCGGTGGCGGCCATGGCGAGCTCGAGCCCGCGCAGCACCTCGGCCGGCTGGGCGGCCATCGCCTGCTGGTCGCTGCGCGCGAGCGGCTCGCACTCGGCCCCGTTGGCGATCACGAGCTCGACCCGGGCGTCGTACTTCACGTGGGTCGGAAAGCCCGCACCCCCGGCGCCCACCACGCCGGCGGCGCGGATGCGCTCGAGGATCGCTTCTCGTTCCGGGGTCTTGGCCAATGCGCCTCCCTGCGCGCCTAGACGATCCTGAACCCGCCGGCCAGGACACACCTGCGCTGCCGGGTGTACGAGAGCGCAGAGGTCAGGCCCTCGCCCGTGGGGCCGGCGATGCTCAGGGTGCAAAAGCCCTCGCCGCCGAAGCCCAGGCCGGCGTAGGAGGGTGCGTTCTTGACGAAGATGGTCGTCTCGATCTCGCGCGCCACCCGGGTCATGTTGGATACGCTCTCGGAGTGCATCATGGCCGAGTGCCGGTTGCCGTGCTCGGCGAACAGGGCCTTGTCGAGCGCCTCGTCCAGGTCGGCGACCCGCACGATGGGCAGGATGGGCATCAGCATCTCGGCCTGGACCAGGGGGTGCTCGAAGGGCACCTCGCAGATGACCAGGCGGACCTCACGCTGCGGCTTGCTCCCGATCGAGCCGAGCAGCACCGAGGCGTCCTTGCCCACGAAGTCCTTGTTGGGGTGCGGGTAGTCGCGGTTGGGGTGAGGGAAAGGCTCGCCCGGCACGACCAGCTTCTCTGCGAGCCGCTCGAGATCCGCTCCGCCCACCTGGTAGGCGCCGCAGCCCAGCATCTCGGAGATCAGCGCATCGGCCATGCTGTCGAAGACCAGGACCTCCTTCTCGGCCGTGCACAGCACGTTGTTGTCGAAGCTCGCCCCGTCGACGATGCAGCGGGCCGCCTTGGCGATGTGGGCCGTGTCGTCGACGATGACCGGCGGGTTGCCCGGGCCGGCCGCGATGCACTTCTTGCCCGAGGACATGGCCAGCTTGACGACCGCTCCGCCTCCTGTGACGATCAGCATGCGGATGCCCGGGTGGCTCATGATCAGCTTGGACGTCTCCAGGGTCGGCTCGGCGATCGAGGCCAGCAAGGTGGCCGGACCGCCGGCCTGCTGGATGGCCTGGTTGAGCAGCGATACGCACTCGTTGCTCACGCCCCGGGCCGAGGGGTGCGGGTTGAAGACGATGGCATTGCCGGCCGCCACGGCCGAGATGCCGTTGTTGAGGATGGTCGGCGTGGGGTTCGTGGTCGGGGTGATCGAGCCCACGACGCCGTACGGCGCGGGCTCCACCAGGGTCATGCCGTCGTCGCCGGTGTAGACGAGCGGTGCCAAGATCTCGGGGCCCGGCGTCTTGTCGGCGGCCAGCAGCACCTTCTGGACCTTGTCGGCCACCCGGCCCAGGCCGGTCTCGGCCACGCTCTTTTTCGCGAAGTCCTCGGCGCGCTCCCTGCCCACGCTGCGCATGGCCTCGACGAAGCGCCTGCGCCGATAGAGGCTCACCGAGTTGAACTCCCGGTAGCTGCGCTCGGCCGCGGAGATGGCCTCGTCCATGGAGGCGAAGACACCCTGGCCCCGGGGCTGGATCTGGCCGCCATTCGTCGGCAGGGCTATCGGCCGGGGCGCGGTCGATCGCGCCGTGGTCTGCCCCTGCACCTGACGGACGACCTCTTCCACCAGCCTCGCGATCTGCTGCTCGTCGATCGAAATCGGCATCGTCTACATCCTCCGGTCTTCAGGACTTGGCGAAGGTGCGGCTGCCCGCGAGCTCGATGTAGTCCACGATGGCCATGATGGTCGCATCCACGGGCGCATCCTTCGTCGTATCGGTCAGCCGCGAGGACGAGCCCTGGACCACGAGCACGATCTCGCCCTCCCCGGCGCCCACCGAGTCCACCGCCACCAGGTGCTTGCCCTCGCCTTTCTGCTTGGCGAAGTCCACCGGTTCGACCACCAGCAGCTTCGTCCCGGTGAGCTTGTCGCTCTTGCGGGTCGAGACCACGTTGCCTACGACTCTGGCCAAGAACATCGGCTCCTCCGCATCCGTATGGCGGCATGCGCCGCGTTCGAGAAAACGTCGCTAACCGCGATCTCCCTCGACGATCTCCAGCCCCAGCTCGGCTGCCCGCGAGCGGGCCAGCGGGGTGACGATGGCCCGGGCGGTCAGCACGAGCTGCGACAGGCCCGAGCGGTAGACCGCCTCCACGTCCGACTCGGTGACCAGCTCTCCGAGGGCCCGCGATGCCGGGCTCTGCGCCCGGGCGAGGCGCTCCGCGAGCTGCGGCAGCCCGTCCGCGTCGATCGGCTCCAGGCCGAGGGCCGAGAGCTCTCCGAGAAGCGCCTCGGCCCGATCCGCCAGCGGTGTACCGGTGCGCCGGGGGCGCAGATCGTCGCAGACGAGGATCACCCGGTGCCCGGACAGCGCGGCCCGGGTGCAGAGCCGCACCCAGGGGTCGTCGTCCGCGAGCTCGCGCAGCCTGCCGGCCAGGGCGAAGCCGAGGCTGCCCAGAATCACGACCTCTCCCGCCTCGCTGCCGGCCAGGGCCTCCGCCAGGCCCGCCTCGTCGGGGCAGGCGAGCTCCGGCCCCAGGCGCGCGCGCAGCCCGCCGCGCTCGATCTGCTCCAGCGCAGCCCGGGAGGCGAGCGTGCGCAGGCCGAACCCTGCGCGGCGCAGCTGCTCGGCCCGCTTCGCCAGCTCGGCCAGCCCGGCGCTCGGCATCGGCAGCAGGAGCAGGAGCCCGCGCCGGGCGCCGGATCCAGCCACCTTGCCCAGACGGGCCATCACCAGGTCTGTGATCCGCTGGATGAGCTGCTCGATTTCGTGCCCGTCCGCCATGGCGCCCTGTCTAGTCCCGGAAGAAGGACAGCTCCGTCTGCGCAAAAGCGCAGTACGGCTCGCTCAGGCCGTCGCGCATGTCCGGCGCGATGGGGCAGGCTTCGAGTCCGCAGAGATCGCGGCAGATGCTGGCGACGACCTCTGCCCGGTCGCCGGAGCGGATCCCGGCCGCATTGCCCTCGTCGGTGTCGAGGTGCAGCTCGGTCGCGAAGTCCGGGCTGACCCGCACGATCACCTCGTCGAAGACGAGCCCCCGCGGGCCCGGGAAGCGGACGTAGACGATCTGGCCGTCCTCCACGCCGAGCCGTTCCGCGTCCTGCGGGGTGGCGTGGATGTGGCGCATGGCCACGATGCAGCCCTCGGTGAGCTTGACCGCTCCCCGCGGGCCGATGAGATGGGCGCCGGGCGTGCCGGCCACATCTCCGCTGAGACGCACCGGCAAGTTGATCCCCAGCACGATCCCATCGGTGAAGGCGAGCTCCACCTGGCTGAGCGCACGCGCCGGACCCAGCACCCGCACCTTGGGGATGGAGCGCTTCGGCCCGACCACCTCGATCGTCTCCTCGGCCGCAAACTGGCCCGGCTGTGAGAGATCAGAGCGCGGGGTGAGCGTGTAGCCCGGCCCGAACAGGACCTCGACGTGCTGCTGGGAGAGGTGCGCGTGGCGGGCAGACAGGGCGACGGGAATGGACCGATCGGCGGGGCTCATGGCTATTCACTCCGGAAAACAGAGCCTTGCGGATGGGGATCCCATCATCGCCCCGCTGGATTGTCAAGCGCTCATCGCCCCGGGCGGAAACGAAAAGCCGGCAGCCTCGGGGCCGCCGGCGCGCTTCGCGTGTGCGATCGGGTGCTTCCCGGCTTACTTGACCTTGAAGCGCTTCATCGCCTCGGAGATCTTCTTGGACTCGGTCTTGCATTTCGTGGTGAACTGCATATGGACCGCCATGCTCTCCTTGAACACGTCCTGCATGAGCTTCATGGTCTGCATGCTCACTTCCTTGCTCTCCTCCTCGCTCATCTTGGCCTTGGCCTCCTGGGCCTCCTTCTGGATCGCGGCCAGCTCCTTCTCGTTCTCCTCGACGTACTTGTTGACCGCGTCGACCGTCTTCTGGCAATCGTCCATGTTGTCCTTGATGACCTTGGTGAACTCCGTCATGTGCCCGACTAGCTTCTTGAGGTACTCGGGCGCCTTGCTGGTGTCGACATCCTCGGTGGCCTTGGCCATGGCCTTGGCCAGGTCGACGGTCTTGTCCGCGACGTCTCCGATCGGCTTGGGCTCGGGCTTGGCGACATCGGCCGTCGGCTCTTTCACGTCCGGCGTCGCCACCGTGTCGGTCTTGGCCGGCTCGGTCTTGGTCTCGGTCTTCTTCTCGCAGCCCGATAGGATCAGCCCGGTGGCGGCCAGCGCCGCGGCTGCGAACAGCATGTAACGCTTCATCTCGACCTCCTTGGGTTCTCGATGGTCTATTCCTGGCGGGAACGTATCCCCTTTCGATCGGATATGCAAGCCAGAAATCGCCTTTGCAGCTTGCCCAGCGCGTCCCGGAGGAGGATCGAATGCGGTATACTGCTGTCTGTGGCGCGCGTCCATCTCGAACCGTCCGCGATGCTGATCGTCACCATGGCGCTCTCGCCCTGGACCGCATCCGCGGCGCCGGCTCACTGGCTGGAAGGTCAGATGACCGAGGCCGGCGCTCACCCCAGGACCCTGATACGAGCAGACGAGTGTGCGCGCGTTCGGGATCGGCTCGACCGCGAGCCCTATCGAACGTGGTTCCTGCATGCCCACGGCCTGGCGCTTCAGGAGCACGACCCCGGCGAGGACGAGATCGGGCCAGCCCTGGCTCGGGCCAACACCGCCCGCGCCGCAGCCCTGCTCTTCTTTCTGGACAGGACCCTGGACGGCGACCGGATCGCGCCCTTTCCGGACGAGACGGCGCGGCGCGCGATCGGAGAACGGGCGGCCCTGTACTTGCGCGAGATGCGCACCGAGCCGCGGATCGACAGCTTCACCCTCTCGACGCACAGCGCCCACGAGCTCGCGCTGTGGGCCGAGACTCTGGATCTCTTGCTGGGTGCGGATCTCGACGTGCTGGGCGCAGACCGGGCGCGCTGCGTGCAAAACACGGCCGATCTCGCGGCCGGCATCTACGGCGCGTACGCGGCCGACATCTGGATCCTGGAGCGCACGGCCAGCAACAACCACCTTTCCAAGGCGGCCTCTGCGCTGGGGCTGGCCGCCATCGTGCTGAACGGCGAGGACTTCGCGATCCAGAACGACGACGGCCGGTATGCGCCCGAGCTGTGGATCGACTTCGCCGTCCGCAACACGGATCTGATCCTGCGCCAGATCACGGCGGACTTCGACGGCGGCTACGGCGAGGGCGGCTTCTATCTCATCTACGCCGCCCTGAGCCACCTGCCGTTCTTCTGGGCCTGGCACCGCTACACCGGCGGTGCAGCCTACCGCGTGACGCCCGACGTCACCGCTCCGCCCTACTACGTCATCGGCAGCCAGACGCCCTACACGGTCCAGGACCCGTGGACCGCAGCCTGGCTCGAACGAAGCGCCCTGTGGGCGGTGCGCGTGATGCTGCCCGACGGCAGCATGCCGCCATTCGACGACACCTACCCCGGCCGCACCTTCCTCTTCTCTGCGCTGGTCCGGCCGGAGATCGCCCACGGCGGCTTGTTTCGCTGGGCATCGGAGCGCGGACCGCTCCTCGCCTCCCAGCAGGTCGATCCGAGCCTGCTCTTTCTGGCGACCTTCGACGACAGCCTCGCTTCCGCCTCGCCGGAGGACCTGGGCTGGGCGCCGGTGCAGCTCATGCCCTTTGCCGGACACCTGGTCTTTCGCGACGGATGGCAGGCCGACGGGGTCTGCGCGCTGATGCTCGCAGAGCACGGCAAGGCCAAGGGCTGGGGACAGACCGACTGGGGCGAGATCATCCAGGGGGCCGCCTCCCACGAGCACGCGGACCCGGGGGCGGCCATGCTGTACGCCTTCGGCGAGGCGCTCCTGATCGACGGCGGCTATCTGGGCTTCGGCGACCACGCTCGCGTCAACCAGCCCATCCACCACAATTTGATCCTGGTGGACGGCGAGGGGCCGGCCATGCCGCACCAGGCGATCCCCGAGCTGACCACGGACGAGAACGGCCAGCTCGTGCCGGCCGACCTGCGAGAGGAGGGCGGCTGGGTGCCGGGGGAGGACGGCGACGCCTACGCGGTCTACCTCGACGACGAGCCGGGAGCGGCCTTTGCCGAGGTCGTCTTCTCGTACTCCGCCGATGCACCCCGGACCCACTTCCGGAGGCAGGCGATCTTCCTGCGCGAGCGCTTCGTCGTCCTGCACGACCGGGCCATGCCCGCGGAGGAGGAGAGCGGCGAGCGCGTCTACACGCTCCAGCTGCACGGCCACGGCGGCGCCACCAGCGGGGGGTCATTCGAGCTCGCCGGCCGCGGGGCCGTGTGGACCCGGGAGCGGGCCCGCCTGCGCGCGGCCTGCACCGCGAGCGCCCCCCTGGAGCTCGCGAGCCGTACGTCTTCCCACGAGGGGCCCGGCGTGCAGGAGCTGCAGCACACCGCGCTGGATGCGAGCGCCCGCGTGCCCGCGGCCGAGGCGGTCGAGTTCCTGACCGTCCTGATCCCGGAAGCCGACCAGGGAGGCGCGTTCGAGGAAGTGCCGGTGACGGTCGACCAGGCCGGAGCGCCCTCGCTCGACTGGCGCCGTGGGGACGCGACCTGTGCCGCCTGGACCAGACAGGACCGGGAGCTGACCGGGAGCGCTGCGGGGAATTCTCTTCTGCGTGCTGCCGGCGGCGCCTACTGCGAGAGCCCGGAGCGGCTCGGCGGCTTGTTCTGGAACCTGGACGGCGCGCCGGACAGCCTGGTCAGCGCCTGGTTCTCCTTCGATGCCGGCAGCCTGACCGGCTTCCGGGTCGCCGTGCACGCGGCCGGGCGGGACGAGACGAGCCTGGAGCTCGATCTGCCCGCGATCGCCGGCCAGGAGCCGGACGGCGCCTGTGAGCTGAGCGCGGCCGGGGGTCGCTGGCTGGTGCGCGTGCCGGCGGGCGGGAGCGTGCGCCCGGCCTTCCGGCGCTCCCCGATCGCGGCCGGTCTGCACGCCACCGAGATCCCGGCGCATCGACCCGCGCTCTTCGAGCTCGGCCAGGAGATCGCGCTCAGCGCGGATGCATCCTGCGCCCTCGATGGCCGGCAGCTCTCATACGCCTTTGCCCTCGTCGAGCGTCCCGCCGCCTCGGCGTCACGTCTGCCCGAGCAGGATCCGGCCCTGGCGACGATCCGCTTCCTGCCCGATCTGCCCGGCGTCTACGCGGTCGAGGTCACGGTCCGCGGCAGCGGGGATGCCGCTGCGACCGAGCTCTGGCTCGAGGTCGAGGGCGAGGGCCGGATCGATCCCGGCGAGCCGGAGCCGCCAGCGCCGCCGGTGCCGGACGATGAGTCCTGCGCCTGCGGCGGGGGAGAGCCGTCGAGCATCCCGTTCTTGGCCTGGGCTGCGTGGGCTGTACGGTTTCGTTGCCGGCGCCGAACGGGCTCAGCGTGACGGGTCCGCGCTGCAGACGACCGCCTTGTGATCGAAGTACTTGGCGTCGATGACCGCCGGGTGGCCCTCGCTCAGCCCGGCGATCCAGCACGAGCCAGTGGCGAAGTCGGACACGACGTGATCGATGTTGAGCAGGTCCATGTAAGACGGGGCCGCGTCCGGGCCCACGTCGGTCAAGAAGGCGAAGGCCTTGCCCTGGCCGGCGAAGTCGGCAAAGCGGGTCGCGCTCGGATCGGAGCCGGCCATGCGGCCCGGGTCGGTGTTCAGATCGCCCATGACCAGGTTGCGCTCGCCGCAGGCGGCGGGCCTGCCGTCGCCCAGGTCGACGAAGACCTGCTCGAACTGAGCGACCCGGCAGAGCTGGTCGTCGGTGTCGAAGCCCGAGGAGCCGTGCACGGCGACCAGGGTGAGCGTCCCGCCGGAAGCGAGATCGACCTCCGCCCGTCCCACCCGGGCGCCGTGACCGCAGCCCTCGATCCTGCTGCCCTGCAGGCCCTCGAGGCAGAAGTCGGACCCGCAGCCGCGGAAGGAGCCGAAGGAGCGCTTGACCGCCGCGCACTTGTCCGCATTCCCCGGCATGCACATCACCTGGTATCCCGCCCCGAGCACGGCCTGGGCCACGGTCGGCTGGCCCTCGGTCCACTGCTGGCAGAAGAAGTCCGTCCGGGCCTCGGCCGGGATGAGGGCGCAGTCACCGGCATAGAAGATCTCCTGGAAGGCCACCAGGTCCGGCTGCAGCTTGGCCAGAAAAGCGCCCGTCGCCTCCACGGCCGGCATCCAGGCCAGCCCGTCGCCGTAGTACTGATCCGAGATGGCCGCGTGGGCCGAGCTGTAGCCGTCGTCGGGCCCCTCGTCGTGCCCCATGTTCTCGGAGGTGCCCGTGTTGAAGGTCAGCGCGGTGAAGCTGAGCAGGTCTGCCTGCTCGCTGCCGCCGCCGCAAGCTGCGAGCAGCGTCCCCATCGCCAGTCCCAGGACGGCTCTCCGCATGCCGGCTCCTCGATTCCAGTGTGCGTTGAGAACTTCGTCTGTTCGTCGGATAATACACCCAGATGATTCGATTGGGATGGAGAATGCGAATGCGCGCGCCAAATGGACTGCGGATCGCGATCGTCTGGCTTCTGACCGCGCGGCTCCTCACCGGCTGCGCCGACTATGTGGGGGCGGGCAGCGACGGTGGCGTGGATGGGCTCGACGCCCGGGATGGGCGCGATGACGGCGGGGACGGGCGCGATGACGGCGGGGACGGGCGCGACGGAGACGGCTGGGACGGGCGCGATGGAAGAGACGGCGGAGACGGAGATGCCGATCCGTGGCCCGACGTCTGCACGGGAGACGGCTGCGGGGGCGATCCGGAGCCCTGCAGAGCAGCCGCGCCCCAGGAGGTCATGCTCCAGCTCGGCGAGGATCCCTGGGCCGTGCCGCGGCTGTCGCACTCCGGACACATACGGGTGCTCTACAACCGGCCCCTGGCAGGCTGGGGCTCGGAGCTGTGGTTGGAGCTGATCGACGAAGGCGCCTGCGTGCAGCTGCTGGTGGACCTGCCCGCAGGTTACGAGGCGCCCGTGGCGGTGGGCGAGTCGCTCTGGGCCGAGCTGGAGCACGACATGCCCTGGTGGGTCGACGAGTGGCTCACGCTGCGCGAGAGACACGCGTCCGGACCGCTGCGCCTGCGCGTCGTGGACGCGGCCCACTTCGAGCAGGACCCCGCCGTGCGCTGCCCTCCGCAGCCGGACGGGATCGACTGCGGCATGCTCGTCTTTCCGCAGGCCTTCTTCGAGCTGGATCCGGGCCAGGGCGGCGTGTGGCTGGAGCAGGGCGGCGAGGCCCGCGTGCAGGGCGCGACCGGTCCAGCCAGGATCTGGATCGGCGATCTCTACCAGTACACCGAGGTCTGGTGCACAGACCTGCCCGCCGGCTGGCTGCAGCGAGCGGATCTGGCCACGGGCCTCTACTCCCAGTGCCGCTGCCGCGAGGACGAGAGCTGCGCCGCGGGCGAGATCTGCGACGAGGGGGTGAGCCGCTGCGCGCCGGATCGCTGCCAGGGCCTCGCCTGCCCCGTGGGCGAGATCTGCGATCCGTATCGGGGCGAGTGCGTGCCCGCGGTCGCGGGCGTCTTCTGCTTCTCCGACGCCGATTGCGGCGCCGAGCAGGTCTGCAACCGCTTCACCGGTCAATGCCTGGACGACTTCTGCGCCCGCGAGGACTGCTCGCCCTGCTCGTCGCGCCAGGGCGGCTGCTTCGAGTGCCTGCACGACTGCGACTGCTGGCCGGGCCTGTGCAGCCGGGAGACGCGGACCTGCCGGGATGGCTGCTCGCTGAACCTGATGGAGCTCGAGCAGGACAACCCGGAGCGCTTCGATCTCTTCGCCATCTGCGCCTCGTCCATCGAGCCTTCGCAGGCCGAGACGCTCTTCGGCGCGCGCATCCTCGAGGGCGAGCCGCTCGACTGCCGGGTGGACGAGAGCGGGCGCCTGTGCGATCCGACAGACGAGATCGCCTGCACGGGCAGCCTGCGCCTCGATGCGGCCGGCCAGGGCATCGAGGATCAACAATGGCGCGCGCTGTGCGCCATCTCCCGCGTCCCGATCGTCTCGCGCGTCGCCGGCACCCACCTGATGCACTGAGAACACCCCATCGAGGCGGGGAATAGACCGGCCGGTCGATCGGTTGTGCTCCGTGGATGCCGGCATGGTGTCGGCCTCCAGGATTCTCACCGCCGGACCGGCCCGCGGGTATCCTGCCCGGGCCGGTCCGGCCACCCTCCGAGCATTCGATCGGCTGGAATGTAGCCGATCAAAAAAACGCTCCTCTCGGTTTTCCGTAATACTGCGAAATGCCCGTCAATGGAGATCCACCTCGGCAAGATCGAGCACAGCGAAGCCCCGCA
>JAFGRB010000460.1 GCA_016935365.1 Deltaproteobacteria bacterium
GCGGTGTTCGAGTTCCCCCTGCACTCGAGCTGCTACTTCAGCCTCTACAACACGCACCTTGATCCCTGCGACATTCCGCACACGATTCAGGACTACATCATCGACAGGCAGGAGACGTTCCGAAGTGACCTCAAGAGCTATCTGCTTGACGAGCGGAGCGCTAGTGAGCCTTTCTGGATCTACCCGCCCATCTATGCTGGAGACATGAACACACATGATAACTGGGAAGAGGAGTGTAATATTATCGCAGAAGATGCTGTTTGGACTTATTTCTTTGATACTCCATATGAGCCATTTATCGACAAAGTGTGGCTGGGAAAACCTGTAAATTTCGATGGAGACATTGGATTTACAAATGATGTTAATTTCTTGCTAATCAATCCCGAAAAGCCTTTGAATGAGTGTAGTTACAACAACTGGCCGTTCAAGTGCAGAGATAATGGCTATGTGCTTTATCCAGAAGAAGGTGAGGAAAATATATACAGTGATCATGGCCCAAATATGATCGAAATAATGGCTCCGGAGCAATAGTGGCAATCTCTGTCTGGCAAGCTGCTGGCCCGTTTGGTGCGACTCAAGCAGGAGATCGTTTTGTGTTATAACAAGAGAAAGAAGAAAACATCCAAGACCGCCTCGCGCGCTGGCATTGGCTGGAGGCTTCCTTGTTTCCCAGAAGTAGGAAATACAGGAGGATGTCCATGACACTTCCCAGTAGGACCGCATTTGGGGATACGGCATATTATTTGATCATCTCATTGTTGTCAGTGTGTTGGTTCTGTGACTGTGGTGAGGGTACAACATGCTGGCGAGAAATAGACGAAATAAAAACTCCTGAGCTACTTGATATCTGGGGCAGTTCGGCTTCAGACATATATGCAGTTGGCTGGGGCAGTAAAATGCTTCATTATAATGGATCGACATGGGAGAAGCTGGATGACAGCGGGACTGGTATGGGAATTTGGGGTCACTCAAGAGATGATATATATGCAGTGGGATATGGCGGTGAATTTGTACTTCATTTTGACGGGCAGGAGTGGACAGAAATCGATACCGGAGTTGAAGGTTTTTTTGTTGATGTTTGGGGAAGCTCTAGTCGAGATGTGTTTGTCGTTGGTTATGAGCAGCAAACGATTCCCGGTCCCGTCAGGAGTATTATTCTTCATTTTGATGGGACTGGATGGACGGAGATGGAAATCGAGCTCTCGATAAAGCTCAATGCTATTTGGGGGAGCTCGGAGAATGATGTATATGCAGTTGGCGCAGCCGCTGATGAGGGCGGGAATTCGGGAAAAGGGGCAATCATCAATTTCAATGGGGAGCTGTGGTCCACAGTAATAGACTACGCGCCAGAAAAACTGTATGGTATCTGGGGTGGGTCATCAGACAGCATCTTTGCCTTTGGAAATCGTGGCATGGTCCTTCACTACGATGGTGCCGATTGGGCGGAGATGGATAGCGGGACATATCTTGATCTGCGAGATGTCTGGGGCACATCTGGGGGGAAGGTATTCGCGGCTGGAGATGCGATATTGTTATTTGATGGCATGACTTGGCGAGATTTTGGTGGAAATGTGAGAGGCGTGATTGAGGGGCTGTGGGGCAGCGATGGCGAGATGTATGCTGTTGGTTGGAAGCATGTCGATTCCATGCCTGTCGGTATGATCTTGAAATATTCCTGCGATGCAGATGAGTGAGCGGAAGCGGAAAAAAATGCTGGAAGGAGTTGTATCTGATCTGAGCGAATCGATGGACTCCGCCCATCGACATGCCTCTCCGAGCGGTTGCCCGAACCGAGCTGCCGCGGAACGTGGACTGGTACAGTCCGATTTGCTATTCCATATGCATGAGGGCGGCCCCGGCCGACTCCTTGCCCAGGAGCACCATGCCGAACTGGACCCACTTCCGCCCGTTCACGGTGTCCAGGTCGTGCCAGCGCGCGAGGAACTCCTTCTCCCTGAGCCAGGTTCGGTGGAATGAGGCCGGGTCTTCGAAAAAGAGCACGTTTTCGTTGTAGCCCATCACGATCGCGTAGTGCCCGTCGTCCCAATCCCTCCTCCAGTCCTCCAGCGACTTGACCTCCTCTGCCCAGGCCTGCAGCAACACGATCACCGGATGGCCCTGGTCCACGTACCGCTTGACGTCCTCGACGCTCCAGTGCTCTCCGGCCTCGACCTTGAAGCCCCGGGCCTCGGCCGCGGCGATCATGTTTCCCACGCTGGTGCCTTCCTGCCTGTCGGCTTCCAGCTCCAACAGCAGCTTGTCTTCCCGGATCTCGGTCCCGTAGTAGGCGAAGACCGTCTGCAGCGCCTTGACCCCGCAATCGAAGTCATAGGTCTGGCGCAGACTGGGAAGCCGGATCGTCCTGGCCGGTTTCTTCAGGTCGCGCACCCGGTGGATCGTCTCGCGAATCGATTCTGCAAAGGCGCGCCGGAGCCGGTCTATCGCCTCCACGTTCGGGGTCCGGTCGGCGTTCTTGTACAGCCGCTCGCAGGTCTCCTGGATGATCGCCGGCACCCGCCGGCCGACCCGACCGAACGAGTTGACCGAGTGCTCCGCGCAGACGTGGCCGTACACCGTGTAGTACTCCGATTGGTTGACCGTGACCTTCACGTCCGGCAGCCGCTTCTGCAGCTCTTCCGCGTACGACTCGATGTAGGCCGCAGGGGAGTAATAGAGCGGCCCGTTGTCCAGCTTCGAGTGCTGGAAGTTCATCAGATCGATCTGGTTTTCGGCAACGCCCCTGGCCGCTACCGTGGAATGCCCGTCCAGGAGGAATTCCGCTCCCGAGGCGATCGCTTGCTCGATCCGCTTGTGAAAATCGACCAGGTACTTGTGGGCGAGCAGCCGTCGCATGTCCTGGCCCGGCTCGGCGCCGGGCTTGTATACCGGCTCTCCGTTCACGTCGCGCAGCGGCACCGCGTCGTCCAGGACCTCCGGATGCCGGTTGGCCTCTACGATCAGACTGCAGTAGGGGAACACGATCTGCTGGTTGGCGAGAATGTCTCGAAATTCGTACAACCAGTTGGTGTACCAGTCCACGTGTCGGATCAAGTCACCGAACTGGACCGAGAGGGTATCCAGACGGATCTCGGCCGGGATCGCGATCCCGCTGTGCGGGACCACGACCAGCAGCTCCTTGAGTAACGGCGAACGGTTCGACCGCGTTTTCATCGAACCGCCTCCTTCCCGGATCCCGGATCGTATCTCTTCTGTCCGCGGAATCCAATCGCGATCCTGGAAAGCGCTCGCCGCAGGCGCTATGCTCTGGGCGAGCGGAAAGGAGTGCGCGGGTGCTCGGCGGCAGGCGGGTGGCTCTGTGTGTGGCCTTCGCGATCGGGCTCGGCCCCGGCTGGCTGCCGCGCGCGGCTGCCGGTCGCGGGCGGGCGGGGGTGAGCGTGCAGGCGGTGGAGCGCGGCGAGGCGGGCGGGGAGCGCACCTTCCGGGTGCGGCTGCGCTGGCCGGCGGAGGGGGTGCCGGACTACTACCGGGACTTCCTGCAGCTCGGCAAGGCGCCGGCCTGGTTCGGGCCGCGCGACGAGTGGCCGCCGGACGCCCTGATGCTCATCCCCCAGGGGCGCGACGCCTTCTGCGTGCTCCGGCAGCTCGTGGACGACGAGTCCGACAGCCCGCCGATCTGGCGCAGCACGGGCAGCCGCCCGCCGGCCGAGGCGGTCTTCGTGGGCCGGCTCGCTCCCGGGGAGCCGGGCCGGCTCGCGTTCTCGCTCCGCTGCCCGGGCGCGGACGGGCGCTACCGCTACCTGCCGGTGGAGCTGGACCTCGGCCGGGCCCGGAAGTCTCCGGGGCTCGGGCGGGCCTGGCTGCGGGCCGAGGCCAACTTCTTCGCCACCTTCCCGGCGCCCGAGGGCCAGGGCTTCTTCGACTTCGCCTACCGGCGCGCGCTGCGGCGGCTGGGCGGCCGCTCGCGGGGCGTGATGCTGCCCCGCGCGCGGGGCAGCGGCCCGCCCCGGACGGAGCTGTGCGATGCGGGCGAGCGCCGCATCCCGCTGAGCGCGCTCGCAGGCCCGGAGCCCTCGCCGCGGCCGCCCGCGGTCGAGCAGAAGGCCGCAGAGGCCAGCGCGGCGCTCGTGCCGGCCGACCAGTACTACCTGCGCTTCGCGAGCGGCAAGGCGCTTCTCGACTGCCTGGATCTGGCGACGCGCTGGGGGGACGCCCTGCACTCGGTGCTGGGGCGGGGTGCGAGCCCGACCGCCGTGCGCGCGCGGCTCGAGCGACAGCTCTGCCTGCCGGCCCGCGCGCTTGCCGGGCTCGACCCCAAGGCCGTGCGCTCGGTCGTGCTGACCGGGCTCGATCCCCGGCTCGACCTGGGCGCGGACCTGGCCGCGATCTTCGAGACCGGCCCGGACGGGCAGCTCGAGGCGGCCCTGGACCGCGCCTGGCAGGCCTGCGCGCGCGAGGGCTACGCGCGGCGCGAGATCCGCTGCGGCGGGCTGGAGGTCCGCGCGCTCGGCCGGGCCGGGCGGCGCGTGCGGAGCTTCCGGGCCCGGCTGGGCGACTTCGTCGTGGTCTCGAACAGCCCGGCGCTCGTCGAGCGCATCGCGGGCGCCTTCGAGGGCCGCAGCCCCTCGCTGGCCGCGAGCGCGGACTTCGCCGCGCTCCGCGGCCGGCTCCCGTTCGAGGCCGGGCGCGAGCACGCCTTCGCCTGCCTGCCCCGGCCATGGCTGCGCGCGCTTCGCGGGCCGCGGATGCGCATCCTGGCCATGCGCAGGCGGGCGGCGCTCGCCTCGCTCGAGACGATCCGCCAGGCGGCCATGCTCTTTCGCTTCGAGCATCCGCACGATCCGGTCCCCGGGCTCGAGCGGCTCGGCGAGCAGGGCTATCTGGATCCGGACGCGCTGCAGCGCGAGCCGGACGATCGCCTGAGCTGGGATCCGGAGCGCTTGGAGGCCTCGTCCGCGCGCTACGGCCGCCCGGGCGCCATGACGCCCCGCCTGGAGCTGCCGATCGACAGGGTCTCCGAGCTCGAGAAGCGCGCCTGCGAGCAGGCCGAGCCCGGCTGGCTCGGCGCCGTCGAGTCGGCCGCCGCACAGCTCGCGCTCGGCGAGCGGATCGAGCTCCGCTTCGAGCTCGGGCTGCAGAGCGGCCTCGAGGGCTACCAGCGGCTCCGCGCTCTTTTAGGCCAGGGGCGGGCAGCGCTCGAGCCGCAGCGAAGGCGCTACGCCGCGCTGCACCTGGGCGCGCACATCGATCCGGGCAGCGCCGAGATGGAGCGCCTGCGGGCCCGGGCCGTGGACTGGCTGCCGGGCCACGATCGCGCGACGGTCGCCTGGCCGGGCGAGCGGCTCGAGCTGTGGCTGGAGGACGACGCGGCGCTCTCGCGCCTCACGGCGATCGCGGAGCCGGTCCAGCTCTTCGCGCTGCCGGTGGTGCTGGGCGTGGCGGTCGAGGACCGGGCCAGCCTGGGCGGCTTCCTGGTGGCCGTGCAGGAGGTGCTGCGCGCGGACGCGGAGGGCCCGCTCGTCCTCGAGCCGGCCCGCGCGCACCGCGGCCAGAGCCTGCGCTGCGTCCGGGCGCTGCCCCCGCTCGAGGCGCGGCTGTGCTACGCCGCGAAGGGCGACATGCTCTACGCGAGCACCCGGCTCGAGGCGCTCGAGCGGGTGCTCGATGCCCGGACGGCGCGCGCCAGGGCCGGGCCCGAGGAGAGCCTGTCTCTGCGGCTCGACCTGGACCGGGCCCGCGAGCTGCGGCGGGCTGCCGGACGTGTGCTGGCGGGCATGGCCCTGGAGGCGGAGATCGGCCGGCTGCGAGACGCCTGGCTGCAGGCCCGGACCCTGGGGCCGGAGGCCGGTGCGGTCAGCCCGCTCGGCAACCGCTACCGATACCAGGCGGGCCGGGACGAGCTCACGGGCTCGCAGACCGGCTCGGTCTGGGCCCTCGAGCCCCTCGAGCGACTGCCGCGCCGCTCGCCGCTCGGCCGCCTGCTCGGCCGGCTGCGCGGCCTGCGGGTCGGCGCGGAGTGCCTAGCCGGCGGGCTCCGCGGAGAGATCGTGATCCGGCTCCGGTGACGATGCGAGGCGTCCGCGATGGAGGCCAAGCTTGGCAAGAGTATTGAGTTCTTCCGCTGCGAAGCAGCGGGGGGATAAAGCCTGGGGCTGAAGCCCCAGGCTTTATCCCATCGCTGCTTTGCAGCGAAGAAGGGAATGCGGTTCTCCACGTCGAGCATCGACTCCGGTGCTGCGACGCCGAGTTGCGCGGCGAGGTGGCGTATCCGGGCAGGCTGGGCAGGCTGTAATTCGTTGACAGCCCCCGGCCCGGGCAAGTAGATTGCTTGCGGGCAGCGCTGTGCATCGGCCCGAAAAGAAAGCTGATTGAACGAGCATGATCCCCTTCTTCAAGTACCACGGGCTCGGCAACGACTTCGCGGTGGTGGACGCCACCCAGGGCGCCGTGCTCGTGGAGGGGGCCCAGGCCGTGCGGATCTGCGACCGGCACACGGGCGTGGGGGCCGACGGCGTGCTCACCGTGCTGCCCTCGGAGTCCGGCGACTTCCGCATGCACATCTACAACGCCGACGGCTCCGAGCCGGAGATGTGCGGCAACGGGATCCGCTGCTTCGTCAAGTACCTGGTGGATCACGGCTCGGCGGCCGGCGACGAGGTCCGGGTGGAGACGGGCCGGGGCGTGCTGAGCTGCCTGGCGCACCGGGGCGCGGACGGCAAGGTGGAGTCGGTCACGGTCAACATGGGGCCGGCCGAGTTCGAGCGGGAGCGGATCCCGATGAAGGGCGAAGGGCGCTGCATCGAGGAGGAGATCGAGTTCGAGGGCCTGCGCTTCAAGATCACCGCCCTGGCGCTGGGCAACCCCCACGTGGTGCTCTTCGGCGAGGCGGATCTCTCCCTGGCGCGCAAGCGGGGGCCGATGCTCGAGTCGCACCCGCTCTTCCCCCAGAAGGTCAACGTGAACCTGGCTGGGCTCAAGAGCCGGGCAGAGATCGATCTGGTGGTCTACGAGCGCGGCTGCGGCATCACCCGGGCCTGCGGGACCGGCGCCTGCGCCACGGCGGCCGCGGCGGCCATGCTCGACAAGGTGGACTTCGACCGGGAGATCCGCGTCAACCTGCCCGGCGGCAGCCTGTACGTCCGGGTGGAGCAGGACTTCTCGTCGGTCTGGATGCGCGGGCCGGCGGTCGAGGTCTTCCGGGGCGAGATCGCGCAGCTGTAACGGGCGGATCATGACGGATATCCGCATCCTGCTGGTCGACGACGAGGAGTTCTACCTCCGGCTCTTCAGCGACATCCTCGCCTCGCGGCGCTATTACGTGCGCACGGCCAAGAGCGGCGAGGAGGCCATGGAGCTGCTCGGCAGCGATCACTTCGATCTGCTGATCACCGATCTGCTCATGCCGGGCATCGACGGCCTCGAGCTGACGCGGATGGTCCGGGAGCAGTATGCCTGGATGGACATCATCGTCATCACCCAGCGCGACGACGTGCGGCTGGCGGTCAAGTCGATGCGCATGGGGGTCTTCGAGTACCTGGTCAAGCCGATCGACCGGGACGAGCTGCTGCTGACCCTGGACCGCCTGCTGGAGCGCCGCCGCCTGGTCGATCAGCAGAACAAGCTGATCGACGAGAGCATGCAGTACCTCGAGGCCCAGACGGTCTACCGCCGCTGCCTGGACATCCTGTCGACGCTGGACTTCGAGAACCTGTGCGAGATGATCCTCCGGCACATGCTGCAGGCGACCGGCTCCCAGGGGGCGATGCTCTGGCTCACCTCGCCGGACGGGCGCTCCGCGGCCGACGGCGGCGACAGGCTCAACCTGACCGCCTACCGCGGCCTGGTCAGCCTGGACGACTTCCCCAGCTCGATCAACATGAGCCAGGGCGAGTACGAGCAGCCTTTCCGGGACGGCGAGCCGTTCTTCGCCGCGCCCTGGAAGGTGCTCGGCATGGAGGAGCAGAGCACCGGGCGCGCCGAGGCCCTGTTCATCCCGCTGGTCGTCGACGGCGTGCCGGTCGGCCTGCTGCTGCTGCTGGACAAGCTGCGCGAGGACTTCACCGAGCGGGACCAGAACATCGCCAGCACGATGGCCGAGTTCTCCGCCATCGCCCTCAAGAACGCCCGCCGCTACCAGGCCCTCGAGCGGGTGGGCCTGAAGGACCCGACCTCGACCGCGTACAACCTGACCTACTTCATCGACTACGCCGGCAAGGAGATCTACAAGGCCCGGCGGTACAGCCGCTCGTTCTCGCTGGTCACGGTGGTCATCGATCGCTTCGAGTTCCTGCGCGAGCACTTCAAGTCCGAGATCTGCGGGCAGATGTCGCGCAAGCTGGCCGAGAGCATCTCGAGGGTGGTGCGCGACTCGGACATCCTGGCCCGCGTCTCGGACAGCGAGTACTACGTCCTGCTGCCGGAGACCGACTCCCTCGGGGCGCGGATGTTCATCCGCCGCAGCCAGGAGACCTTCCGGACCGACTCCTTCATCAGCCAGATGAGCCGCGACTACCCGGTCAGCGTCACCCTGGGGGCGGCGACCTTCCCCCTGGATGGAGCCGACTTCGACGAGCTGCTGGTGGCCTGCCGCGATCGGATGGAGCGCTCGCGCGAGAGCCTCTTTCGGCGCCTGCGCCTGGGCGAGCGGGGCTTCTGGGACGCGGTCCGGATCCTGGTCGGCAGGCAGGACGAGCACGTCGGGTCCCTGGAGCAGGCGTCCGAGTCGTTCCGGCTGGCCGAGGACGCCGAGGGAGGCAACGCCCACATCGTGCTGCGCGAGGAGATCCTGGACGCGATCGAGGGCGCCGTCTGCAGCGAGGCGGTCGACAGCCCCGACAGCAAGGCCATCCTCTACGCGCTGGGCGGCGTGCTGGGCCGGGAGCCCCGGCCGGTGGAGACGGCGCTCGCGGACGCCGAGCGCGCGCGCGCCTTCGTGATCGGCAGGCGCGGCGAGGACGCCAGGGTGTCCGAGCAGCCGTCCGTGACGCGCATCTTCCTCGACGAGGAGCCGCTGGACCAGAGCCGGATGCTGCTCGTGCTCAGCGAGCGGGTCGCGTACGCGATGCTGGGCGAGCGGGGCGAGGACGGCCGGGTCTTCGGCTTCCACAGCCGGGACGCCCACCTGGTGGAGAACCTGATCGCTCTGCTGCAGGAGCACTACAACCTCCAGCGGCAGTACTGACCGCGCCGAGGAGACGGCATGCAACGCAAGCTGATCCTGATCGCGGACTCCGACCGGACGGTGCTCAAGGAGCTGGGCAACGCTTTCCACGGGAGCGGCTACGACGTCCGGGCCGCCCGCGACGGCAGCCGGGCCCTGGAGAAGGCCATCCTGGTCCATCCCGACCTGGTGCTCTTCGACGCCGAGTGCCCGCTCATCCCGCCCAAGAAGTACATCCGGATCCTGCGCTCCAATCCGCGCACCGAGCACATCCCGGTCATCGTGATGGGCGCGGGCGACTTCAACGCCAGCGAGCTGTGGGGCTACCGGGAGGCGATCATCCACAAGCCCTTCAACACCGACGAGGTGCTCTCGCTGGTGGCCACCATCTTCCGGCGCATGGCCACCGCCCGCCAGGTGCGCGAGGGCGGTCGCGAGATCGAGGGCAGCCTGGGCCAGATCGCGCTGGTGGATCTGCTGCAGATCTTCAAGCTCAACACCAAGACCGGCCTGCTCGAGCTCAAGGCCGACGAGCAGGAGGGCCGGATCCACGTGCACGACGGCGGCGTGGTCCACGCGAGCTGCGGGCGGCACAAGGGCGAGAAGGCCCTGTTCCGGATGCTGCAGTGGCGCGAGGGGACCTTCGCCTTCATCCCCGAGCACGTCACCGGAGACCTCAACATCCGCCGCAGCACGGACATGCTGCTGATCGAGGGCGCCCGCCAGGCGGACGAGCTCGAGCGGCTGCGCGAGGCCTTGCCGGGCGACAGCGTGCGGCTGGCGATCACCGATCCGGACCTCAAGGCGCGCTTCGAGGGCCTGCACCCCGTGACCGAGGAGATCCTCAACCTGCTCGAGTTCTACAACACGGTCGGGGAGATCATCGAGCACTCGCGCGTGTCGGACTTCGAGACCTGCCGCGGGATCCAGACCCTGCTGGAGAAGGGCGTGCTCAAGCCGCTGGCCCAGGTGCTGGAGGAGCCGGGGGAGGAGGCGCCCCTGCTCGAGCACGATCTGCTCTTCGAGCTCAAGGTCCGCCTGACGAGCGCACGCCCGGGCACGGCCAAGGTGACCCGGGGCAAGATCTGCCTGCTGTGCCCCGACCCGGCCTTCACCAAGGCCTTCCTGGGCGGCCTGCGCCGCCTGCCGGGCGTGGACCTGCGCGGGCAGGTCGAGGCGGTCCGCAACGACTTCGGCCCCCTGGGCCAGCTCTCGCTGAGCGAGAACCTGGTGCTGGACATGATGCTCCTGCCCACGGGGCAGAGCATGGCCCCGCTCTGGGGCCCGCTGGGCGTGTCCGTCTCCGGCATCCTGCTGCTGTGGATGGACTGCAGCGAGTCGGGCGGCTACCAGAAGGACCTGCTCGGAAGCCGGCTCGAGCGGAGCTTCGAGGCGCCCGTCGTCTGTCTGACCCGCGACGATCCCGGGGGGCTGACCGAGGCGCTGCGGGTCGATCCCGCGGACAGCATGCAGGTCCGCTCCGCGATGGTGGAGCTGCTGAGGCGGATCGCCAAGCGCGACTCGACCGACCAGGCCGCGTGAGCCGCCTCGCGCCAAGCCGTCGGACGATCGCGACGGCGGGTCGGGGCGCATGTCCTCTGTCGCTCCTCGCTGGGCTGCAATGCAATGACCGGAGATTCGTCAGATCAGTCGCGTCGTTTCAGCTTCGTCTTCGCTTGCCGCGTGACTTGCGAGACCTTCTCGATGACAGCCAGTTGTCCAAGGATGATTGACTCTCACCCGAGGCCTGTCCCATGAGCAATCCCTCGACACGGATGTCCTCGTCGAGGTCTTCCCAATGGATACCATGGCCCTTGCCGATTAGCCGCCAGTGGCTTCGCTCTTTCTTCGATCCATGCAACAGCCTTGGAAACCAAGCCAGTGGAACGGAGATGGTACGCCCATCGCTCAAATCCACGCTCAGAGTATCATCACTCACTTTGACGTGCTCGGCCACAGGCACTTCTGCCTCAATCATTGAAATACGCATTCCAAGCCTCCCTGAGCTCGTCCGCATGTGCCAGAACCAACCCGTGAAGTCTCGAGATCTCTGCCCGCGGAAAGCCACCACTTGTGTGTAGTCTAACCGGCTCCAGCCAGAACTTCGCGACCCTGTCGTCTCGTTCGACATGCACGTGCTTTGGCTCACTTCGGTCGCCTGAGTAGAAAAAGAAGCGATATGGACCGCTGCGCATGATTGTCGGCACTTGCTACCTCCATACATCTACGGCCCGAAGGACGGCGGCAGGTCGGCCTCGCCGCTGCCCCAGTCTGCGTTGGGGCTGGAGCCCATCACGAAGTCGAGGCTCGCGGCCTCGGACAGCTCGCCGAAGCGCAGCCAGCTCCTGGTCGTCGGCGTGCCGTCGATCTGCAGGCTCTGGATGTAGGGCGCGTTCGAGCCGGCGCCCTGGCCGCGGATCGCGAGCCGGCGGCCGTCGGCGAGCTTCAGTTCCGCCGAGCGGAAGGCGGGGCCGTGGATCACCAGCACGTCGGTGCCGGGGATGACCGGGTAGAGCCCGAGGTAGGCCCAGACCAGCCAGGCCGAGGTGGAGCCCAGGTCGTCGTTGCCGGGCAGGCCGCCGGGGTCGGTGTGGAACTCCTCCTCCACGATGCGCCGGACCACGGCCTGGGTCTTCCCGGGCGCGCCCGCGAAGTGGTAGGTCCACGGCGTGCCGTGCTCCGGCTCGTTGCCGATGTAGAAGTAGGGCCGGTTCGTGCCGGCGTTCAGCTCGGTGAACAGGTCGTCGAGCCGCACTGCGGCCTGCTCGTGGCCGCCCATGAGCGTGAAGAGCCCCTCCATGTCTTGGGGCACCAGCCAGACGTACTGGGCGCCGTTGCCCTCGATGTAGCCGCACTCGGCCGCCGGGTCGAAGGGCTGGCAGTCCCAGGCCCCCGGCGCGCCGCCCTGGATGGCGGTCAGGATATCCAGCCGGACGAAGCGGGCGTCCGCCTCCTCGATGGCGTGCGTCGCCGCGCTGTCACTGTTGCCGCGCACCTCGACCGCGGTCGTGAAGGCGCTGCCGTCTACGGAGATCGAGATGTCGTAGTCCTGCGTGTTCCAGGCGGTCGCCTCGCCGCCCGCCCCGGCGTGGTGGACGACGAAGCGATCGACGCGCTGGACCGAGCCGAGGTCCACCTGCCACCACTTGTCCTGGCTCGTGTTGTCGCACCACTTGTCCGAGGTCCCGCCGGTCCAGGTGCCGTTGATGGCCTTGTCCGGCCCCTCGCTCGCGTTGCAGGCGGCGCTGGCCGTGGCGCTGCCGCCCAGCGCCAGGTTGGTCTCCGGGTCGTCGGGGCCGAAGACCTCGAACTCGTAGATCCGCGCGGCGTAGGCGCCCGTGCCGCCGACCCGGGGCTCGATGTAGCCGTCGGCCGGGTTCCAGCTCTCCTGCCAGTAGGCCGACCGGGCCAGGTACTTCTCGCAGGCCTCCGCGTCGCCCAGCGCCTGGGCATACTGCGCCAGGGCGAAATCCGCCATGGCGTACTCCAGGCTGACGGCCGCATTGCCCACGAAGTGCAGGTCGATCCAGTCCTGCAGGGCCCAGCGGTTCGTGTGGAGCGGCTCGTCCGCGGAGCGCTTCATGAGCGCGAGCGCCGCCTCGGCGTCGAAGCCGCGCACGCCCATCGCGTGCGCGTTGGCGACGTTGACCGTCCCCGGGTCGCCCACCATGACGTGGGTCTCCACGTTCTGGTGCGACCAGAAGGGCAGCAGCCCGCGCTCGACGCCGTCCTGGACCATCGAGGCGAAGATGTCCGGCGCCTCCGGCGCCAGGGCCGAGACCAGGTGCGTCCAGGATCGGATGATATCCCAGCCCGAGAAGTTCTGGTAGGTGACCCGGTCCGCGCTGTGGACGGCGCCGTCGAAGCCCATGTACTCGCCGTTGACGTCGCTGGCCGTGTTGGGGTTCTGGAAGACGCGGTAGAGCGCGGTGTAGAACTTCCGGAGATCCTCCTCGCGCCCCCGGTCCACCTGGATCCGGTTGAGGACCGCGTTCCACTCGGCCGCGGCGGCCTCGCGGACCGCGTCGAAGTCCCAGCCCGGGATCTCGGCCTCGAGGTTGGCCGCCGCGTTGGCGATGCTCACGTAGGAGAGCCCGACCTTCACCTGCACGACCGGCTCGGCGCTCGTGTCGAAGGTCGCGTAGCCGCCCGAGGGCGAGCCCGACTCGCTGTTCGAGCCCGGGCTGACCGTGTCCCCGAGCCAGGTGCCGCAGTCGGTGAACGCCCGGTCGAAGAGCATGACGAAGTGGATTGTGAAGCTCGTGTCCGAGCCGCAGAAGCCCCCGGCCAGGACCGTGCCCTGGATGCGGTCCGAACCGACGATCTCCAGCGTGCCGTCGCGCATACCGGTCGCGCTGCGGCCGGTGTGGACCAGCACCCGGGCGGTGTCGGAGGCGGGGTAGGTGAAGCGCGCGAAGCCCGCCCGCGTCGTCGCGGTGAGCTCGGCCAGGATCCCGTGGTGGCCCAGCAGCACTCGGTAGTAGCCGGGAGAGGCCTCCTGGGAGCTCTTGGCGTAGCCGGAGCGGTAGTTCGACCAGCGCGTGCCCGGCGACGGATCCAGCTCGCCGACGACCGGCATGATCGGGATGTCCTCGTCGTTCGGGCAGCCCGCGCCGTCCAGGTGGGTGAGGCTGAACTGGTTGATGTACAGGTCGGAGTAGCGGTAGCCCGAGGGCGAGGCGGTCGGCGTGTCGGGGCTGAACTGCACCATGCCGAACGGCGCGCTCGGTCCCGGGTAGGCCGAGCCGCCGGCCCCGCCCGGCACCGGGTGCGGTGAGCTGGAGTCGTCCGTGCCGATGAAGGGATCCACGTACTGGACGAGATCCAGCACCACCGGCCCGCCAGCGTCCGCGTCGCCCCCGCCGTCCTCGCCGCCGTCCAGCCCGCCGTCCTCACCCCCGTCCGCCCCGGCGTCCAGGCCCGCGTCCACGCCCGAGTCGGCCGGCCCGCCGCTGCCCTCCGAGCATGCGGCCACGAGCCACAGGAGCGGCAGCAGCACCGAGCAGGCTGCGAGATGGGTCCGTCTGTCGAGAGCCATCATCCTGGATCCGACCTCCTCTCTCCGCCGTGTGCTTCTCTCAAGCATAGTGCCGCCTGGCATGCGCGTGCAACGAGCAATCCGCGTTGTTCGCAAATGCGCTTGCTGTACGGGTTTGCGCAAGTCAGGAAAAGGAAATACCCCATGATTTGGCCGTCAATATGGCACGCAATAACGATGATTGACCAAGCTACGCGTCCCCCTCCCTCGGCCTTCGGCCGGTCCCTCCCGCCAGGGGAGGGACGGATAACACTCTGTGCA
>JAFGRB010000461.1 GCA_016935365.1 Deltaproteobacteria bacterium
GCAATCGCCGGAACAGCAGGCTCCGGAAAAACACGCATCGTCGTCGTCGTCGCAGTCCGGGCCCAGGCAGTCCTCTCCCGTGCCGTATCCGTCGCCGTCCTGGTCGATGCATGAAGAGCCGTCGATCGAGTCATCGCAGGAAGGCAAGACCAGAAAAGCAACCAATATGACCAGGCAAGGGAGGCAAAGCCCCCTTTGAAATCCAATCGGGGAAATGTGAACGTTTTTCGCGCTTGCGCGCGAATAACGGGATAGGAATCGATTCATCGACGATGCCTTCCTTTCGAGCTGGGGGAATATGGACCTATTCTACTCCGCGCATGAGCAACACGTCTAGGAAATATGGCGCGATGGGTCACGAGAAGATCCCGGGTGCTAGCGGTCGAGCGGGATGACATAGGGCCCGGACAGGCTCTGGCCTCCGCGCAGGTCGCGGATCACCACGTAGATCTCGGCCGCCTCCTGATCGGGCAGAAGCTCGACCGCCTTGAAGGTGTTCGCGCTCAGGACGCCGGCGTCCCGATCGTAGTCGAGGCGACCGGCGGTCGTGTAGAAGCTCACGATCGGCTCCTCTACCCGTTCCTCGCCCGCCTCATCCACGTAGCTGTCCAGGCTGCTCTCGTCGACCTGCACCCGGATGGCGACGACCTCCTCCGGGCCCACGGGCTCGATGGCCTCGCCCGGCTCGAGCGCCACGCCCGCCAGGCTCAGCCAGGCGATGCGCGGGGCGGTGTTGCGAGACTCGGGCAGCTCCGAGGTGTAGACCGGATAGCTCAGCACGGCCCGGCGCGAAAAGCCGCTGCTGTCGCTGACCGTATAGGTAAAGAGCACGTCCACCTTCTCTGGCAGCTGCTCGGGCAGGAAGTCCCCTCCCCCGGCCTGCTCGGCGCATTCCATGGCCCAGGCGAAGGGCTCGGCCTCGATCCGCCCGTCCGGATCCGGCTCGACGCCGCGCTCGCAGCCGGGAGCCGCGCAGGCGTATGCCCGGGCCGAGCCCAGGTGGAAGGGGCAGAAGGCCCAGGACTGCTCGGCGATGTCCACGTCCGCAGGTGCCCAGATCCGGGGCACGAGGCGCACCCGCTCGCCCGGCCCAGCCTCGAGCGGATCGGCCTCGATGGCCAGGACGCGCAGATCGTCCAGATAGGACGCGGGCGAGAAGTCGTCGCCGCAGCCCAGGCCCGCAAGCAGCAAGACCGCCCATGGACCGAACCAGATGATCGTCCTCATGGCTACCACTCCCCTTTCACGCCCAGGATGGGCAAGATCGGCAAGCCGCTGGTGATCTGACTGTCTCGGTAGTCGTAGCTGTAGCTCACGCCTTCCTGGTTCTGGTGGTAGTAGACGTTCTGCACGTCCAGGTAGACGCCCAGCTTCCACAGCTCGAAGGCCCAGACCTTGTCGACCCGCAGGTCGAGCTGGTGAAAGGCCCCCAGCCGGGCCGAGTTGACCTGGCCGTAGATCGGCACGAAGCTGTCCGCGCCCGCGTCGTAGATCGAGCCCGTGACCGGCGTGTAGGGGCTGCCGGAGACGAAGCGAAAGCGCAGGCCCGCCGACCAGCCTGCGCCGAAGTCGTAGCTGCCCACCAGGGTCAGAATGTGCGGCTGGTCGTAGTCGAACAGCCGCTCCTCGGCCCCGGGGCCGTCCTTGCGGTAGGAGCGCTGGAAGGTGTAGGCCAGCCAGCCGGAAAAGCCCGCGTAGCGCCCCTTGACGAGCAGCTCCAGGCCCAGGATGCGCCCGGTGCCGCCGCTGAGGTAGGGGGGCTGCGACGGATCGGCGAAGAAGAGCGGGTTGCGGATGACCTGCTGGTCGAGCCACTTGTAGAAGCCGCTCAGCTCGACGTCGAGGTAGTCGAAGATCTTCTGCTCGACGCCCAGGCTGGAGTGCGACGAGCGCGGCTGGAGGAGATCCGGGTTGCCGAGATCGCCCACGGTCTGATCGGCCGTCGGCGGCTGGTGGTAGTAGCCCAGGCCGCCCTTGACCACCGTGCCCGGGACGACCTCGTAGCGCGCCATCAGCCGCGGGTCCAGACTCCAGGCGCGGTTGCCCCGGGTGTAGTCCACCCGCAGGCTGGGCAGGATGCTCAGACCCTCCAGGGGCGTTACGCGGGCCTCGACGAAGAAGGCCGGCTGGTAGATCGTCGCGCTGCTCGTGTAGGCATAGCGCTGCTGGGTGGAGGTCGGCGCGCCGGTCTCGCCCTCGATCGGCCGCAGCGACGAGTTGAGATCGATGTCCACGCCCTGGACCAGGATGTCCAGGCCCGCCCGGAGCTCCAGCCAGTCGAAGGTCTCGTAGGCCCACGTGCTGCGGAAGGTGAAGTTGACCGTCTGCAGATTGAAGAACAGCTCCGGTCCTATCTGGGTGTCGAAGCGCTGCAGCCCGAGCTGGAAGCTCGTCTCCTGCTGCAGCTCGTCGAGCAGGCGCCTGCGGTAGCTCGCGTAGAGGTTGTGGAACATGATCCGCACGGCCAGATCGCCGCGGATGAGCGGATCGCCGGCCGGCCGGTCGAAGAGCAGCTCGACCTTGTCCATGGAGCCGTAGCCCATGATGCGCAGCTTCTGCCGGCTGTCCGGCTCCCAGGTGGTCAGCAGCTGGTAGTCGTAGTAGCGCGGGGCGGTGTTGAAGCTCAGCGGCGCGTCGTCGGGCAGCACGGCCGGCAGGATGGCGTCGATCCACGAGCGGTGAAAGGCGCCGCCGATGGACCAGTCCTCGCTCAGCGGGCCTTCGAGCGCGAAGCCCGCGTCGTAGAAGTTGATGTCCACCTGGCCGCGAAAGGCGTCCCGGGCCGGGTCCCGCACCCGGACCTCCACCACCCCGCCCATGGCCCGGCCGTAGTCCGGGCCGAAGTTGCCCGGTAAGAACTCGACCGATTCCAGAAAGGCGCTGTGGAAAGTCGAGCGCAGCCCGCCGAAGTGGTACAGGGACGGGATCTCCTGGCCTTCGAGGAAGACGCGGCTGTCGCCGGGGCTGGCCCCGCGCAGGATCAGGGTGCCGGCCCCGAAGGGCGCCCGGGCCACGCCGGGCAGGTTCTGGACGACCTTGAGCGTGTCGCCCTGGGTGCCGGCCACCTTGAGCACCACGTCTCGGGGGATCACCTGCCGGGTCACCTCGCGCCGGGTGCGCTCCGCCCGGACCACGGTCTCGAAGGCCCCGGGCGTCTCCTCCAGGTAGAAGATCTCCTCGCGCTCCTCGCCGGCCTCGGCCCGGACCAGGGCGCCGAGCCGCTCGTGTCGAGCCGGAAAGGCCGAGATGGCGAACTCGGTCGCGGGAACCTCCAGGGAGAAGCGGCCCTGATCGTCGCTCGCGCTCTCGGCCAGCACCGCTCCAAGCCACTCGGGCGGAAGGGCTCGATCCTCGGCCAGCTTTTCTCCCTCGGGAAGCGCGAGCTCGCGGGCCAGCACCTCCACGCCCGGGAGGGGCTTGCGCGTGCCGCGCTCGAGGAGCTGGCCTCCGAAGACGACCCGCGGCGGCGGAGGCTCTGGCGGCGGCTGCTGGATGCGCATGCGGAAGGTGATCGTCACCGGCGCGCTCTCGCCGTTCGACAGCCGGGCCGGGCTGAAGCGGAACTGCCGGGCCGCGGCCACGGCCGCCTCGTCGAAGGGCGTCCCGGCGCCCTCGCGCACCCGCACCTGCTCGACCTGGCCGCTCTCGCTGACGTCGATCTCGAGCAGGATGACGACCTCGGGCGCGGGAAAGACCGTGCCGGGCGGGATCTCGGCCGGGACGAGCTGCTCGAGCTTCGGGGGCGCAACCAGGGTCGGCTCGGGCTCGGCTCCGGCCGGAGCCTGCTCGGCGTCCTGGGCCCAGGCCGCCTGGGCTGCCAGGAGGCCGAATAGCAAGATCGGGATCGCGTGTCGCATGTCAACCATCCAGACGGAACTTGTAGGTCCACGGAATCCAGACCGCCACCGGCCGGCCGCCCTGCTCGCCGGGCCGGAAGCGGAAGCGGCGCACCAGCCGATCGGCCACCTGGTCGAAAGCTGCGCCGGCGCCCTTGACAAGCTCGACCTCGACCACCTCGCCCGACGGGGAGACGTGGATCCTCAGGTAGACGTTGGCCTCGATGCCGTCGCGGCGCGCCTGCTCGGGGTAGGCCGCGCGCAGCTCGGTGGCCGAGGGCTGCGAGAGCAGCACCGGCAAGGTGCTCAGCTCGGCAGCCCGCCTTGGCGCCGAGCTGCCACGAGCCTTCGAGCGACCCGCGGGCGCGCGCGCAGCCGTGCCCGAGCTCAGCACCCGCGCGCCGTCCGGATCCCCGTCCGCCGAGCCGTAGGCCCAGGTCGGGCCGCCGCCGGTGGGCACGGCCACGCCGCCTCCCGGCACCGCAGCCTCCATGGATACGGTGAAGCGGCGCGGCCTGCGCGCAGGCGGCTCGAGCCGGGCGAGCCGCGGATCGGACGTGGCCGGATCCTTCGCCTTGGCGGGCTCCGTCTCCGGCATCGGCTCGGGCTTCGGCGGGGGCTCCGGCGCAGGCTCGGGCTTCGGCTCCGGCTTCAGCTCCGGCTCCGGCGCGGGCTCCGGCTCCGGCGGGGGCTCCGGCGCAGGCGCGGGCTCCGGCGCAGGCGCGGGCTTCGGCTCCGGTTCCGGCGCGGGCTCGGACTCCGGCTTCGGCGGGGGCTCCGGCGCGGGCGCGGGCTTCGGCTCCGGCTCGGGCTCGGGTGCGGGCTCCGGCTTCGGCGGGGGCTCGGGGCGCCGCACGGCCCGGATGCGCACCGGCGGCTTGCGGCTCTTTGCCGGCGGCTCCGGAGGCTCGAGGCCGAACAGGCCCGCCAGCACCAGGCCGTGCAAGACGGCGGCGATGGCGAAGCCCAGAAAGCTCGTCGTGCCCACGCGCTGCATGCACTCTCCCGCTCAGCCACCCTGCTGCGCCGGATTCACGTCGAGAGGCTGGGTATCCAGCGCGATGTCGGTCACGCCGAGCTCGCGGAAGCGATCCACCACCCGGGCGAAGACCCCGTACTGCGCCTTGACGTCCGCGGAGATGAACAGGCTGACATCCCCGCCCTCGGTCTTCAGCTCGGCCCGGGCCTCGCGCACCGCCGCCTCGAAGGCCGCAAGCTCGCTCGGCTGGCCGTTAATGTAGATCTGCCCCTCGGCCGTGATGGCCACGTTGAGCAGCCCGCCGCCGGTCGTCTCGCCCGTGGCCGCCTTGGGCAGGTCGACCGGGATGTGCTGCCGCAGCACGAAGGAGGCCGTCACGATGAAGATGATCAAGATCACCAGCACGATGTCCACCAGGGGGGTGACGTTGATCCCGGCGATGATCTCGTCGTCGCCCTGCACGCCAGCTGCCATGGCCTAGCCCTCACTTTCCAGCGCCGCTTCCGGCTCGACGCACTCGAAGCGGCCCAGCCCGCTCAGCACGGCCCGCATGAGCGACTCGGCGTTCTTGACCCGGGAGCCGATGCTGGCCTTGGCCCAGTTGAAGGCCGCCACGGCCGGGATGGCCACCAGGATGCCGACCGCGGTGGCGATCAGGGCCTCGCCGATGGCGGCCATGACCATCTCGTTGCTGCCCTGGGTGGCCCCGCTGCCCATCTGGCCCATCTGGTGGAAGGCCTGGATGATCCCCAGTACCGTTCCGAACAGACCGATGAAGGGCGCGTTGGCCCCGATCGTGCCAAGCGGCGTCAGCCTGGCCTCGTAGCGCGCCCGCTCCCGGGCGAGCGCCCCCATCATGGCCTGCTCGACCGAGCCCGGGTCGAGCACGCGCTTCTCGATCAGCTCCACCCCTGCTCTGAGCACGTTGCGCACGAAGCTGTCCCGTCCCAGCAGCTGCCTGACGTCTTCCAGGTCGCAGCGCAGCAGGGCATCGATCAGCCGGGGCTCCAGCTCGCCGAGGCGCTCCCGGGTGCGCGAGAACAGAAGGAGCCGATCCAGCACCAGACCCACGGACAGGAGCGAGAGCCCGACGAGCAGCCACAGGACCCACTCCGCACCGATGAGAGACCATTCGAGCAGTTTCTCGGTCAGCATGACGTGTGTACTCCTGTCGTCTGTTTCGGATTCTTGCGGTCCGTTATTCTTTAAGTCTTTCTGGTCAGATGTCAAATGAGCGGCTTGCCTTGATAATCCGATGGAAAAGCGATAGGGTAGACGCAGGAGAGCGCATTGGGACTCGGTGACAAGCTGAGGAGGCTCTTCGGAGCCGCGGACACCCCGCCCGAGAAGCTGCCCGGGCGCAACGAGCCCTGCTGGTGCGGAAGCGGCAAGAAGTACAAGCGCTGCCACATGCGGGCCGACCAGAAGAGACAGTCCAAGGCCCTGGCCGCGACCTGCCGGGGCCCCACCTGACGCATCTAGCGGGGACGGGTCTCGTCCTCCGTACGATCAGGCGCCACCAGGCTCACGCAGCGCACGAGCTGCGTCTGGCTCGGAGCCATGCCGAGGCGAGCTGAGCCAAAAGCATGGAGCCTCTGTCCGGCCAGGTGCTAGCATGTGCGTCATGCGCTGGACCTTCGCCATGCTGCTCGTCGGGCTCGGCTGCCTGGCCACCTCGGGGCAGGTCTTCGCGCTGCGCGAGTTCCTGGTCGTCTTCGCGGGCAACGAGCTCAGCCTGGGCACCTTCTTCGCCTGCTGGTTCACGGGCATCCTGGCCGGCGCCTTCGCCGGCGGCCGCCTGATCGAGCGCGGGCGCATCGCGCGCGCCTGCCCGACCTGGCTGCTCTTCTGCTGCCTCGCCATGCTCGGGCTCCTGGCCTGGAGCCTGCTCGGGCTGCGGGCCTTTCGAGGCCTGCTCGGGGTCCAGCCCGGCGTGCTGCCCGGCCTGGGCGCGTTGCTGCTGACGGGTGCCACCCTAATCGCGCCGCTCGGCCTGGCGGTCGGTGCAGCCTTTCCGCTGGCCTGCCGGGCCGCGCGCGAGCAGGCCCACCCGGCCACCATCGGCCGCGTCTACGTGCTGGAGTCGGCCGGGGCCGTTCTCGGCGGGCTGCTGGCGACGGTGCTGCTGGCCGGCCGGCTGGGGGGCCTGAGCGGCGCGCTGCTCTGCAGCCTGCCCCTGCTCGCGGCGGGTGGTCTCTGGGGGGTCGAGGCCCGCCGGGCGCGGGCGCCCGCAATCGCCTCCTTCGGCCTGCTGGCCGCGGCCGTCGCGGCCCTGGCCGCGGGCTGGCTGGCCGAGCTGGACGCCAGCTCGACGGGGCGGCGCTTCGGCGATCTGGGCACTGGCGGCCGGCGCCTCGCCTGGACGGAGAGCGCCTACCAGTTCCTGGACCTGGCCGAGCAGGGCGGCCAGTACACGCTTTACGCCAACGGAAAGGTCCTGGCGAGCTTCCCCGATCCCTACCTGTCCCGCCCGCGGGCCCACCTGGTGCTCTGCCAGCACCCCGGGCCGAGGCGGGTGCTGCTCCTGGGCAGCGCTTCGGTCGGCTTCCTGCAGCCGGCCCTTCGCCACCCGGGCATCGAGCGGCTCGACTGGGTGGAGATCGATCCCGCCATCCTCGCGCTCATCCGGCCCCAGCTGCCCGATCTGGACCACCTGCTCGCCGACGCCCGGATCCGCAGCCGGCACACCGACGCGCGCAGGCTGCTCGGCAGCAGCTCCGCGCGCTGGGACCTGATCTTCTCCGACGCCCCGGATCCCGACACGGCCGGGGCCAACCGCTTCTACACCCTGGAGTTCTTCGAGCAGGTCCGCGCCCACCTGCAGCCGGACGGCGTGTTCGCCGCCCGGCTCAGCTCGAGCGCTGAGTTCCTCGGCAGCCAGACCGAAGACCGGCTGCACACGGTCCAGGCCACCCTGGCGCAGGTCTTCGCCCGGGTCCTCGTGCTTCCGGGCCAGGAGACCTTCCTCTTCGCCAGCGATGCGGACGTGCTGCTGGAACGGCCTGCGGAGCTCGGCAGGCGCTACGGCGAGCACGGCGCGGCCGATCCCCATTTCTCGGTCTACCAGTTCGAGTCCCTGGTCCAGCCGGAGCGGGTGGCCGCCCTGCGCGACCAGCTCGCCGGGCGGGGCCGCGCCCCCACCAACACCGACGCCCGGCCGCTCTGCTACCTGCAGAGCGTGCTGCGCTGGAGCCGGCTGCAGGGGGATCGGGTCGGGGCCGCGCTGGGCTGGCTGGCCGGCCTTCCGGTCTGGGTCTGGTTCGCCCTGCTGGGCGCGCTGGCCGTGCTGGCGCTGGGCGCGCTCCGCCGGGGAGGCGAGCGGGCGCTCCAGCGCGCCGGCCTGCTGTCCGTGATCGCGCTGGGCGGCCTGGGCATGACCCTGGAGCTCGCGCTCAGCTTCGCCTACCAGGCCCTGGCCGGCTCGCTCTACCAGGAGCTCGGCCTGATCGTGGCGGCCTTCATGGCCGGGCTCGTCGGCGGCGGCTGGTGCATCGACCGCCGCATGCGGGCCAAGCCCGCGACCGCCGCCCAGCTCGGCGTCGCCCTGGGCGCCCTGTCGCTGTTCACGGCCGCGCTCCCGGCCGCCGACGCGCTGGCGCGGATGAACGGCCTGCCCATGTGGGCCGGCCAGCTCGTGCTGCTCGCCTGCGTGCTGGCAGCCGGCGCGGGCACCGGCGTGGTCTTCCCGCTCGCGAGCGCGCTGGCCGTCTCTTCCGGGCGCTCGCTCGGCCGGGCGGCCGGGGACCTGGACGCGGCCGATCAGCTCGGCGCGGCCGCCGGCTCCTTCCTGACCGGCCTGGTGCTCCTGCCCGCCCTGGGCCAGGTCTCGACCTGCCTGCTCTGGGCTGCTGTCATGGCCGTCGCCGCCGCGCTCGTCCTGTGGACAGCCCGCTCGGGCGGTGCTAGATCATTCGCATGAGCGAAGAGCGATTCGAGATCATCAAGCCCCTCGGCCAGGGCGGTACGGGCGAGGTCTTCCTGGCCACCGACTCGAGAAACGGCGAGCAGGTGGCCCTCAAGCGGATCCGGCCCAGCCTGGCTGCGGATGCGGGCGCGGTCGGGCGCTATGCGCAGGCGCTGCGCGAGGCCGGCGCGGTCGAGAGCGCGCGTCTGGCCGCGCTCCGCGAGAGCGGCCAGGACGCCCAGGGCCTCTTCGCGGCCTGGGACTACGTGCCCGCGGGCAGCCTCCAGGATCGCATCGACGCGAGCGGCCCGCTGAGCCCGGACGAGGCCCTGCCGATCTGCGAGCAGGTATGCGAGGCGCTCGGCGCGCTGCACCGGGCCGGCCTGGTACACGGCAATGTCAAGCCGTCGAACGTGCTGCTGTCCAGCACCGGCGCCCGCTTGACCGACTACGGCTCGACCGAGCTCATTCGCCAGGACGAGCTCACCCTGGACCTGGCCAGCGATCCCGCCTACACGGCCCCGGAGATGCGCGATCTGAACTCGCGCCCGGACGCGCGGGCGGACGTCTACGGGCTGGCCGCCTGCCTGCACGCCTGCCTGACCGGGGAGAGCCCGGGCGGCGGGGCGGCCTGGCGCGTGCCGCCCGCGCTGCGCCCGCCGCTGATCAAGGCCATGTCGCCGCAGGCCGCGGACAGACAGCCGGACGTGACGGTCCTGTGGCAGGAGATCGTCAAGGCCCGCGTCCGCACCCATAAGCGCCCGCTTGCCCTGGCGGTCGCCGCGTCCGTCTTCCTGATGGTGCTGTGCGGTTTTCTGGTCCTCTGGTTAGCTTCGTCAGACGAGAGAGGCTCGTTCGAGCCCGACATGTCGGTCGCCGTGCCCCCGGCGCAGGAACCCGATCTGCCGCCGCGGCCAGAGCGCGAGCCGGTCCGCCCCAACGCCGTCAGGGGCGAGATCCAGCCCAAGCGCTACCAGGCCGAGCTCGAGTCGCTCCACACGCTCGAGACGATCATCCACTCGGGCTACACCTTCGGTTACGTCAAGAACAGCTCCGACGGCCCGATCGACAAGCCCCGCATCGACCTGCGCTTCCTCGACGCCCAGGAGCGCGAGCTGGGCCGCGCCTGGGGCTATGCCGAGTACGACCTGATCGAGCCGGGCATGCGCTCTCCGATCCGCATCCTCTCGAAGAAGTTCCCGCGCGGCTTCGCCCGCGTCGAGCCCGAGGTCCAGATCCGGCCGCTCACCATCAAGGGCCGCCGCCTGGCCAGGCTCGAGCTGCTCGACGCCAAGCTCGAGGAGGGCTCCTTCGGGCGCCTGGATCTCACCGGCACGCTTCGCAACGACGAGCAGGGCAAGACCGTCAAGTACGCCAGGGCCGTGGTGGTGCTCTTCGACAGCGCGGACCGAATCATCGAGGTCGGCTCGGGCTACGCGGCCGACAAGGAGCTCGAGCCCGGGGAGCAGAGCCCGGTCAGCGTCATGCTCCGCCCGCTGGGCGACGAGCCCCCGAGGCGCTTCGAGGCCTTCGCCCACGCCTCGGTCTACCCGTAGCAGATCTTCTCCGTCGCAGGGCTTTCCGCTGCGAAGCAGCGTGGGGGTCGGGTAGAAACACGGCGCGCGCACTTTAGGGTCCGGTGGCTATTCCCTGGATTTCCCCAGCGGCCTCAGTCCGGCTCCCA
>JAFGRB010000462.1 GCA_016935365.1 Deltaproteobacteria bacterium
ATTCCAGCAGCTTCACCCCAAAACGACCGCCCTTCGGGCGGCCAGCCCTGAAAACAAACGCGGTTTGGAAACCGCGCTTGTTTAAGGACTAGCGCAGGTTCCGGACTTCAGACGGCAGATCACGGCAGGGTCACGGAGCGGACCGTGTCCAGGCTGTCGGGATCGAAGTAGACCAGCCGGCCCTTGTCCGGATCGTCCAGCACCAGCAGGTCCCGCTGGCGAAGGATGTTGATGTGCTGGGGCAGGAAGTCCAGCGGGACGGTCTCGAGCTCCGCGCTGAAGAGATCCAGCCGGAACAGGCCGCCGTCGACCAGCCACAGCTCGCCCTGGGGCGTGCGGCTTATGAACTCGTGGAGCGCAAGCCCCGGGCCTTCGAGCTGGGCGGTCTGGCCCGTGTCCACGTCGAAGAGCAGCAGCTTCTCGCCGCCCAGGCTCGAGGCCACCACCACGAAGTTGCCGTCCCGGGTGACGAAGTACTGCGGCAAGGAGATCCCGGGGAGCTCCACCAGGTCCTGCTCGAGGGTGAGGGTGTCGATCATCAGCAGGAAGGGGTCCGTGCCCCCGTGGCCGTCGTCGAGGTAGCGGTAGGACACGATCGTGCCGCCGTCCGGGGTGAAGCCGACCGGCCCCCGGGCATCGTCCACCAGCCGCAGCTCGCCGGACGCGATCTCGAGCACCAGGAGCTTGTGCGTGGCGTATTGACGCACCGGAAAGACGGCGTAGGCGTCGTCCGGGCTCACCCCGACCCAGGTGAAGGAGAAGAGCATGTCCGGCTTGGCGCCCGGGACATCGATGTCCAGGCTCGGCTCGGCCCACAGGCCGCCCGCGCCCTGCTCGAAGCCGGAAGCGTCCAGGGCCGGGACGTCCCACAGGAGAAGGCGCGCGTGGGCGTCGGGGTCGTCCGTGTCGTAGAAGACGATCGCGGCCAGCTCGTCGCTGGCGTTCAACCACATGGCCTCGAGCCAGTCGCCGTCGTGCGGGATGACGTGGGCGCTGAGCGTGTCGATCTCGATCAGATGGATCGGTGCAGACGACTCGTCGTTGTCCGCCACGGCCAGGTACGCTCCGCTGGGAGACAGCCGCGTCCCGTTGTACCTCGCGCCCGAGTCCTTGCGATCCAGCTCGGCCAGCGTGCCAGCATCCAGCTTGCGGAGCTCGTCCTGGCCGTCGATCTCGCCCATGATCAGGATCATCCCCTGCGGGAACAGGATGCGCACGTCCCCGTAGCTCCGCATGTCCGCGACGGTCGTGACCTTCCCGCTGTCGGGCTGGACGGCCAGGAGGGTCTTCTCCACGACGCGCCGGTCCTCATCCACGACCTTCTTCATGACGAAGGCGCTCTCGTGGGTCGGCTCGACCGCGATGGAGCCACCGGACTGCCGGGCTTCGCGGTCGCCCTGATCGCCATGGCTGCCGTCATCGGGCTCGCATTTCTCGTCATGCACGTGCTCAGCGAGTCGGCCCTGATCCTCGGCGTGGATCTACACCGCAGGGGCCAGCGCCTGGGCATCGGCCAGGGAATCCGGGCAGGTGCGCGGCACTTCTGGCCCGTCCTCGGCATCAAGCTGCTGATGCTGCTCGCCGCCATGGTCAGCATGGCGATCGCGGCCTCGCCCGCCTGCCTGGGCCGAGGCCGAGGATGCGCGCCGGCTTCGAGCGGCGCTGCTCGATGCCCTGGCCGAGCTCGAGGACCGCGAGCGAAGGATATTGACCCTGCGTTACGGCGCCGGCCTCACGGCCGTCGAGGTGGGGGCGATCTGCGAGCAGAGCCCGGCCAACGTGCGCAAGATCTGCGAGCGCCAGCGCACGATCCTGCTCGAGCGGCTGTCGTCGTCCCTCCCCCGCGAGCCGCCCGCGCCGATCATGCAGGAGGTGGAGCCATGAAAGAGACCGAGCACCCGACGCCGGAGGATCGCACGCTCAGCCGCGCCATGAACGCCCTGAACCCTGGCCCGGCGCAGCTGGCCCGGATGGAGTCCAGCGTGCTCACCGCCCTCGAGCGCTCCCGGCGCTCCCTGGCAGCCGAGTGGATCGAGCTCCTCCGGGTGCGCCCCCTGGTCCACGCCGGCTACAGCCTGGCCGCGGCTGCGGGCCTGCTGCTGGTCACGCCCCTGGGCGCGGTCTTGCTGTCTCTGCTCCGCGCTCAGTAGCATTCCGATTGCACGAAGACGTCATCGACGTAGTAGGCGTTCCAGCCCGCCGTGCCCGAGCCGTCACGACTGTATGTCCACCGCAGGCTGTGGTGGCTCGCGCCGAGCGGGAAGCAGTACTCGGTCCAGGCGTCGTCGTGATCGCCGCTCAGATGCAGGTAGCGCGAGGAGTCGATGTAGAAGTCGAGGTAGTCGTAGCCCGACTCGGACGAGCCGCGCAGCTGGAAGCAGATCTCGCCTTGGGTTGTCGTGACGTCCAGGTAGACCGTGCTCGCGCCGCTGTGCCCCACGCTGCCCGGGTAGATCGAGTAGGAGCCGGTGTGGGCCTGGGCGCTGGAGACCTGCCAGGAGCCGCTCCAGTCGAGCGAGCCGAAGGTCCCGCCCTCGAAGCTCTCGATCACTCCGCAGCCCGGCAGCCTTCCCGGGTGGAGCTTCTGGACCGCGGCCACGCCCTCGGTGCCCGCAGTCGTACCGCCGAAGACATAGGCCTTGCCGTGGTGGGGAACCAGGGCGAAGCCGTAGAGCCCGTCGCGCATGTCGGTCGACTCCGGCTCCAGGATGATGGCGCTGGTCTGCCCGCTCAGCCCATAGGTCAGCAGGCCGCTTCGAAGCGCGGCCGCGCCCTCGAGCCCGCCCACGAGCAGCACCCCGTCGTCTCCATGGAGATAGGCCCCGCCGTAGGCGAAGGGCGCGGGCAGGTTCGCGCCGAGCTGCGTCCAGGTCTCGAGCACCGGGTCGAAGCGCAGCACCGAGTCCAGGTAGGCGCCGCCCGTGGCCACGCCGCCGAAGACGTAGATGAAGCCGCCGGCGCCCACGGCGGCCATGCCGCTGCGCCGCTCGGGCATCACGGTCGTGGGCGACCAGCCGCCGCTCTGGGGATCGAAGACCTCGACCGTCTGCACCGGGCCCGCGTTGTCGCCGCCGATGGCGTAGATCTTCCCGTCGAGGATCACGGCGGCCAGGTCGCGGCGTCCGGTCAGCATCGACGGCATCTCCTCCCAGCGGTCGGCCTGCGGATCGTAGGCCTGGACCGTGGCCACGGCCTGGCCGAAGTTGTTGTGGCCGCCGAGCACCCAGACCCGGCCGTCGAGGGAAACCGCGGCCGCGCCTTTCTGCGAGGCCGGCAGGTCGGCGCACTGGGCGTAGGTCTCGGTCTCGGGATCGAAGGCCCAGCACGAGGTCTCGTCCGAGTGATGCCGGCCGCCGGTGATGTAGATCAAGCCGTTGAGCTCGGCCGCCGCGCCCGCGAAGCGCTCTGCGGGCATGGGCGCCAAGCGGTGCCACGGCTCCTCGGCATGGGCGTAGCCCAGGCTGACCGCGATCGGGCCGGCCCCGGCCTGACCGCCGAAGATCCAGCTCTGCCAGAGCTGGCCGCAGTCGTCATCCGGCACGGCCAGCGAGGTGCTGCCGCCGCTGTGCACGGCCGCGGGCATGGGGCGCCTGACCTTCCAGATGTCCTCGCCGAAGATGTACTCGCTCGCCCGGTCGGTGGCGGCGCCGCCCAGGACGCGGCCGCCGGCCACCAGCGCGCCCCGGTGCCCCGAGTCGTAGGGACCGAGATCGGTCCGCAGGCTGACCGCGGCGTAGGCGCGCGGCACGGGCATGGGGCTGCCCGGGGTCCAGGCGTCGGCCGAGATGGTATAGATGTCGACCTCGGCGATGGGCATGCCGCCGCCATCCTCGCCGCCGAACAGGAAGATCCGCCCGTCGTGCGCCACTGCCCCCAGGCCGGCACGCGGCCTGGGCATGGCCTGGGCCGTGTTGTCCCAGATGTCCTGAGACGGGTCGAAGATCTCGAGGTTGTCCAGCACGATCCCGTTGGTGGTCTTGCCGCCCAGGGCATAGATGAGGTCGCCCGATAGAACGGCGGTGAGCCCGTAGCGCGTGCTGGGCATGGTGGCCGCGTCGCTCCAGGTGTTCGCGCCGGGGTCGTAGACCGAGACCGTGTTGAGCGGGGTGCCGTTGTTCTCGCCGCCCAGCACGTAGATCAGCCCGCCGCGATCCACTGCCGCGGCCTGGCTGCGGGGGCTCGGAAGCGCAGCCCGCGACTCCCAGTTCCCGGCGAGCGGATCGAAGGCCCAGACCGCGTCGACCGGGGCGTTGCCGTCCGAGCCGCCGATGACGTAGATGATCCCGTCGCACACGGCCGTGGCCGGGTGGATCAGGGACTCGGACAGGTCCGGACCCGCGACCCAGCCGTTGGCGTAGTCCGTGACCTCGAAGGCGGCCTGCACGATCCCGACTTCCTCGTTGCCGGCCAGGTCCACGGCGTGGAAGGCGAGCCGCGTGTCGTCGAAGACGCGGAAGGTGCGGACCGAGAAGAAGGCCTCCGAGTGCGCGGTCGGCTCGGATCCGTTCTCGCTGAAGTAGACCACCGCGGGCTCATCGCTGGCGACGGTCACGGTCAGGGGCGTATCGAAGCGCCCGCCGCCCGGGGTGATGAACGTGCGCGGCGGCGTGATGTCGTAGATCACCGTGACGGTGACCGACTCGGAGTCCACGCCCAGGTGGCTCCAGATCTCGAAGACGTTCTCGCCGGGATCCAGGTCGATGACCACGAGCCAGCTCGTCTGGTCGTCGGACGGCACGGCCTGCTGGCCGTTGATCCAGATGGCCGCATTGACCGCCTTGCGGCCCGACAGGTTCAGCGTGCCGACGTTGGTCGGCGAGACGACCGGATCGATCTCGGGCGGCTCCGCGCAGCCGGTGATCGGCGTGCTCACGCAGCTCCCGTCCACACAGACGTCATCGGTGCACGCATTGCCATCCGAGCAAGCCGCGGCCTGGGCCTGGTGCACGCAGCGATTCCGGACGAAATCGAACAGGTCCAGGGTGCAGTCGTTGTCGTCGTCGCACAGCACCGACTCGTCCAGCGGCTCGCAGGCCCCGTCGATGCACAGCTGCCCGAGGGGGCAGACGCCGGTCGGGTTGGTCGGGCTGCAGGCCGATGCGCCCGGCTGGCATGTGCCGTCCTGGCAGGTCTGGCCGGCCGGACAGTAGCCGGCCGGGTTGGTCGGGCTGCAGAGCAGGTCCTCGTCGACGCACTGCCCGTCCAGACAGCTCTCCCCCGTCGAGCACAGCCCGGTCGGGTTGGTCGGAGAGCAGACGTCGCCGGCGGGCGTGCAGACCCCGTCCAGGCATTGATCTCCGGCCGGACAGCGGCCGGTCGGGTTGGTCGGAGAGCACAGCTCGCTGTCCAGAACGCACGTGCCGTCGAGGCAGGTCTCACCTGTCGGACACACGCCGTTGGGGTGGGCCGGGCTGCAGGGCTCGGTCTCCTCGCGACACGCCCCGTCCACACACACCAGCTCGCCGGGACACAGCCCGTGGGGGTTCTCCGGGCTGCACAACAGCTCGTCATCCACGCAGCGCCCTTCCAGGCAGGTCTCGCCCGCCGGGCACAGGCCTTCGGGATTGGCGAGCCCGCACAGCAGCGCGTCGTCGACACAGCTGCCGTCCAGACAGGTCTCGCCGTCCGGGCACAGACCCGTGTGGTTCTCCGCACTGCACAGCAAGTCGTCGTCGACACAGGTGCCATCCAGACAGGTCTCGCCCGCCTCGCAGCTTCCGTGCGGATTCTGCTGGCTGCACACGCTGCTCGCGTCCACGCACATGCCCCCCTGGCAGACCTCGCCGCTCGGGCACAGGCCAGCCGGGTTTCCCGGGCTGCAGAGCAGCTCGTTGTTCACGCAGGAGCCATCGATGCAGGTCTGGCCGCCCGGGCAGCTGCCGTGGGGGTAATCGGGGCTACAGGGATGAGCCGTGTCCGTGCAGGTGCCATCCACGCAGGTCATTCCCTCAGGGCAGAGGCCGTCCGGGTTGAGCGGGCTGCAGATCAGCTCGTTGTCCACACACGAACCGTCGATGCAGGTCTCGCCTGCCGGACATCGGCCCTCGGGATTCTGCCGCGAGCAGAGCTCGGCCTGCGCCACGCAGGTCCCGTCCACGCACTCGCTGCCGGCCGAGCACAGGCCGGTCGGGTTCTCTCCCGAGCACAGTTGATCGTCGTCCCGGCACACGCCGTCGAGGCAGGTCCGGCCGGCCGGGCAGCGGCCCTCCGGCTGGAGCGCCGAGCAGAGCTCGGAGTCCGCCACGCACTCGCCGTCGAGGCAGGTCTGCCCGTCCGGGCAGACGCCCTGCGGGCTCTCCGGCGAGCAGGCCGGTGCGTCGGAGACGCACTGGCCGCCCTCGCAGTGCTGTCCGGGCGGACAGTCGCCGTTCGGGTTGTCGGGGCTGCAGACCTCGGATCCACCGCCGCCGCAGCCCGCGATCAAGAGCGCCGTCCATCCGAGCACGAGAAGCACACGCATCCAGCTCATCTCTTCCTCCTCGCTATCGCGCAGATGGCCTTCCGGGCCATCATCCACCGCTCATCAAGTGCATCACGTCCACCCGGTCGCCGTCGGCAAGCGCACGACGCCCGTGCTCGGCGCGCGGGATCCGCTCGCCGTTGACGAAGACGGTCTTGAGCGGAAAGGAGAACCGCTTCTCCTCCAATAGCTCCGCGATGGTCAGACCCTCGCGCCAGGTGCTGAGCTCACCGTTGACCACGATCGCCATGCTTCACGACCCTACGCGAAAGAGCAGACGGATGTCGAGCTGCAATTCGCGTATCGTTTCGAGCCAATCAAGCCGTTGAATTCTAAGCGGCTCTTGCCCGAGCCGGCAGCTGCATGCTAGGATGGACGAGTTCCATGGCCCGAATCGTCCCCATATGCACGCTGGCCCTGGGCCTGGCCGCAGCTTGCAGCGTCGAGAAGCCCGAGTGCGCCGCGGATCGCGACTGCAGAGCGGGCGAGATCTGCCTCTCGGGACACTGCCGGCCCACCTCCGGCTTCTGTACGGGCGATGCGGACTGCCTCGCGGGCCAGGTCTGCGAGGGCGGAATCTGCCAGTCGGCCTGCAGCTCGGCCCTCGACTGCCCGGACGGAACCTGGTGCGACGCGGGTCACTGCCTGCCCGGCTGCCAGACAGATGCGGACTGCGGGCCGGGCACCCGCTGCAATCCGAGCCTGCACGAATGCGTGCCGGCCGCTTGCGGCTCGGACACCGATTGCCCGGACGGCATGCGCTGCGCAGAGGGCCTGTGCGAGCCCTGCCCCGGCGGGGACTGCGGCTGCAGCTCGGACGCCGACTGCGCTGCCGGCGAGCGCTGCATCGACGGCGTCTGCCAGGCCGCGCCCGAGTGCACGACCGATGCCGACTGCATGGCCGGCTTCCACTGTGTCGATGGGCGCTGCCGCGTTCCCGGTTGCATGAGCGACGCCGACTGCGCGAGCGGCGAGCACTGTGAGCTGGGCCGCTGCATGGAGGACGTCGAGTGCAGCTCGGATGCCGACTGCGGCCAGGACGAGGAATGCGTCGGAGGGCAGTGCGTGCCCGCGGGCCCGGAGTGCAGCTCGGACGCGGACTGCCCGAGCGGGCAGCACTGCCTGGACGAGTCCTGCACCACCGCCGAGTGCCTCGAAGATCGGCACTGCGGTGCCGGCGAGAGCTGCGTCGGGGGGATCTGCCAGGGCTCGAGCAGCTGCGACCTGCTGTCCCAGGACTGCCCGACCGGCCAGAAGTGCACCGTGGATGCAAATGGCCAGCCCGTCTGCCTGCCGGCCGGCAGCGGCCAGCAGTGCCGGGCCGGCCAGGCAGACGACTGCCCGGCCGGCATGCTCTGCACGGGCTACGGCGGCGCCTTCGACTGCCACGCCATCTGCTCGAGCAGCACCGGCGCGGGCTGCAGCACCGGCTACAGCTGCAGCCCGCTCGACGGCCTGCCGGGTTATGGCACATGCCAGTGCGATCCGATCCAGCAGGGCTGCCCCTACGGCCAGCGATGCAGCTTCGATGCAGGCAACACCCCGGTCTGCCTGCCGGCCGGCGACGGATCCGATTGCTACACCCAGGGGCTCGACGATTGCCCGGCCGGCACCCTCTGCGCCACGGCCGGCGTCTACTACGAGTGTCATGACATCTGTATCTATGCCACCGATCAGGGCTGTCCCTACGGGGTCTACTGCTACACCGTGGGAGACATCCCCAACTGGGGAGTCTGTGTGCCCGACTGTCATCCCCTCGAGCAGGACTGCCCGTCGGGCTACAAGTGCACCATCGGCGAGAGCGCGCCGATCTGCGACTGGAACCTCGGCTCCGGCAGCCAGTGCCTGGCTAGCATCTCCGACGACTGCCCGCGAGGGCAGATGTGCGCCGGCGACGGAAGTAGCTATTCTTGCTACGATATCTGCAACGTCCACAACGGCCTGGGCTGCAGCGGCGGCACGTGCATCGGCCTTTTGGGCGTGGAGCACTGGGGGGTCTGCGATCGCGGCCGATGAGCCGGCCGGCTTTTTTTGCGACTGAACCCTTGACGGCGCCTCGGCCGTCTAGGACCATAGTAGCTTACGAGAGGCAGGGCCAAGTGGAACTCCCGGCGCCCTTCGGAAAATACCACCTCCTCGAGCGAATCGCCGTCGGCGGTATGGCCGAGGTCTTCCTTGCCAAGTCCTTCGGGGCAGCCGGCTTCGAACGGCTCCTGGTCATCAAGAAGATCCTGCCCCACATGGCCGAGGATGAAGAGTTCATCACCATGTTCATCGACGAGGCGCGCATCGCCTCGACCTTGAGCCACTCCAACATCATCCAGATCAACGAGCTCGGCAAGGAGGGCACCGACTACTACATCGCCATGGAGTTCTGTCACGGCCGGGATCTGGCGCGCGTCTACGACAAGCTGTCGAGACGGCGGCAGACGACGCCCATCCCGATCGCGGTGCTGGTCGCCTCTCGTATCTGCGAGGGGCTCGAGTACGCACACCGCAAGAAGGACGCCTCGGGCAGCAACCTCCAGATCATCCACCGGGACGTCAGCCCTGGCAACGTGCTGATCTCCTACGACGGCAGCGTCAAGCTGATCGACTTCGGCATCGCCAAGGCCCAGAACCGCATGGGGCGCACCACCGCCGGCACCCTGAAGGGCAAGTTCGGTTACATGTCCCCGGAGCAGGTCCGCGGCCACCCGCTCGACCACCGCTCGGATATCTTCTCGGTGGGCATCCTGCTCTACGAGATGCTGACCGGAGAGCGGCTCTTCGGCGCCGAGAGCGACTTCGGCACCCTGGAGAAGGTCCGCAACGCCCAGGTCGTGCCGCCCACGACCTACAACAGCAAGATCCCCAAGGACCTGGAGAAGGTGATCCTGCGCTCCCTGGCGCGCGATCCCGAGGAGCGCTTCGAGTGGGCCAGCGACATGCAGGAGGAGCTGGTCCGCTTCCTCATGCACGAGGGCACCCTGACCACCTCGAAGAGCCTCGGGGCCTTCATGCGCGATCTCTTCGACGAGGAGCTCAAGAAGGAAAACGAAAAGCTCGCCCTGTACCGCGAGCGGGGCTACCCGTGGGCGGAAGAGGCCAAGAAGGCCTCCAAGGCCAGCTCCACGGTGCACGTGGAGGACGCGGTTCTCGCTGCGGAGCCGGCGCCCGCCAAAGAGGGCCTGCTCTACCAGAAGACCCAGATCCTGCCGGAGTCCCTGGAAGAAGAGGAGGACGACAGGACGGTCGAGGCGCCGTCGCCGGCGGCCGAGGATCCCGGTCTGCTCCACCGGCCCACCCGGATTCTGACCGAGGAGCAGGTCAACGAGTACGAGACCGCGACCCAGGAGCTGCCGTCCGTGAGCTCGGTCGAGGTGGACTCGAGCGCTGCAGGTGCGCCGATCGACGGCCTGGCGACCGTCGTGCTCCACGGCGGCTTCGACGCCATCGCCGAGGCCGAGGCCGCGGCCAAGAAAGACGACCGCCCGTGGGCCGACGAGCCGGTCGAGGACGATGACGAGGAGGTGGCCGAGGTCTTCGCCCGGGACCGCGACGCCATCAGCACCTCCGAACGCGATGCCATCTCCACCGACCGCGGCGCCGAGCCCTACCGGCCGCGCCGGGAGCGCCCCGAGAAAAGACGGCCCGCCCAGCGCGAGCGGCCCGCCCAGCGCGAGCGGCCCGGCCAGCGCGAGCGGCCCGGCCAGCGCGAGCGGCCCGGCCAGCGCGAGCGGCCCGGCCAGCGCGCACGGCCCGGCAGGCGCGAGCGGCCCACCCGCGATCGGAAGAGCACGGGTACCGAGTATGTCGGCAAGAAGTCGCTGGCAGCCGCCAAGAAGGCGCCGCGGAAGTCGAGCGGGATGATCGCCATCGCGGCCACGTTCGCAGCCGGCCTGACCGTGGCGGGCCTGGCGGGCTACTTCCTCTTCGTGCACTCCAACGCCCCGCCCGAGCTTCCGCCCCAGGCACCGGTGCCCATGAAGCCGGCCGTCGATCCCGGCGACGCGGCCGAGCCGGGTCCAGCCGTCGGCGACGCGCAGCCTGGCGGTGCGGCCGACAGCTCGCCGGGAGGAGCACCCGCTCAGCCGGGAGCGGTCGCCGACACGGGCCCGGGCCAGCCAGCGCCCGAGCCGCCCAAGCCCGAGCCCCCCAAGCCCGAGCTCCCCAAGCCCGAGCCCCCCAAGCCCGAGCCGCCAAAGCCCGAGCCCCCCAAGCCCGAGCCGCCAAAGCCCGAGCCGCCAAAGCCCGAGCCGCCAAAGCCCGACACGCCCTTCAAGGAGAAGCTCTCCGCGGACACCTCGCCCGCGCACGACAAGACCCCGGACAGGAAGCGCCGGAAGAAGCCCCCGAAGGAGCGGGTCGTGGCCATGGCCGCGGGCCCCAAGCTGATCGTCCAGTCCACCCCGGCCGGCGCGGAGATCCTGATCAACGGCAAGGACTCCGGCAAGACGCCCAAGACCATCTCTGGATTGGAGATCGGCAAGAAGTACTTCGTGGTGATCTCCAAGGCGGGCTTCAAGAAGCACATCCGCGGCGTCAAGTTCAAAGACGACAAGCCCGTCAAGATCAGCGCAGCGCTGAAGAAGGACGGCAAGACGACCGAGGACAAGCCCAAGGTCGCGGCCGCAGGAGGCGGCGGGACGGGCTTCTTGCTGGCCAACACCAAGCCGTGGGCCAAGGTCTTCATCGACGGCAAGGACACCGGCCTGTGGACGCCCATCCCGCCCAAGAAGAAGATCGCGCTCAAGGCCGGCAAGCACAAGGTGACCTTCAAGACCAAGGACGGCAAATCCCTCAGCGTCACCGTCCAGATCCAGGCCGGCAAGACCGCCAAGGTCATCCAGCAGATCCAGTGAGCTACTGGAAGCTCGCGTAGGCGATAAGGGATATGCTGGGGTCCATGTAGGCCTCGCAGTCCCAGCTCGCTAGCG